>NZ_JBHRTP010000019.1:0-49449 GCF_042646465.1 Pseudundibacterium arcticum
GCCTTTCAAGTGCGGAATTTCAATACGAAGCATCAAGAATGCAACACTACACTAGGTTATACCCAAGCGGTCAGGGAATATGAAAAGAGGGGGTGTTATCGTCTATGAAAGAGTGGCGGCTAGCCTGTATTCAAAGAGGATGCTTGAATCGTTGAGTATGGATGGTGCCGTCAGGGTTTCGCCGCTGCACTGCAATTCAGCTGAGGACATTGATAAGTTCTTGCAGGTAACGATGGAAGTGTGTGAAGCCTAGGTCGGCAACAGCGAGGAGTGATCCGAACCTGGCAAGGATACGTGCTCGCTCCCGCCCGAACCCGAGAGCATCAGCTCCGAGATAAGTGCGCGAGCGCAGCCGGGCAGCGCTTCCAGGTCTCGCACAAGAATACTACGCTCCCGGACTGCCCACGCATCGCGCAGTTCGACAATATGCAAGCGCATGGTTTTCCGATGGCGCAATGCGGCTGACTCCGGGAGCAAGCCGACACCGACGCCGGCCTCGATCATCCTGCACATTGCCTCGAAGCTGCGGACCTGGACGCGCAGCGTCAGGGGGCGGCCGTGCTGCTCAATCAGATCACGCAGGAAAGCATGCAGCGTGCTGCCTTCATGCAAGCTGATTTGCTCATAATCGAGCGTGTCGCTGAAGGCGATGCTGCTTTGTTCACTAAGTGGATGGCCGACCGGTGTGACCATCACCAGTCGGTCGGTACTGAAATGCAGCACCTGCAAACCGACGTCCGGCACCGGCCCTGAGACAATGCCGAAATCGCTCGAACCATCCACCACCCCGCGCACGATATCGCGCGTCAAACGTTCTTGCAAGTCGACCGTCACGCCGGGGCGCGTAGACAGGAAATGCGCAAGCACCTCGGGCATGAACTCCGTCACTGCCGTAGTGTTGGCGAAGATGCGCATAGAACCGACTGCGTCGGCCCCATACGCGGCAAATTCACTCTTCAGATGCTCGACCTGGCGCAGGATCACGCGCGCATGCCGCAGCAAAGTTTCGCCTGCCGAAGTCAACTCCACCCCGCGGCTGTCACGGTAGAACAGGCGGCTGCCAAGTTGACCCTCGAGCGCCTTGAGCCGAGCGCTGGCTGCCGCCGGCGACAGGCAGGCCCGGCCGGCCCCCTTGGTCAGGTTTTGCGCTTCGGCGATATGGACGAATAGGCGCAGGTCGGCGAGATCGAAGTGCATGGTGGTATTCCTTTACTTGCTCGCCAGTGTATCAGAGAGCGTTCAGGTATTCCGAACGATGTCTTCACTAGATACGGATTCAGTGAACGCTATCCCGCTGATATATTTTATGCCATCGAAGACAGGGGGGGATCATGAAGGTAGACATCGCGCATTTACAGCAATGGGTCGGCAAATCCGAGGGCCGTGTCGAGCGACTGGCGGCGTTCCCGGCCAATGCGCTCTCGGCGACCCTGGATCGCAAGGATCCGCCTTTCGTCGATGGCTCGCCTCTGCCGCCGCTATGGCATTGGCTGTACTTTCTGCCTATCCACCGGATGTCCGAGGTCGGGCCCGATGGTCATGCCGAACGGGGTGGATTCTTGCCGCCGGTACCGTTGCCGCGCCGCATGTGGGCTGGAAGCCGCTTTCGCTTTCACCACCCCTTGCGTGTCGGCGAAACCGTCCAGCGCGAATCGCGCGTGCTCAGCGTCGAACACAAGGCGGGGCGCAGCGGTGACCTGGTGTTCGTGCGGGTGGAGCACACGTTTAGCAATACGCATGGTCTGGCGCTAAGCGAAGAACACGACATTGTCTACCGCGAAGCGGCCGAGCCCGGCGCACAGCCCCCGGCGGTCAAGCCCGCGCCGCTTGATGCAGCGTGGGAACGGACGGTCAGGCCCGGCCCCGTGCAGCTATTCCGCTACTCGGCGCTGACTTTCAACAGCCACCGCATCCACTACGACCGCAGTTATGTGACCGAAGTCGAGGGTTATCCCGGACTGGTGGTACATGGTCCGCTGATCGCCACGCTGTTGATCGATCTGCTGCGCCGCGAGTGTCCGGAAGCAACAATTAGCGACTTTTCCTTCCGTGCCGCGAAGCCGCTGTTCGACACCGAAGAATTCGCTGTATGTGGCGCGCCAAATGAAGACGGCAAAACCGTCCACCTATGGACGCGCGATACCGGCGGCGCACTCACGATGGAAGCCCGCGCCACGTTGGCGTGAACCATATAGATAACCGGCACCCATTACCCAAAGAAAGACCAGGAGACCCCATGCTCAACACACCTGACGAACATGAACATCAGGAAATCCGTGACGCGATCCGCAGCTTGTGCACCCAGTTCCCAGATGAATATTTTCGCAAGATCGACGAGCAGCGCGCTTACCCCGAGGCCTTTGTCGATGTGCTGATGGGCGCCGGCTGGCTCTCGGCCATGATTCCCGAGGAGTATGGCGGCTCCGGCCTGGGTTTGACGGCAGCATCCGTCATCATGGAGGAAATCAACCGTTCCGGCGGCAATTCCGGCGCCGTGCATGGCCAGATGTACAACATGAGTACTTTGCTGCGCAACGGCAGCAAGGCCCAGAAGGATAAATACCTGCCTGCGATCGCTGCCGGCAAGTTGCGCATCCAGTCCATGGCGGTCACCGAGCCGACCACTGGCACCGACACTACCAAGATCAAGACCTCCGCCGTGAAGAAGGACGGTCGCTACCTGGTCAATGGCCAGAAAGTCTGGATTTCCCGTGTTCAGCACTCGGACCTGATGATCCTGCTGGCACGCACCACGCCGTTGAGCGAGGTGAAAAAGAAATCCGAGGGGATGTCGATTTTCATCGTTGATTTGCACGCGGCGATCGGTAATGGACTCACGGTGCGGCCGATTCCTAATCTGGTCAATCACGAAACCAACGAGCTGTTTTTCGACAATCTGGAAATTCCCGAGGAGAACCTGATCGGTGAAGAGGGCAAGGGCTTCAAATACATCCTCGATGGTTTGAATGCCGAGCGCACGCTGATCGCCGCCGAGTGCATCGGTGATGGTTACTGGTTCATCGAACGCGCCACTAAGTACGCAAATGAACGCATTGTGTTCGACCGCCCCATCGGCAAGAACCAGGGAGTGCAATTCCCGATTGCCGATGCTTTTATCGAAATCGAGGCGGCCAACCTGATGCGTTTCAAGGCCTGCGAATTGTTCGATGCCCAACAACCGTGTGGGGCGCAGGCCAACATGGCGAAGTATCTCGCCGCCAAGGCCTCGTGGGAAGCCGCCAACGTCTGCATGCAGACGCATGGCGGATTCGGCTTCGCCAACGAATATGACATTGAGCGCAAATTCCGCGAGACACGGCTGTATCAGGTAGCGCCGATCTCCACCAACCTGATTTTCTCCTACGTGGCCGAGCATTTGCTCGGGCTGCCGCGGTCTTTCTGAGGGAGCCGGCCATGCGTCCTCTTGACGGTATTACCGTAGTCACCCTTGAACATGCGATTGCCGCGCCGTTCTGCACGCGACAACTGGCCGATCTCGGCGCACGCGTAATCAAGGTCGAACGACCTGGAGTCGGTGATTTTGCCCGCTCCTATGACGAACGCGTGCGGGGGCTGGCATCGCACTTCGTCTGGACAAATCGTTCAAAAGAGAGCCTGACACTCGATGTCAAGCATCAGGAAGCGAACACTATTTTAACGAAGCTGTTGGAGAGCGCCGACGTGCTGGTGCAAAACCTGGCACCCGGCGCGGCCGCTCGCCTTGGCTTGTCGTACGAATCATTACGGGAAAAATTTCCCGGATTGATCGTATGCGATATTTCCGGATACGGCGCGGATGGTCCTTATCGGGACAAGAAAGCCTATGACTTGCTGATTCAGAGCGAATCGGGCTTTCTTTCTATCACCGGCTCCTCTGACGAGCCTGCCAAGGCCGGGTGCTCGATTGCCGACATTGCAGCCGGGATGTATGCCTATACAAATATCCTTGCCGCGCTGATCCAACGGGGTAAGACCGGCCAGGGGTGCAACATCGATGTATCGATGCTGGAAAGCATGGTCGAATGGATGAGCTATCCACTGTACTACGCGATGGATGGCGCCGTGCCGCCACCGCGTGCCGGGGCTTCTCATGCAACGATTTATCCCTATGGCCCATTCACTGCGGGAGACGGCAAGACGGTGATGCTGGGACTGCAAAATGAACGGGAATGGGAAGTCTTTTGCGGCAAGGTGCTGCAGCAGCCGGAGCTTACAACCGACCCGCGCTTTTCTTCTAATTCGCGTCGGACGGCGGCCCGTCTGGAGCTGCGCGCAATCATCGTCGAAGCGTTTGCAGGGCTGACGGCAGAGCAGGTGGTCGAGAGGCTTGACGCCGCACAGATCGCCAACGCGCGCATGAATGATATGCACGATCTATGGGAGCACGCGCAATTAAAATCGCGCCAACGGTGGATGGAAGTCGATACGCCTGCAGGGAAAATTCCGGCGCTGCTGCCACCTGGCGTTCCGAATACCTACACTCCGCGTATGGATGCCGTCCCCGCGCTGGGTCAGCATACCGATGCGATTCTGGCGGAACTCGGATATGCCAATGACACCGTGGCCCGCCTGCGTTTACAGAATGCCGTCTAGTCAATAAATAAAGGAAATAATCTCCATGATTGATCATCCGAGTCAAACCCTGGCCAGTTTTGCAGCAAACCTGCGCTTCGACGATATTCCGGAACCGGTCATCCGGCGCGCCGAAGACTTGTTTCTCGACTGGTTCGGCTCCACCCTTGCCGGCAAGGGTGGCAGGCCGGTGGAAACGATCGACTGGTTTGCCCAGCAGATGGGGCCGGCTACCGGCGCATCTGAGGTGCTGATTTCGCGTCGCCAGACCACGCCTCTGTTTGCCGCCATGGTCAACGCGGCTTCATCGCATTTTGCAGAACAAGACGATGTGCACAATGGTTCCGTATTTCATCCCGGCGCTGTCGTCTTTCCAGCGGTGCTCGCCGTGGCCCAGTCCCTTGGCAGCTCCGGGCGCGATTTGCTCACGGCGGCAGTGGCGGGATATGAAGTAGGCATACGCGTGGGCGAGTTTCTTGGCCGCTCGCATTACAAAATATTTCATACCACCGGTACTGCCGGCACGGTCGCGTCGGCTGCAGCGGTCGGCCGCCTATTGGAATTGACCCCGGAGCAGCTGCTGAATGCATTCGGTTCCGCCGGAACACAGGCTGCGGGGCTGTGGGAGTTTTTGCGCGACGCCGCCGATTCGAAGCAACTGCACACCGCCAAGGCAGCAGCTGACGGTCTGATGTCGGCGTATCTTGCGGGGCAGGGGTTCACAGGTGCCAGACGCATCCTCGAAGGGGCGCAGGGCATGGCCGCCGGCATGTCCAGCGATGCCGATCCGGCCAAGCTCACCGATCGTTTGGGAGAGCGCTGGGCCCTGGCGGAAACCTCGTTCAAATACCATGCTTCCTGCCGTCATACCCATCCGGCGGCGGACGCCTTGCTGCAAGTGATCAGCGTGCACGACTTGGTCCCTGAGCAGATTGCCCGCGTGACTGCATACGTGCATCAGGGAGCCATCGATGTGCTTGGTCCGGTGCTCAAGCCACAGACTGTGCATCAGGCGAAGTTCTCGATGGGTACGGTGCTGGGGTTAATTGCGCAGTTCCACTGTGCTGGAATGAAAGAATTCGACGCTTACTACAACGATGCCCGTATCGCTGCATTTCGGGACAAAGTCCAGATGGCGCTCGACACCGAAGTGGATCGGGCGTATCCGGCGCGCTGGATTGGCAAGGTGACGGTGGAAACCGTTGATGGTCGCATGTTGCACGGTCGCGTCGAGGAGCCCAAAGGGGATCCGGGCAATACCTTGACGCGCGCCGAACTGGAACAGAAGGCGTTGCGGCTGGCGCACTTCAGTGGCGCGGCCACCGCCGCAGAAATGCATGCGGTATTTGAGCAAATATGGCAGGTCGCGAAAATTAACAAGATTGAGCGATTCTTGGCGTAGTTTTTGAAAGACTATTGTGCAACCTTTAACTCCTCGTTCCTATCTGTTCGTTCCCGGCAACCGTCCTGAGCGTTTTGGCAAGGCCTGCGCAGCCGGTGCCGGTGCGGTAATCGTTGATTTGGAAGATGCTGTTCCGCCTGCAGAAAAGGCGGCAGCAAGAGCCTCGGTTGCGGCGTGGCTTGCAATCGACAAGCCGGCGCTGATTCGTATCAACAGCGCAGACACTGAATGGTTCCACGACGACTTGGCGCTGTGTCGGCTGCCGGGCGTCGCCGGCATCGTCCTGCCTAAGGCCGAGCGGGTGGACGACATCGCGTCGGTCGAGCGCGCCGGTGCAGCTTTTATTTTGCCGCTGATTGAAAGTGCGCAAGGTTTCTGGAATGTGAAGGCACTGTCGCAAGCGCCCCGGGTGCAACGATTGGTGTTCGGCTCGATTGACTTCCAACTCGATCTCGGCATTAACGGCGACAATGAAGAATTGCTGTATTTCCGTTCGCAACTGGTTCTGGTTTCCCGCATTGCCGGGATTCAGGCGCCGGTGGATGGAGTCAGCACGGCGATCGATGACCACGAACAACTTCGCAGCGACACGCTGCGCGCCCGCCGCCTAGGCTTCGGCGCAAAACTCTGCATCCATCCCAAGCAGGTCGGTCAGGTGAACGAGGGTTTCAGCCCCAACAAAAGCGATGTTGCCTGGGCCAGGCGCGTGTTGGAGGCCGCTTCGACAGCACAAGGTGCCGCAGTCGCCGTCGACGGCAAGATGGTCGACCGACCGGTGATACACAAGGCGCAGGAAATCCTGGACGAATCGGAACGCTGGAATTCTTTTGTACAAGGCGTCATGCCGGATACACAAAAATAATTTCCTCCGTCCCAAGAAGATATTCAATCCATAAAAAGCTTCGACGGGGGAAATTCAAAAAACCTATTACTTTCACTTATCTGGAGACATGAATGAAACTGAAAACCCTGCTACTCGCACTTTCTTGCACTGCCATTGTGTGCACCAATGTGTTCGCCCAAGCCCCTATCGTGATTAAATTCAGTCACGTCGTTGCCCAAGACACCCCAAAGGGACAGGGTGCTCAGCGGTTTAAGGAATTGGCTGAAAAAGCCACCAATGGTCGTGTCAAGGTGGAGGTTTACCCAAACAGTCAGCTCTACAAGGACAAGGAAGAATTGGAAGCGCTGCAAATGGGCGCGGTACAGATGCTCGCACCCTCGCTGTCGAAGTTCGGGCCGCTCGGCATCAGGGAATTCGAGGTGTTTGACCTGCCGTACATCTTCCCGAGCAATGCAGTGCTCACGCGTGTGACCGAGGGGCCGATCGGCAAGGAGCTGTTCAAGAAATTGGAACCGAAAGGCATCACTGGCCTGGCATATTGGGATAACGGCTTTAAGGTGATGTCGGCCAACAAGCCACTCAAGACCACTGCTGATTTCAAAGGGCTGAAGATGCGGATTCAGTCGTCTAAAGTGTTGGACGCGCAGATGCGCACACTGGGTGCAAATCCGCAAGTGCTTCCATTTTCCGAGGTTTACCAGGCTCTACAATCCGGCGTGGTCGATGGAGGGGAGAATACACCGTCCAATATCTACACACAGAAAATGTACGAAGTACAAAAATATCTGACAACTTCCGGCCATGGCTATATCGGCTATGCGGTCGTGGTTAACAAGAAATTTTGGGATGGTTTGCCTGCCGATATTCGGACCGCGCTTGAAGCAGCGATGAGGGACGCGACCAAGTACGCCAATGCCGTTGCGCAACAAGATAACGAGAAGGCGCTGGAAGCTATCCGCAAATCCGGAAAAACCACGATCTACAAACTAAGTGACGCAGAAAAAGCGGACTGGCGCAAAGCGCTGCTGCCGGTGCAGAAACAGATGGAAGGGCGTATCGGAAAGGATTTGATCGCAGCAGTTAACAAGGAAGCGGCAATGCAGGGGTACAAATAAATAATCAGGTCACCTAATTAGATATGCGGCCTTGCAGGCCAAAGCGCCTGCCTGGTCGGATGCATATCCGAGATTATTTCAGAAGCTGTGATTGGCGCTTCTTACCCCCTCGATTTATATGGAGATTCCATGAAATACCTCGATCATTTGGAAGAGTGGCTGATTGCATCGTTGATGGCAATGGCAACCTTTCTTATTTTCCTTGCCGTGGTGCATCGCTATGCATCGGGACTGCCGATTCCCTGGGTCCAGGATGAGCTTATCAAAATCAACTCCAGCTGGGCGCAAGAGCTATGCATCTACATGTTTGTGTGGATGGCGAAATTCGGTGCCGCCTATGGGGTGCGTGTCGGTATCCACGTCGGTGTAGATGTCTTGATCAATAAATTGAGCACGCCGTGGCGCAATAAATTCATTATTTTCGGTCTTTTGGCCGGTGCCATTTTTACCGGCGTCATCGGTACGTTGGGGGCAAGATTTGTATGGGGAATAGCCCACACAGATGCGGTTTCCGCCGACCTCGAAATTCCCATGTGGATTGTGTATCTGGCAGTGCCACTCGGTTCGTACCTGATGTCGTTCCGTTTCTTGCAAGTGACATGGCAATTCGTCAAAAACGGCGAACTTCCGAAGCATGATCACGCGCATGTTGATGGTGTCGAAGACGCTGCCGATTTAGAACACATAGGGGCCAAGGCATGAATGCCCTGATTATCTTCGTACTGTTGTTTGCATTAATGTTGACCGGCATGCCGATCTCGATTTCGCTCGGCTTGACCGTATTGACCTTCTTGTTCACGATGACCCATGTGCCGATCGAATCGGTGGCATTGAAATTATTCACTGGCATCGAGAACTTCGAGATCATGGCGATTCCGTTCTTCCTTCTGGCGGGCACCTTTTTGACGCATGGCGGTGTCGCAAAGCGAATGATCAAATTTGCGACGACGATGGTTGGCCACTGGCATGGCGGTATCGGCCTGGCCGGCGTCATTGGCTGCGCGTTGTTCGCATCGGTATGCGGCTCAAGCGTGGCAACAGTGGCTGCGATCGGTTCTGTCGTATTGCCGGAAATGGTCAAGCAGGGGTTTCCGAGGAAGTTTGGTGCCGGCGTGATTGCAACCTCCGGAGCACTCGGCATTTTGATGCTGCCATCGGTTATCAAGGTGATTTATGCGGTCTCAACCAACACTTCAATTGGGGCGCTATTTATCGCTGGCCTGATCCCGGGCATTATCCTCACCGCGATGCTTTGCCTGACGACGTGGAATATCGCGCGGAAGAATAATTACCCACGTTTGCCCAAGGCCAGCTGGCGCGAACGTTGGGATGCATTTCGCGATTGTGCGTGGGGACTATTTCTGGTGGTGATCGTCATCGGCGGTATTTTCAGCGGCATATTTACCGCAACGGAAGCTGCTGCCATGAGTGCGGTGTACGCCTTCCTGGTATCCATTTTTGTCTATAAAGACATGACCATGAAGGGCGTGCCCAAGGTATTGCTCGATTCGGCCGCAATGTCAGCCATGCTGCTCTATATCATCACGAATGCAACTCTGTTCTCTTTCCTCATGACGTCCGAGAATGTTCCTCAGGCGCTGACGGAGATTATTCTGCATATGGGATTGGGTACCGTAGGCTTCCTGCTTGTCGTCAACGTACTGTTATTAGTAGCCGGCAATGTGATGGAGCCGTCTTCGATCATTTTGATCATGGCGCCGATTCTCATCCCGGTTGCCGCTAAGCTTGGTATCAATCCGATACATTTCGGCATCATGATGATCGTCAACATGGAGGTCGGCATGTGTCATCCACCGGTTGGCTTAAATCTGTATGTCGCCTCAAGCATTACCAAAATGGGGATTACGGAATTGACGAAGGCGGTCATGCCGTGGCTGCTGACGATGCTGGTCTTCCTTGTTGTGATCACATACTTGCCGCAAATCACCTTATGGCTTCCAAATCTTTTTTATAAATAAGTCGTGCTATTTGGATACTGGATCAATACGCGATCCAGTCCGTTGAGTGATGGACTATGTCGATGTTAAGGGCGGCAAACTTGGGGCCGGCGAAGTGTATTCGCACCATGCCGCCTGTGCACCCGTGGTAGAAAAATGTCGGGCAATCACTCCACTGTGATCAACCAGATTTATTGAAATTTATTTCACCATCATCCAATGGCATTTCACTTCGTTAGTCCAAGAAAAAACGCGCTGGTGTACATTGTTAAGATCATCACTGGATCGGTGATGCTCTGGTTTGGACTGCACGCCCTCGGCGTTGCCGATCCATACTGGGCCATGATCTCGTTGATTATCGTTACCGAACCCGATGTCAAAATAGCCAAGGCGAATTTCAACGCACGTTTGATTAATACTATTAGCGGCAGCATGGCAGCTGGCTTGGCACTTATCGTCTTCGGCACCGGCCTTTTTTCAATCCTAACGGCTCTGACTGTAGCGATGCTAGTCGCCATGCTATTGGAAAGCTATCCATCAAACTGGCGACTAGGTCCTGCCACCGTGGTTATTGTGATGTCTGCCGCGGCTTCCGGTAGCGAGCTGAGGCAGGAACTGCATTTCGGCTTATTGCGGGTCGGTGAGGTACTCGCGGGAAGTGCGGTAGCGTTATTGCAATCGCTAGCCTACTCATACATGCTCAAACGGTTTGCACCGTCCTCCTAATACCTTCGTATGAAATATGGTGATGAGACATGGAAATTTTTCGAGCAATACACCAGCAAGTTGCTTGAATAATTGCAAAAGAGAAAACGCACTCGTTATGTTGGGGGCGGTGTCTCTGGATGGAAGGATTTGATTCCAAATCCGAATGACAAGGGCGTTTTGGGTAACGAGGCCATTGTATTAAGAATCACTATTGAGAAAGAGACTGAAACAGATGAAAATTTTAGTTCCAGTCAAACGTGTAGTCGACTACAACGTCAAGGTGCGGGTCAAGTCGGACGGCAGCGATGTAGATATTGCTAACGTCAAAATGTCGATGAATCCGTTTGATGAGATTGCGGTGGAAGAAGCCACGCGCCTGAAAGAAGGCGGCAAGGTCACCGAGGTGGTGGCGATTTCCTGCGGCGCCAGTGCCAGGAAACGCTGCGCACCGCGATGGCGATCGGTGCCGATCGCGCCATCCTGGTCGAGTCCGACGCCGATTTGCAACCGCTGGCGGTAGCCAAGCTGTTGCAGGCGATTGCGGAGAAAGAGCAACCGCAACTGATCATCCTGGGCAAGCAGGCGATCGACGACGATTGCAACCAGACCGGCCAGATGCTGGCCGCATTGCTGGGCTGGCCGCAAGCGACCTTCGCCTCCAAGGTCGTGCTGGAAGAGGGCAAAGTCACCGTCACGCGCGAAGTCGACGGCGGCCTGGAAACCCTGGCGCTGACGCTGCCGGCGATCATCACCACCGACTTGCGCCTGAACGAGCCGCGTTACGTGACGCTGCCGAACATCATGAAAGCCAAGAAGAAAACCCTGGATGTGTTCAAGCCGGCCGATCTGGGCGTCGATGTCACGCCGCGCCTGAAGGCCCTGAAAGTGGTCGAGCCTGCAAAACGCAGCGCCGGGATCAAGGTGCCGGACGTCGCCACGCTGGTGGCCAAGCTGCGTGGCGAAGCCAAAGTCATTTGATCCGCGACCACTCTTACCACCAAACAGATACAGCGGTCCGCCGCACGCACTTGCAGGCGACCGCAACACCTCATCATCAGGAGATACCATGACCGCTCTCGTCATAGCTGAACACGATAATGCCAGCCTCAAGGGCAGCACCCTCAACACCATCACCGCTGCGACACAATGCGGCGGCGAAGTCCACGTACTGGTTGCCGGCAAAGACTGCGGCGCGGCTGCGCAGGCTGCTGCGCAAGCCGCCGGCGTCACCAAGGTCCTGGTCGCCGACGCTGCGTATTTTGCCGACGGCCTGGCTGAAAACGTCGCCGAACAAGTATTGGCGCTGGACGCCAGCTACAGCCACATCCTGGCGCCGGCTACCGCCTACGGCAAGAACATCCTGCCACGCGTCGCCGCCCGGCTCGATGTCGGCCAGATTTCCGAAATCGTCAAAGTCGACAGCCCGGACACCTTCGAGCGTCCGATCTATGCCGGTAACGCCATTGCCACCGTGCAGTCGGTCGATGCGATCAAGGTCATCACCGTCCGGACCACCGGCTTCAATGCGGCGGCCGGCGGCGGTACGGCGGTGGTCGAGAACATCAGCGCGGCAGCCGATTTCGCCAAGTCGGCGTTTGTCTCGCGCGAACTGGCCAAGTCGGATCGGCCTGAACTGACGGCGGCCAAAGTCATCGTTTCCAGCGGGCGCGGCCTGGGTTCGGCGGAAAATTTCAAGATATTGGAGTCCTTGGCCGACAAGCTCGGCGCTGCGATGGGCGCGTCCCGTGCGGCGGTCGATGCCGGTTTTGTGCCGAACGACTGGCAAGTCGGCCAGACCGGCAAGATCGTCGCGCCGCGGCTGTATATCGCGGTCGGCATTTCCGGCGCGATCCAGCATTTGGCCGGCATGAAGGATTCGAAAACCATCGTCGCCATCAACAAGGATGAAGAAGCGCCGATCTTCTCGGTCGCGGATTACGGCATCGTCGGCGATTTGTTCGAGATCGTGCCACAACTGGTGGCTGAGCTCGGATAAAACACTCAGGCTTGCAACGAACCCGTCCCACAAGGATTTCGTCGCATATCCCCCGTTATCAGTCTAAACCTCCGGATTTATCGGCTTTCGGCACAACAAAGACTTGAAATGGACCTGTCCTTCAGCTACGAGCAAGCCGAAAGCATTGCTCGGGAAAATTCACTTGGCGAGGAAGCGTTTGAATGGCACCAAGTGAGCCGCGACGTGAACGGTTACAAGATACACGATGCGCACCTGGTCGAGCCTATTTGAACGGGGGGCAGATCCGCAAACTGCGGCCGATTTTAACTATAGTAAACATGATTTGATCGGACAGAGGATGTCGAATCAGTTCTACGCTCAAGATCTATTTTCGAACAACTGCGACCGGCGGAAATCGGCCACGAGCTGCCGGTCATCTGCATGCGAGCGAGCGGGTGCTTGTGCGTGACCGCATGCAGTTCGGCCAGGACCGGATGTTCACGCAGGGACACATCCAACAGGTATTGATACAGAGTATCGTCTAAGTCCAGCGTGCGGTCGGATATGGCGTTATTCCAATCGATGGGGAAGGTAGGAAAGATTATCACTGCTTCCTTTTGACGCGCATCCGGTCTGGTCGGTATGGGCGTGCGAGGACCCGTTAAAAAACACGCGCAGATTCAAGTATGAAGGGCAACTTTGATCAACCGGTTGGAGCGTGAGGTGCACTTGCATTCGCGTCTTTTGAACGGTCAGTCGAGAACGTTGCAACAGAACCAGAGCCGGGCCTCTCGACGGCTTCGGCAACCTCATCGAAACGGCGATATGAGCACGCCTGAGGAATGGTTTCGTGCTTAAATAGATCGATGCACGCCAATAAGGAGCTTCGCCATGTCGGACTCTCCCCTCTCCAAGTTTTCGCACGTCCGGCCGCAAGATACGCAATACTTGGGCAACGGCCTGCGTGATTTCTTCCTCTACAAAGATCTCGGCATCGCTGCGGCCACCGGCGGCCGGGTTCTCGCGCAACTCGTCAAGGCAAACATTGCGCCGAAGCAAGGCACCGGTTGGCACCGTCACGAGGCGGACTTCCATATCGTGTTCATGCTGAAAGGGTGGGCGCGTTTCATGTACGAGGACAAGGAAACCCTGGTCGCCGCCGGCGACTGCGTTCACCAGAGGCCGGGGATCAAGCACTATCTGTTCGACTATTCCGAAGACATGGAATACTTGGAAATCGTGAGCCCTGTGGACTTCAAGACGATACCGGTCGACGCCGTCTGCGAGGTGCCTGCGGTGATGATGCCCTGGAATTAGGCGGACGCTGCCTCGTCGCCATCCGGAGGCGAAGAATAAAAATGCTTCGCTCCAGTGACGGAAATTTAAAAAGGACCCTCGGGTCCTTTTTGTTTTTGTGGTGTCGGCTTGCTACTTTCCCATGTTAAATTGGCGCTTGGCAATTTATAAACAAGCTAGGCACTTCAGGAGCAGCCATGCCTCTCGTCACGATTACCGTCCGCAAACCGAAGCCGAGCCGGTTCAAAACCACCGTGCTCGACGCTGTACATGCCGCGCTGGTCTCCTCCGGCGTCCCGCTCACAGACAAGTTCCAGCGGGTCATCGAGCTTGACGCCGATGACTTCTGCTTCGACCCGAGCTACCCTGATCTAAAGACAGAGCGCACCAATGACTTCGTTCTCATTGAAATACTTTGGTCAGTAGGCCGCAGCGTCAAAGTGAAGAAGAAGTTCCTCGAAGCACTCATGAAAATTCTGGCTGATGCCGGCTTCGACACAGAGCACGTCATGGTCTGCTTCAAGGAAACATCGTGGGAAAACTGGTCATTCGGCGGTGGCCGCCTCCTTCACACGTGACCTGCCTGACCTGCCAATAAATAGGCCTAACCCATTCTAAACGGATTCCCAGAAGGCATAAAAACTGATCGATAGAGTTGCTGTGAGGGATAGGTGTTATCCATGCAGTTCGTTGCCTGCATCGACATGATCATCAGGTTAAGAGGAAAAATAATTCGCTCCGGTGACGGAACACAAAAGGACCTTCGGGTCCTTTTCTGTTTGTGGTGTCTGTTTGCCATTGTCCGCGCCAGTTATCCACACAATATGTGGGTAATTTCAGATGCTACATTCGCGGTAACAACATTAAAGAGACGGCGAGCAAATTCAGCCGTTACAATACGTTAACACTGATTGTCCGCACCATACGTAGGAGCTGAGTACGACCGGCAATTGCAATTGTTATGAAACCTATCAAATACAGAAAAATGACTGGCATGGGCGGCGCTGTTGCCTTGGCATGGCTGACTTTTACCACCATAGTCGCTATAGGCCAACGTCAGCTGATTTTCAAGCCAATGCGCGCCAAAGAAGTCGAGCGTCCGCGTAGCGCCGGACATCGGACCCGACCTGTCGTGTTGCGCAGCACCGATGGCACACGACTCTCAGGATGGTTGTTGACGCCGCGCACGCCCGGCCCCCATCCAGCCGTAGTGTATTTCGGAGGTCGTTCGGAGGAAGTTTCCTGGGTGGCGCGTGATGCGTGGCGCATGTTTCCCAACATGACAGTTCTTGCAATTAATTACCGAGGCTATGGCGACTCGGAAGGTATTCCGGGCGAGCGTCAAATGGTGGAAGACGCTCACATGCTTTTTGACTGGTTAGCCAAGCACCGCCATATCACTGCGGGACAAATCGCCGTAGTCGGACGCAGTCTTGGCTCGGGCGTGGCAGTACAGATTGCTGTAAGCCGGCCAGTGGCAGCCGTTGTATTGATTACGCCTTACGACTCGCTGCTGGCTCTTGCCAAGCGTCGCTTCCCGTCCGTACCAGGTTTCGTTCTCCAGCATCGGTTCGACTCAGTCAAACATGCGCCATTGTTATCCGCCCCGACCTTTATCATTCGCGCAGCCACGGATGACGTGGTGCCCGCCTCGCACACCGACTTGTTGGTAGCCACCTTGACGACGCCTCCACAGGACGAAACCATCCTTGGCTCCGACCATGGCAACATCCCCTACCTCGAAGCAACCCAGCAACGCATTGCCGACTTCCTCACGGTTAAATTCGGCGAAGTGGCCGCGAGGCTCACTACCAGCACGCTTTAATCATCAGTCGAACGAACCGACACCGGCAAGTCTGTGCCCGCACAAATCAATCGGCATGGTGCGCCAGATTCGCGCATGTTTTTCCATAATATTCGAATTTTAGTAACCGTATTTCTTGCCAACTACGTCGCCCAAGTAACCGCCGCCAACTGCAGCCGCGATGGTCGCAAGCGTGCGTCCGTTTCCGCCGCCAACTTGGTTGCCAAGTAGGCCGCCAAGCACGGCGCCGGTCGCAATGCCCACCGTACTATGTTGCGCGGCTGGCGGCTGAATTGGTTGCTGGATTGGTTGTGGCACGGGCTGCGGATACGGCTGACTATCATTCGAAGAGGCTTGCGCGTATTGTGTGGACGGCGCAGCTTGGGAATAAACCGTGGCCGCATGATGCGTGACATGTTTGTGATGCACAACCGGGGTCACCACAGCCGGGGCCTGCGCAGCGTACTGGTAAGGCGTTGCGGCAACTGCCGGAACGTTGGCTGTTGCCGCAACAGCAGTCGGTGCAGCAGATGCCATCGGTGCGACGGTGCTGTGCGAATTCGGCAGCACGCCAATGATTGCGGCTGCACCAACCAAGCTGACCAGCATGACTGACGCTGCAGCACCTGCCATCAAAGGGTGGATGCGATTCGACGTTTGATTCATTTCCATTTTTTGCTCCGAGTTGCCGCCGTCAATGTGGCGTATGGAGAGATTAACGTCCGATCCATCGACCCGCCCGTACGAAAGCTGTATCAAGCGTAAGTAGTTGTAACTCAACTCATCTATCAGGCTAGGCTCTCTTTTTTGTAACGTCGTCAAAACGTCGTCAACCATTCGTTGTGCTTCTGGCGTTAATGGATGTCCGGCAGACATCGTCGTCATCATTTCTTAAAGGAAAACCATGAAATCGAAAATCGTTACTGTAATGCTATGCGCAGTCGCACTGGCTGGCGCGTCTGGATTGGCCAATGCTAAAGGCTGTTTGAAAGGTGCAGCGGTAGGTGCGGTTGGCGGGCATTACGCCGGCCATCATGCTGTGGCTGGCGCGGTTGGTGGTTGTGTCGTGGGGCGACACCTCGCCAACAAAAAAGCTGCCGAACAGAAAGTGCAAGCAGCTACGGTTTCCGCTGCGACTCCTGCGCCGGCCAAGTAATTGGCCGTTCAATAGGCCATTCAATAGGCCGTTCAATAGGCCGATTCATGGTGCTCACGGTTATCACCAGTTCGCAGCCTTACGGCCGCGGACTTTCCATTGCTTCATTGACCGTGCTGCTCAATGTTCAATCCTTTTTTATTCTCAATAGGCGACCGTGAAGCGCTGGCGGACGTGTTGCGGGTGCTCAAGTTCGTCGAGCATGGCGACAGCGTAGTCTTCCATCGAGATACGACTTTGACCGCTGTCATCTGACAGCAACTGGTCCTGGCCAACGCGGAACTTGCCGGTACGCTCGCCCGGCGTAAACATTGCAGGAGGGGATAGGAAGGTCCAGTCGAGCTCCGTTTCGGAGCGCAGGTCATCGAGGAATTGCTTGCCCGGGACGGCTTCCACCTTGTACGCATCGGGGAAAGTCGGGCTGTCCAGCAGGAGAGTTCCCGGAGCGACTTCCAGGCTCGCAGCACCCCCTACGACAAGCAAGCGCTTCACGCCGGATGCTTTGACAGCCTGTAGCAGTGGGGCCGCCTTTAGCACTTGAAACGTGGCCGCGCTGATAACAGCGTCGTGACCGCGCAGACACGGGGTCAGCTGTTCCGGTTGCGTGGCATCAGTTTTGTGCACAGTCACGCCTTCAGGCACATCGGCTTTTTCTGGTGAACGGACAAAGCCCGTGACACTGTGACCGCGGCGAAGGGCTTCTGCGGCAATGCGCGAGCCGGCGCGTCCAGTGACTCCAATAATCGCGATCTTCATGAGTACTTCCCTTCTATAGTGACACCACATCAGCGCATGTATCGCATAGATCACACGCGGCAGGGGAAATGACTTGGGTCCAGTGCCAGCTCGTTCCGGTACGGTCCACAGTGGCTTGTTGAAATTTGAATAATTGTAAAAGCCCGCCTTCTTTGCAATGAGAGTGCGGGCTTTTGGTTGTCTGTTGCGCCGTGTGTCGCAAAAGGCGTGCCCCGATATGCAACCGGGGCTGTCTCGGAACGCTCAAATTGGCTTAATGAATGGCAATTTGTTTGCCACCCGTTTCCGGTTTTTTCGGCAGTAACAATTCGAGCACGCCGTCCTGATACTTCGCTTCTGCGCGGGCGTCATCGACTTCCTGGGCCAGCGTAAAAGTACGTTGCTGTTGTCCGTAATAACGTTCACTTCGCACCACGGTCCCGTTCTGTTTATCCTCTTTTAGTTCCTTCACCTCTGCACTAATGGAAACTTGATTGCCATTAATGGAGACCTTGATGTCATCCTTTTTGACGCCAGGCATTTCTGCTTTCACCATATAAGCGTCGTCTGTTTCGGAAACATCCATCCGAATTCTCTGTTGCGATTCAAGGTTACGCAACGTCGGGAACATACCAAAATCCTTAAACAAGTCTTCAATATTATGAAATGGTTCGGCGCGCGCGATGTCGCCGAATGGATCGAACCGCATTAAATTACTAGCCATCATCAACCTCCTTTCGTTACCGGAGATGATCAGAAATTTGCTGAGACAATCCTTTCCAGCTAGGAAATCATTGCTGCATTTTCCCAATGGAATGAACGATGCATCACAGTTTCGTGGACACCTCCCATCCCATATTAAATAATACAACCATCTTCTCGTCCGTGCATGATGCTTATCAAAGTAGCCGATACCGAACTCGTGAATTATTCAGACGGCAGGGTGAGGTACTATTTACATGTCATCAACACGAGTGCGCGTACCACCCTGCTTCGACTGCAATGCCCGGCTGCAGGATGCACATCGACGTACCACCAGATAGGGAGCGTAGCGCAGCATGTCAGTCCTGGACCTCTACCAACAAAAGCGGGCCACCGCAGAAGACGCGATCGGCCATGTACAAAACGGCGACTTCATCATTGTTCCAACCGGTGTCGGCGAGCCGCCGACTCTGCTGACAGCGCTGTCGGAACAGCGGCGCCGCTTCCATGATGTGAAGGTGGCGCAGATTCTGCCGATGCGCAAATATGGCTACATCGACCCGGATACGGTCGACCATGTGCGCCATGTCGCATTTTTCTTTGGCGCTGCCTCGCGCGCCGGCGGCCAGAACGGCTGGATCGATTTCATCCCGAGCTATTTCTCGGAAATGCCAAGCATGATCGAGCGTGGCCAGATTCCGGCCGACGTCGTGTTTTCGATGGCGTCGACGATGGATTCGTACGGCTATTTTTCGCTCAGCCTGGGTGCCGATTACACGATGGCAGCGGTCGCCAACGCGCGCGCGGTGGTGCTCGAAGTGAACCCGAACGTGCCGTTCGCCAACGGCAATTGCCATGTGCATATTTCGCAAGTGACGGCGCTAGTCGAAAGCAGCGAGCCGGTGCTGGAGGTGGGCTTGCCGACAATCGGCCCGGTGCAGGTAGCGATCGGCAAATATGTCGCCGACATGATCGAGGACGGCTCGACGCTGCAGATCGGCTACGGCGGCATCCCGGATGCGGTGGTGATGCAACTGACCAGCAAGCACGACCTGGGCATCCATACCGAGATGATCGGCGATGGCATCCTGACGCTGGTCGACAGCGGCGCCGTCACCAACCGCAAAAAGACCTATATGCCGGGGAAAATGATCGCCACTTTTGCGCTCGGCTCGAAAAAACTGTACCAGTTCATGGAACGCAACCCGGCCCTCGAAATACACCCGGTCGACTTTACCAACGACCCCTATCTGGCGGCGAAAAATGACAAGCTGGTGGCGATCAATGCCACGCTGCAGATCGATCTGCTCGGCCAGTGCGGCTCCGAAAGCCTCGGCTACCTGCCGTATTCTGGCACCGGCGGCCAGGTCGATTTCGTGCGCGCCGCCAACCGTTCGCGCGGCGGCAAAGCGTTCATCGTGCTGCCGTCGACCTGCAAGGACGACAGCATTACGCGCATCGTACCGACGCTCACGCCCGGCACCCACATGAGCACCAGCAAGAACGACATCAACTACGCCGTCACCGAATTCGGTGTCGCGCAGCTGCGCGGAAAGACGGCGAAACAGCGCGCCCAGGAACTGATCGCGATTGCCCATCCGGATTTCCGTGCCGAACTGACCGCAGCGGCCAGACAGATGCACCTGCTGTAAGCGCTGGCGCCGCGGCGCCTGCAAGCTCAGGTGCGGAACTTGCGCAACCCGTGCAGATTCTGGATGTGGATGCCGCCGTCATCGAGTTTCAGCAAGCCTTCCAGCTCCGGCACCTGTAGCGCCTGCTTGGTACGCTGGTGCGCGGTGCCGGACCGCAAGCGTAGGGTGCGCCGTGCGCACCCAACTCGCTCAATCCCGCACGTATTTGCTTTTCAGTTTATCCATCTGCCCGGACGCCCGCACTTGTTCAAACGCCTGATTCAGCTTGCCGGTCAGCGCCGCATCGCTTTGCTTATTCAAGCCGAAATAGTAGGCATGACTATTGTCGAGCAGCAGTACCGGCTCCAGTTCGGTGACGGAATGACCGTTCTGTTTCGCCAGAAAATACGCCGACCAGTCGAGTGCCACGATCAGATCGACGCGGTTCAGGAACAGCTTCTTGACATTGGACTCGTCGGTCGGCGCGAGATCCAGGCTTTCTTCTGGATTAAATCCCTGTTTGATCAATTGCTGGGTAGCGGCCATCTCGCGGACCGCGCCGATCCGGTACTTGCGGGCATCCGACAAGGTGCTGACTTCAACGTCCTTGCGTGCGCGCAGCTTGAACAGGAAAATCTGCCGCTTGCTGATCGGGCCGATCCAGTCGAACAAGGGTTCGCGCTCGGCGGTCCTGACGATCGAATAAATGATGGTGTTCGGTTGCGTCTGCGCGGTCTGGTAGGCGCGGGCCCAGGGCAGTATGCTGATCGGCGCGCTCAGACCGGCGGTTTGCAGTACCGCCTGCAGCAACTCGGTCGAGTACCCGGTCACCACGCCTTGTTCTTCATAGTTCAATGGTGGCAGCATTTCCGTGACGGCGGTCAGCTCCGTCGCATGGACGAAACCGCTGAACAGAAGTGCACAAATTCCAAGTAAGTAGCGACTTTTCATATGCGCTGGATAGAACTGTTTGCTTGCTGGCCGCAAATGTTCAGCATAGGAATGATAATCCGACCCGGCAAATCAGATGAACACTATCCGGGTGCGGGGAAGGCATGAGTACGAGCGGCAACTGCGTAATATGCGCCTGACGCGTTGCTTTATTTTCGCATACGAATCGAGGGAGCACACGCGGCACGCGCGACATCGCTGATCGGAATGCGCAGGTGAGGGCCGTTGGCAAAGCGCGCCGCAAAATCGACTCGGCTCTCGCAGCGCGCACGCCGGAGACCGGGACGAAAGAAGCCGGGCACAGCCGCAGCCGCCTCGTGGGCGGTGCCATCCGTGACCGGCAGCAATAATGGAGACTATTTATTGGTCGGCATCACAAATTCCGCGCCGGCGCGGATGCCCGAAGGCCAACGCTGCGTGATGGTTTTCAGGCGGGTATAGAAGCGTATGCTATCCGGCCCGTACATCGCGTGGTCGCCGAAGATCGAGGCCTTCCAGCCACCGAAGCTGTGGTAGGCGACCGGCACCGGGATCGGCACGTTGATGCCGACCATGCCGACCTCGATGCCATGGGCAAAGGCGCGCGCGGTGTCGCCGTCGCGCGTGAAGATCGCGGTGCCGTTGCCGTACTGGTGGTCGTTGATCAGCTTGACTGCGGCGTCGAAGGTCGGCACCCGCATGCAGGTCAGCACCGGGCCGAAGATTTCTTCCTGATAGATCTTCATGTCGGTGTTGGCATGATCGAACAGGGTCGGGCCGACGAAGTAGCCGTTCTCGGCGCCGGCGACGCTGAACTCGCGGCCGTCGACCAGCAGTTGAGCGCCCTGATCGACGCCGCTGTCGATGTAGCCCTTGACCTTGTCGCGGTGCGGGCCATTGATCAGCGGGCCCATTTCGGCGCCGGCGGTGGTAGAGGTGCCGACCTTCATGCCGGCAATTTTCCGTCGTACACGTGCGATCACGTCGTCGGCAATCTTGTCGCCGACGAAGACCGCGACCGAGATCGCCATGCAGCGCTCACCGGCGGAGCCATAGGCAGCGCCGAGCAAGGCATCGGCCGCCATCTCGGCGTCGGCATCGGGCATCACCACCATGTGATTCTTGGCGCCGCCGAAAGCCTGTACCCGCTTGCCGTGGGCGGTGCCGGTGGTATATACATAACTGGCGATCGGGGTCGAGCCGACGAAGGCGATCGCCTTCACGTCGGTGTGCGACAGCAGCGCGTCGACCGCGGTCTTGTCGCCGTTGACGACGTTCAGCACGCCATCCGGCAGGCCGGCCTGCTTGAACAGTTCGGCCAGGAACAGCGCGGTGGACGGATCGCGCTCGGACGGTTTCAGCACATAGGTGTTGCCGCAGACGATCGCCATCGGGAACATCCACAGCGGTACCATCGACGGGAAATTGAATGGCGTGATGCCGGCGCAGACGCCGACCGGCTGGCGCAGCGAATAGCTGTCGATGCCGCCGCCGACGTTTTCGGCGAACTCGGTTTTCAGCAGCTGCGGTGCGCCGCAGGCAAATTCGACCACCTCGATGCCGCGCTGCAGCTCACCGTGCGCATCCGACAGTACCTTGCCGTGTTCGCGCGAGATGATCGCGGCGATCTGGTTGGCGTTCTGTTCCAGCAAATCCTTGAACTTGAACATGATGCGGGCGCGGCGCAGCGGCGTGGTGGCGGCCCAGGCGGGCAGCGCCGCCTTGGCGCTTTGCACTGCGGCATCGACTTCGTCCTCGCTGGCCAGCGGCAGATGCGCGCAGACCTTGCCTTCGCTCGGGTTGTAGACATCGCTATGGCGACCGGAGGTGCCGGCGACCAGTCTGCCGCCGATCCAGTGTGCCAGCATGGTCGGTTCGGCGTGCAGTATTGATGGGTTGGCGATCATGGGTTACCTCGATTGTTCAGTGACAGTTGAAATTTAGTGAGTCGTCCCAGCGAAAGCTGGGACCCAGTGCCGTTGGCTCTCGCATCGTTGCATCTAGTGTTGACGACGCTGGGCTCCAGCGTGGCCGCAGGCCGGTTTATCCTGAGCCTGTCGAAGAGCTGGAGCGACAAATGACTTGGTTGCGTCATCAACACTTCCGCACCAGCTTGCGAATGGTGTCGACCATGCGGCCGATCTCATCCTTGCTGACCAGATACGGCGGCGCTACCGCCAGCGTATCGCCGGCCGCCCGGAACAGCTGGCCCTCGTCGATCGCCGCTTCGAACAGGTTCAGCGCGCGCAGGCCCGGCTTGCCGGCGATCGGTTCCAGCTCGACCGCCGCCGACAACCCGGCGTTGCGGATGTCGAGGATGCCGGGTTCGCCCTTGAGCGAATGAAAGGCGTCCTCGATCACCGGCGCCATCTCGGCCGCGCGCTGGATCAGGCCGTCCTGTTGCATCAGGTCGAGCACGGTCAGCCCGACTGCGGCCGCCATCGGGTGGCCGGAGTAGGTGTAACCGTGGGAGAACTCGATCGCATGCTCGGGACCGGTCATGAAGGTGTCGTAGATTTCCTGCTTCGCGATCACGCCGCCCATCGGGATCACGCCGTTGGTGACCTGCTTGGCGAAGGTCATCAGGTCCGGCGTGACGCCATAATGCTGGGCGCCGAAATTGCTGCCGAGGCGGCCGAAGCCGCTAATGACTTCGTCGAAAATGAGCAGGATGCCGTGCTTGGTGCAGATCTCGCGCAGCCTTTGCAGATACCCGACCGGCGGCACCAGGATCCCGGTCGAGCCGGCGAACGGCTCGACAATCACGGCCGCGATGTTGGACGCATCATGCAATGCGACGATTCTTTCCAGCTCGTCGGCCAGGTGGGCGCCCCAAGTCGGCTGACCGCGGGTGAAGGCCATTTCCTTCAGGTTATGCGTGTGCGGCAGGTGATCGACGCCAGGCAGCGTCAGCGGCGAAAACATCTTGCGATTCGGGCCCAGGCCGCCGACCGAGATGCCGCCGAAACCGACGCCGTGATAGCCGCGCTCGCGGCCGATGAAGCGGGTGCGGCCGGCCTCGCCGCGCAGCCGGTGATAGGCCATCGCGATTTTCAGCGCGGTATCGACCGCTTCCGAGCCGGAGTTGGTGAAGAACACGCGATTCATGCCGGCCGGCGCCATGCCGGCAATCTTGCCGGCCAGCTGGTGCGCCCATGGATTGGCAATCTGGAACGGCGCGCAAAAATCAACTGTCTCGGCCTGCCGCTTGACGGTTTCCACCAGCTTTGGATGGGCGTGGCCGAGCGGGCTGCACCACAGGCCGGACAGGCAGTCGAATGCCTTGCGGCCGTCGGCAAACGTCACGTAGGAGCCTTCGGCCTTGGTGACCAGTTTTGGATGCGTCTTGAAATAGCGGTTGGCAGTAAACGGCATCCAGTAATGATCGAGGCTGGTCGTCGTCGGGGATGCGGTCGGTGATGCGCCCGCTGATGTGCTAGCTGGGGCCATGTGGGCAGAATTCACGCTATCGTTCATGGGGCTTCTCCGGTGGGCATTCAATTGACTATACGCCTAGCTGGCGAGGGCATTGTGATGGGGCTCAATTTAAGCGAGAATGGAGCCATTGTATATATGCAGTTGTGTCGATTGTCGCTATAACTGTACTTATCATTGGAGTAATACAGTGGCCACACCCATCGAACTGGAGCGTCATGCGAACCTGTCACTGGTCGCGCAACTGATCGCAGCCGTCAGGCTGCGTATCGAGGATGGCACATGGAACTCCGGCATGCGCCTGCCGTCGGTGCGCAAGTTGGCCGATAGCTGCGCGGTCAGCACCTTGACCGTGACCAATGCCTATAACCGGCTGGTGGCGGAGGGCCTGATCGAGGCGCGCCGCGCCAGCGGTTATTTCGTCGCCACCCGGCCGACGCGAGCGGCCCGTTTGGTGCCGGGCGAGGCGTTTTCGCTGGCCGACGCACCGGTCGATGAATCGTGGCTGCTGCAATATGTGTTCGAGGATACGCAATCCATCGTCAAGGCCGGCTGCGGCTGGTTGCCGGAAAGCTGGCTCGACACCGACGGCATCAAGCACGGCCTGACCGCGCTGTCGCGCAAACCGGTGGCGCCGCTGGTGCGCTACGGCAATCCTTATGGTTATATGCCGCTGCGCCGTCACTTGCAGGACGTACTGGCGGCGCGCGGCATCGAGGCGACGCCGGAGCAAATCCTGCTGACCGCCGGCGCCAGTCAGGCGCTGAGTCTGGCTTGTCAATATCTGCTGCATCCGGGCGACGTGGTGCTGGTCGACGATCCGGCCTATGCCAATCTGCTGCCCTTGTTGCGGCTGTCCGGGGTGCAGGCAGTCGGGGTGCCGCGCACGCCCAACGGCCCGGATCCGGTGGCGCTGGAAGAATTGGCGGCGCGCCATCAGCCGCGCGCGTTTTTCACCAATACCACGCTGCACAATCCGACCGGCACCAGTTGCAACCCGCACGCCGCGCACCGCATCCTGCGCAGCGCCGATCAGCACGATTTTTACATCGTCGAGGATGACATTTTCGCCGACTTGCAGCAGACGTCGACACCCAGCCTGGCCAGCCTCGACCAATTGGGTCGGGTGCTGTATATCGGCAGCTTTTCGAAGACGATATCGCCCAGTCTGCGGGTCGGCTTCCTGGTCTGCAATGCCGCGATCGCGCGACCCCTGGCGCATATCAAGATGGCGCTCGGACTGACCAGTTCCGAGCTGAACGAGCAGATCGTGCATGCGATCCTGACGGATGGCCGCCATCGCTCGCACCTGGCGCGCCTGCGTGAACGGCTGGGCCGCGCGCAGCAGCAGGTGGGTGATGCGCTGACCAATTCCGGCCTGACGCTGTTTCATCGCCCGACCGGCGGCTTGTTTGCATGGGCCAGCCTGGGACAGCTCGATTCCGACCAAGCGGCGCGGCTGGCCGCGCGCGCCGACATCATGCTGGCACCGGGTCGACTGTTCAGCGTGGAAAACCGCGCCAGCCCCTGGCTGCGCTTCAACGTGGCCTATGCCGACGACCCACGGCTATACCGGTTTCTCGATCAATTGCTGCAGGGCGGCATTAACTCGTAGATATACTCATCGTGATACTGCGTTGTTTCGCAGTAAATATAAAGCAAATAGATGCATACTCCGTATAAATTCCAGGCGTCGCCAATTACAGCGAGCGCGGCTCAAGAAATTTGCCGGCATGACGTAAACAAGTTAATTGAAATTACGTCTGCATGGAGTCGATCATGGATATTTCCGGCATTAGCAATTTGGCAACCAGCATTGCCGACACCGGCACCAAACGCGAGGTCGATCTTGCGGTGCTGAAGAAAGCGATCGATATCGACGCCAGCAGCGCCGCCGCGCTGGTCGCCGCACTGCCGCCGCCGACCAGCCTGCCGAACAATCTGCCGCCCCATCTCGGCCAGAACATCAACACCAAGGCTTGACTTGGCGCGCGTCGGGCAGCCCGCTCCGCGTTGCGTCGTTGCGCACTGCAATGGATGGCCGTGATGACGCTGGTCGCGGCGCCATTAGCGGGCACGGGCGCTGGAATCCCTATCAGCGGGAGGCCATTCGGCCGGATTTCGCTGTACCTTTTTTGTGACGAAATACCTTTCGGCGGCACGCGCAATAGCTATAGCGTCGGGTCGATATCCTATTACAATAGACGGCTAAAATTCCCTTCACCGTGCGACGGCATTGCCGTGGACACTACCGGGCACACTTGGCGGCCATTGAGCTGCCGAGGTGATAACGATAATAACGACGAGACGACTGTATGGACAACAGGGGTGATGAACTCGCGTGGCAGGCCGATCCGGTGACACCGGAGCCGGACGCGGACGCCGACCCCCACGTCTCCCACGTCTATTCGCACGAGCAGCAGCGTCGCTTCCGCGTCGCGCTCGACAGTTCGATCGACGCGATCTACCTGATCGACCGCGAGCAGATGCGTTTCATCGATGCCAACGAAACCGCGAGCACGACGCTCGGTTACAGCCATCGCGAACTGTTGCAACTCGGGCCGCAGGACCTGAAGCCTGACGCCGGGGAGCTGGACCAGATCATCAAGCGCTTCGACGAAGTGATCCGTTCGGCCAGCAAGACTGGCATGATCAAGACCGTGCACCAGCGCAAGGACGGCACGCGTCTGCCGGTTGAAGTTTATCTGCGCGCGATGCTGTCGGAAGGGCGACAGATCGTGGTTGCCGTGGTACGCGACATCAGCGCGCGGCTGCAGGCCGAGGTCGCCCTGCGCGAAAGCGAAGAGCGCTTTCGCGTCGCCTTCAGCCAGGCTGCCGTTGGCCTGGCCCACGTCGCGCCGGATGGGCGCTGGCTGATGGCGAACCAGAAGATGTGCGAGATCGTCGGCTATTCGCAGACAGAACTGCTGACTATGCGGTTTCAGGAGCTGACTCATCCGGAAGACCTGCCGATTGACTTCGAATTGGCACGGCGCATGCGGGCGCGCGAGATTCACGAAAAATCGCGCGAGAAACGATACCTGCACAAGGATGGCCATTACATCTGGGTTAATTTGACCAACTCGCTGGTGCGCGACGAAGACGGCAATCCGAAATATTTCAGCACCGTGATCGAGGACATCTCGCGCCGCAAGCGGGTCGAGCTGGAGCTGCAGCACCTGGCCAACCATGATTCGCTGACCGGCTTGCCGAACCGCTCGCTGCTGCAGGACCGGCTGTCGCAGGCGATCGGCTATGCCAACCGGATGCAGCGTGCGATGGCAGTGCTGGTGATCGATCTCGACCGCTTCAAGAACATCAACGACAGCCTGGGCCATGAAAGCGGCGACCTGATCATCATCGAAATCGGACGCCGACTGGCGGCCCAGGCGCTCGACGGCGACACCCTGGCGCGGCTGGGCGGCGACGAGTTCGTGCTGCTGCTGTCTGACGCCGACGAAGAGGACGTCACCATGCTGGCGCAGCGCGTACTGGAACTGGTGTCGCAACCGCTGATGCTGCAAGGTCACGAATTTTATCCGAGCGCCAGCGTCGGCATCAGCCAGTATCCGAAAGATGGCCACGACGGCGCGACCCTGCTCAAGAACGCCGACACCGCGATGTACCGCGCCAAGGCCGCCGGCCGCAATAATTTTCAGTTCTATGCGCACGAAATGAATGCGCGCGCACTCGATCGGCTCAAGCTCGAAGGCAAACTGCGGCGCGCGCTGGAGCGCGAGGAATTCGTGCTGCATTATCAGCCGCAGATCGATATCCGGTCCGGTCATATCGTCGGCATGGAGGCCTTGCTGCGCTGGATGCCACCGGGCAAGGCCATGCTGCCGCCCGACGAATTCATTTCCATCGCCGAGGAAACCGGCCTGATCGTGCCGATCGGCGAATGGGTGCTGCGCACCGCCTGCGCCCAGAACCGGGCTTGGCAGGCGGCTGGCTTGCCGCCGGTGCGGATGGGCGTCAACCTGTCGGCGCGCCAGTTCAAGCAGCACGATATCGCCAAGATGGTGACGCAGGTGCTGCAGGACACCGATTACCCGGCCAGCTTCCTGGCGCTGGAAATTACCGAGAGCATCGTGATGGAGAATCCGGAGCTGGCAGCGCAGACGCTACACAAGCTGAGCGATATGGGGATCCATCTGTCGATCGACGACTTCGGTACCGGTTACTCCAGCCTGAGTTATCTGAAGCGTTTCCCGATCGATTCGCTGAAGATCGACAAGTCCTTCGTGCACGACCTGACTACCGACACCGACGATGCCGCGATCGCGAAAGCGGTCATCGTGCTGGCGCACAGCATGAAGCTGAAGGTGATCGCGGAGGGCGTCGAGACCATCGAGCAACTTGATTTCCTGCGCCAGCAGGAGTGCGACCAGATGCAGGGCTATTACTTCAGCCGGCCGCAGCCGGCGGACCAGATAGCGGAGTTGTTCCGGTCGGGGCGGCGGCTGTAGCGGCTCGCTGACGGCGGTGTCGTCGGCGGGCTTGGGGGGCAGTGCCAAACTTCGCCTCAGCCTGGACTTCGATTTCGACCGCAGGCGTCGATCGTTCGCATCCTGAATAAGTGTTGGCGGTAAATTCATACTGGGTCATGTATTTATAGATGCCCAATGAATCCAAGGGGAATCGCCCAATTTTTCGTTATACTCCCTATCTAACCAAAATAATCGATGGCGCACTGGTGTGCCAGGGCAAGCGCATGAGGATCCGCACGAACATTGGTGCGGCCTGGTTGAGTTCCCTCCCCTCCTTCGACAAGCTCAGGACATGCTTGCAGGGGGAGGAGTAGGGGCGGAGCAGGGAATGCAGGAGGCATGCCTCCTGCCTGCGTAGCGGTATCCGCCTGCAAGCGGATATGCGCACTGCAAGTGGGGGTAGTGCGGTCGAAGAATGATGTACGTTGTCAATCGACCGTCCTACCCCCATCCCAACCTTCCCCCTGCAAAGGGGAAGGGGCGAGAAGCCTTAGCCAGCAACCATTTCCATGCAATTGTCCGGCCTTGGTGCGCCGTTATCACGCTGGAGCCGTACGTGAAATCGCTTGCACGCCGTCTGTTGTCCCTGTCCTCGCCCGGCCTGCTGTGGTTGTGCTGCACGCCGGCCTGCGCTGCCGGTCTCGACCCTCAGCAACTGACACTGTGGTGGGGCCTGCCATTTGCCGGCGTGCTGCTGTCGATCGCTGCGGTGCCGTTGATCGCGCCGGACTTCTGGCATCATCATTTCGGCAAGATCGCCGGACTGTGGGCGCTGGGGCTGCTGCTGCCGTTTGCGCTGCGTTTCGGCCTGACTGAAACCACCCATCAGATCGCGCATGCGCTGCTGCTCGAATATCTGCCGTTCATGGTGTTGCTGTTTGCGTTGTACACCATTGCCGGCGGTATCCATGTCGCCGCCGATTTGCGCGCGTCGCCGCGCACCAATCTGGCGCTGCTCGGTATCGGCACCGCGCTGGCCAGCGTGATGGGGACGACCGGCGCGGCGATGCTGATGATACGGCCGGTGATCCGGGCCAACGCGACGCGGCGCTATCAGACTCATGTGGTGGTGTTTTTCATCTTCCTGGTCGCTAACGTCGGCGGCGCGCTGACGCCGCTCGGCGACCCACCGCTGTTTCTCGGCTTCCTGCAGGGCGTGCACTTCTTCTGGACCACGCAATACCTGCTGCTGCCGACCTTGATGGTCAGCGCGCTGCTGTTTGCGTTGTTCTTTGCGGTCGATACCTACTTCATGCGCCGTGAGACGCCGACCGAGCCATCCGGTTACGCGCTGGACGGCAAGGTCCGGATCGACGGCAAGATCAATTTTCTGCTGCTGGCGGCGTCGGTGGCGGCGGTCCTGATGTCGGGATTGTGGAATCCCGGCCGGTCGCTGTCGCTGCTCGGCACCCCGCTCGAATGGCAGAACCTGTTGCGGGACGGGTTGCTGATGCTGCTGGCGCTCGCTTCGCTGGCGCTGACACCGGCGCCGGTGCGGCGCGACAACGAGTTCAACTGGTTTCCGATGCAGGAAGTGGCCAAGCTGTTTGCCTGCATCTTTCTGACGATCTTCCCGGTGATCGCGATCCTGCGCGCAGGCGACCAGGGCGCCTTGGGCGATGTCGTGCGGCTGGTCACGGACAGCCGGGGGCAACCGGTCCCGGCGCTGTATTTCTGGTGCGCCGGCCTGCTGTCGGCCTTCCTCGACAACGCGCCGACCTACCTGGTGTTTTTCAACATGGCCGGTGGTGATCCGGCGCATCTGATGGGCGCCGGCGCAAAGTTGCTGGAAGCGATCTCGGCCGGCGCGGTGTTCATGGGTGCCTTGACCTACATCGGTAATGCGCCGAATTTCATGGTGCGCGCGGTCGCAGTGCATCAGGGCGTCCGGATGCCGGGGTTCTTCGCCTACATGGGATGGTCGCTGGCCTGCCTGATGCCCTGCTTCTTGCTGGTGAGCTGGGTTTTTTTCCGTTAGTGACGGGGCAGCGTGCGGAGTTCATCCGGCAAACTTGCAGCACATCATGGCTGATCAAATCGCGTTTTGCGCGCATATCGTGTCAACACCGTGCCGGTCGCATGCGTTATGACGATACGTGGACACTACGGACCGCCAAAAAAAAAGGACATGGAATGAAAAAACTGATCGCCGCCTGCGCCGCCGCTGCCTTTGCCGTGGGGTCGGCTTTCGCACAAACGCCGGCATCGGCGCCGATCGTGCCGCCATCGGCACCAGCTCCAGCGCCAGTGCCGATCGTGCCGCCGTCGGTGCCGGCTGCTGTCAGCGCACCAGCGGCCGCGCCGATGGCTGACAAGAGCATGCACAAGAAATACAGCAAGAAAAAAGCGCACAAGACGGTGCACCCCAAGAAGGCAGAAGGCGCACCAATGAAATAAGCGGTCCACCCGCAACGAGCGCGAGCAAGCGCACCTCGAAACCCTGACCCGCCGTCCAACCGTGGCTCAGGGTTTCTTCTTTTGCGGGGATGCGAGCGCATCGCGCCCGGCCTCGGGTGTGCGGACACCACGGGCGGCAAGCGCACATCAGCACCGACTGAAGGTGCAAGCCGTTCCTAGTTGTCGGTGCCGGCGTTAAAGCAGTTGAATATTTTGGCCTCGCCGCTCGCGCTCGTGCCGGAATGGTCCATCTTGCCATCGTCATAGCGCGCCAGTTGCATGCGCGCCGCGCGCAGGATCGCTTCCAGCCTTTCCCGGGCGTCGGCGCAGGACGGGTCGCCGCGCTGGCACGTCGCTTGCAGCAGGCTTTCGGCACGGCCGATCGCGCGTCGCAATTCATTGAACAGCATCTCGCGCTCAGGCATCGGCGACCGGCGTCGTTCTCCTTGCTGTCCTGGCTGGTTGGCATCCATCACTGACTCCGACAGGTTGCTTGCATAACTGTCAATATAGACAGGTGTGGCGCGCGTAACTTGTGGCACCGCAAGCTTTACCGGAGCAAATCGTCCACGTCTGATGTAGATCGAATCGACAGGTGGAGTGGTCGAGCGCGCTCAGGTGTGCACGCTGATCCGCACGTCGCCGATGCCGACCACCTGACCCGCGCGGATCTTGCAGGTCTTGCGCAACTCCTGCTTGCCGTCGACGGTGACGCCGCCGCCGGCCACCAGCATTTTGCCGGCGCCGCCGCTGTCGCACAGTCCGGCCAGTTTCAGTAATTGATTCAGTTCAACAAATTCGCCGTCCAGTTGAAAGCGCAGTTGCTGCAATGGCCGTGCCTTTGGATGCTGCTGTCGCGTCGTTTTGGTTACCATGCTGTCCTCACAAAAAACAAGGGCCGGCCGGATCCATGATCCGGTCGGCCCGTTTGCCGGCCGCCATGGTACACCGGCGGCCAAGACTCATGTTGCGCGTTATTTCATCCAGATTTTCTTGTACTCGGCGCGGTAGCCGTTATCCGGATCAAAGTTGTTTTTGGCGCCGCCGTGATAGGAGATATTGCTCGCAGTCACCAGATAGCTTTGGTTCTCGTAGCCGCTCGGCTTCTCGCCGGCAATTGCGCGGTTCAGTTCATCGAGCAACTGCCAGCCCTGCATCTGGAATGGCTCAGGCACAGTGCCGATCTGCAGGTTCTTGTCGCGGATGCGCCGATACGACAACTCCGAACCGTCGCCGGCCGAGATCGCCTGCGGGCTGTTGCCGGCCAAGGTTGCGCTCGCTGCAGGCGTCGCCATCAGGTCCAGATACTGATCGCTGCTGGCGATGGTTTGTGTCCATTTCTTGCCGAAACGCTTGACCAGCGCGGCCAGCACGTCCGGCATCTTTTTCGGCGCATCCGCCAGTGGCAGATCTTCCACCGCCAGCAGACTGCAGGTCTGGCATTGCTTGATGATGCTGACGATCTCGTTCGATTTCGCCATCGCATAGACGTTGCTGGAATCGGTGAATATCACTATCCCGCTTTTGCCCTTGGATTCGACCACGCCGAGCAGCGCCGCAATCTGCGCCGCTTCTTTCGGATCGGTGTTGACGTTGGCGAACAGTCCTGCGGCCGGGCCGGGCTTGGGCGATGCGTGCCAGCCCACCACCGGAATCTTCTTCTTGGCGGCAGCGGCCAGTTCCTTGCCGATGGCCGCGGTATCGATACCGGCCACCACGATGCCGTCTGGATTCAGTGCCAGCGCGCGGCTGAACGCCTCGGCGTGGCGGCTGGTCGAGCCCCAGCAATCGATGGTCATCAGGTTCCAGCCGGCCGTTTGTGCCGCTTCCTTGACGCCGCTGGCGATGCTGCTCTGGCTCGGGTCATGCAGGTCGGAGCCGATCAGGATGACATTGCGTTTCTGCGAGATCTTGACGCCGGTGGTCGGTCCGTCCCAGCGGTTTTGAAAACGCATGGCCTTCGCGATACGTGCGTTGGCACGGCTCATGAACAAGGTTGCGTCGTCTTCTGCGAAAGCTGGAATGCTCAAACCCAACACCGCCAGCATCGCGGCCAGCCTGGAAAAAGTGGTTATTTTCATGTTTTTTTGGGAGATCAGTGGATTGATACGCAGGGTGGAAACCAGGCATTGTTCACTTTTGCCGCAAGGAAAGTATATAAGCCGAAATGTAAATTGTTGCAACAAATATATGCAAAACAGAAAACAGCCGGATTTTCACCGCGACGTTTTTTTACCCATGTCGGCAGGGCGATTTGCTGCGCAAGAATCTGATTTTTCGATATCTTTGATGGGTATATGACAAGTATGTCCAATAGTTGTCAGTGCTGCTCGCTTACTCACGGGAGTATTATCGGGCAACGGAACTCCCGGCGCGAAAAAAAGCGCCATGTAAAAACATGGCGCCTTTGGCACTATCGGTATTAGAGGTTTTCGTCTATATCGACCGGCGCGGTGGTCAGTGCGCCGATACCAAGCTGGATCATGTTGTGGTCCGCCTTGCGGTCGATCAGCTGGTTGTCAGGATCCCGGCCGTGGCCGGTACGCCGCTCAGTGCTCGCTACAACTGTCGCGCCTCAAACGTATTGCAGTCGCCGATCTTGCCGCTGTCGATGCCGCGTTTGAACCAGCGCGTGCGCTGTGCCGAGGTGCCGTGCGTGAACGAATCGGGCACCACTGCGCCGCGCGCCTGGCGCTGCAATGCATCATCGCCGATCGCGCTGGCGGCACTCAAGGCCTCTTCGACGTCGCCGGCTTCGAGAATGCTGCGCGCCTCATTGGCATGGAAGGCCCAGACACCGGCGAAGCAGTCGGCCTGCAATTCCAGCCGTACCGACAGCGCGTTGCCCTGTACCTGTGACGTGTGCTGGCGGGTCTGGTCAACCTTGTCCATGATGCCGAGCAGGTTCTGCACGTGATGGCCGACTTCGTGCGCGATCACATACGCCTGGGCGAAGTCGCCGGAAGCATGGAATCGGTCTTTCATCAGTTGATAAAAGGCGAGGTCGATGTAGACCTTCTGGTCGCCCGGACAGTAGAACGGCCCGCTCGCGGTCTGGCCGGTGCCGCAGGCGGTCGGCGTGCTGCCGGTAAATAGCACCAGTTTCGGCTTGACGTAGATGGCGCCGTTTTGTTTGAACAGGTCGGTCCAGGTCTTTTCGGTATCACGCAGCACCTGTGCAACCAGGTGTTTCATCGGGTCGTTGGCCGTTGGCGCATGTGCCGGACCCTGCGCCTGCTGGGTTTGCCGTGTCGGTGCCACCACTTGCCCGCCGCCGCTCAGGATATTGAGCACCGTCATCGGGTTGATGCCAAAAAAATAGGATGCCAGCAGTGCGATTGCGATCGTGCCAATGCCGATGCCGCGGCCGCCGCCGAACGAAAATCCACCGCCGCCGCCGCCTTCACCGCGCCGGTCTTCCACGTTCTCGCTTTCCTCTTCCAATTTCATGCCGATTCACTCCTGGTGGCGTTTTTTGATAATCGCTAGGATAACCGAATTGATGCACCCATTAAGTCGCCCACGCTGCACTCGGTTTACGCTTTGGGATGCGTCATCTGCAGCGGCTGCATCCATAGTTCAAACTGTTGTTCGGTAACATAGCCGAGCGCCAGCGCCGCCTGTTTGAGCGTACTGCCATCATGGTGCGCCTTCTTCGCGATCTGTGCCGCCTTGTCGTAGCCGATGTGCGGCGTCAGCGCGGTGACCAGCATCAGCGAGCGCGCCATCAGGTCGGCGATGCGGTCGCGGTTCGGCAAGATGCCCTGTGCGCAATGGCTATTGAAGCTGGCGCAGCCGTCGGCCAACAGCCGCGCGCTTTGCAGGAAATTGTGAATCATCAGCGGCTTGAACACGTTCAGCTCGAAGTTGCCGGAGGCGCCGCCGAAATTGATCGCGACATCGTTGCCGAACACCTGGCAGCACAGCATCGTTAGCGCCTCGCACTGGGTCGGATTGACCTTGCCCGGCATGATCGAGCTGCCCGGCTCGTTTTCCGGGATGCTGATTTCACCGAGGCCGGAGCGCGGCCCCGATGCCATCCAGCGCACGTCGTTGGCGATCTTCATCAGCGCCGCGGCCAGTGTCTTCAAGGCGCCGTGCGCCGCCACCAGTGCGTCGTGCGCGGCCAGTGCGGCGAACTTGTTGGGCGCACTTTTCAGCGGCAGATGGTGGCGCCAGGCCAGTTCGGCCGCGACCTTGTCGGCAAATTGCGGATGGGTGTTGAGGCCGGTGCCCACTGCGGTGCCGCCGACCGCCAGCTCGCACAGCGCCGGTACCGCGGCGACGATGATCGTTTCGGCGTACAGCAATTGCGCCGCATAACCGGAAAATTCCTGGCCCAAGGTGAGCGGCGTGGCGTCCTGCAAATGGGTGCGACCGATCTTGACGATGTCCGCGAACTCGGTCGATTTTTGCTCCATCGTCGCGCGCAGGTGACGCAGTGCCGGCAGCAGCGCGTGCGTCAGGCTGGTGGCGGCCGCCAGATACATCGCGCTCGGAAAGATATCGTTCGACGATTGGCCCAGATTGACCTCGTCGTTCGGATGCACCAGCCGTTCGGCGCCGCGCGCGCCGCCCAGCAGTTCGGATGCGCGATTGGCCAGCACCTCGTTCATGTTCATATTGCTCTGGGTGCCAGAGCCGGTCTGCCAGATCGACAGCGGGAATTCGCCATCGTGCCGGCGCGCCAGCACCTCGTCGGCGGCCTGCATGATTGCGCCGGCCTTGGTCGATGGCAGCAGACCCAATTCCATATTGACCAGCGCACAGGCGCGCTTGAGCGCCGCGAGCGCCAGGATCAGTTCCGGCGGCATGCGTTCGGTTGAAATGCGGAAAAATTCCAGCGAGCGCTGCGTTTGCGCCCCCCACAACTGGTCGGCCGGCACCTCGATGTCGCCGAAACTGTCGCGTTCTGTTCTGACATTCATGTCCGTCCTCGTTGGCTGATACCCGGTTTGGCTGCATCAAACACCTGCCGGCCCGCAGCACTGGCCGGCGACAATTACATCATAGGATAGCCATCGGGCGTCAGCAGGATGGCGTGCACGGCCTGTCTCGAATTATGAGCAATTTGACGGAGTATATGAAAAAATGGTGCGTTTGCCCCCGATTTTATTACGGATTAAAAAATACTGGTAGGTAGTATTGATTCGGGTATTAAATCGGCAAGCAAACGCCGCACGGACCGCGCGCCACAACAAAAAGGCCGCAAACCTCGCGGCGCGGCCTGTTCCTGTATCCACCCCGGATCAATAGCCCGGTGGCGGCGCCGTATTGGGCGGCGGCGGATAGTAATTACCCGAGCCGCGCGGCGGTTGCGCCGATTGCCGCGAATCCGACATGAAGCGGCCGGACACCGCTACCTTGTGTCCCTGCGCATACATGCACTGCTGGTAGGCGAAATCGTAGCGTTGCTGCACGTTATAGGCCGATGCATTACCCGCGGAAACGCCTGACAGGCCGCCCAGCGCCATACCGGCGCCGGCGCCGACGCCGGCACCGCGGCCGCCGTTGATCGCCGCACCGGCAATCGCACCGATCACGGTGCCCACCGCGGCGCTGCGCACGCCGCTATCGACCGCCGCCTGTTCTGGCGAAGCGCCCATCTGCTGCTGCGAGTACTGGCGACACATCATGTCGTCGCCGCGGAATTGGTCAAAATTTTTGCCGCTGCCCGGCAGCGCCATCACGCTCGGTCCGGACGGCATCGTGGTGCACGCACCGAGCAGCAATACGGCCAGGATCGGGGTAAGCTTGAAGGTCTTGGACATGGTGTTTGCTTTCGCTGAATAACTGGTTCGTCGGGCTCAATCAGGTTCGGTCAGGTTTAATCAAGTTCAATTACCGGCGGGCGCCTGTGGTGTCACTTGGACCCAGCCCGGTGGGCACTGTTTCACATATGGGTAGTAACCCTTAGGACTGTTGCAGAAATACCAGTAGTTCTGGGCCGACGACTGTTCTGGTGTCTGTTCCACGTAGACCTGCGGCTGGGCCGGCACGCCGTACCCATACCCATATCCATAGCCATACCCATAGTAGGGGTAGGAATAGGGATAGTAAGGCGCGCCGAAATACGGCCATAACAGCGGCGCGCCGATAAACAGGCCGACATGGGCGCCCCCGTGTCCGCCCCGATGGCCCCCATGTCCGCCATGACCACGCTGGGCCCACGCCGTGCTGGTGGCGGCAGTACCAAGCAGCGCCAGTACCAGCATCAGCACTTTAAGCAACTTCATCGATTTCACGATAGACCTCGATAGCAATAAAAATACTTGTAAAGCAGTCCAAACAAATCCTAAACACAAGGGCCAAACAACGTGACCAGGCCGCTTATAACCTACTTACAGTATTGCAGGTTTGGGACAAGATAAAAGAACAAGTAACAATTCGTAACCGATGAATCTTGGCAGAAACAATCGGTGCCGGATATGGCGCTTGGCGTGAGCCTGATGGCGGCAGGCGCAGCCGATCCAGCGTGGTGCAGGACGAGTAAGTCGAACCAGTGCGCCGAACCGGCAACCGGCGCGGGACCAGCGTGCACGGTGCCGTACAGCAGCCATTGTTGCAGATACTGCAATGGCGATATGCCAATATGCGCATGTAATCAAATGTAAATCAGGCTATACTCCACCAGCACCGTCGTAAAATAGGAAGCTTCAATTGATACGGTGCAGCTGACACATTGGCAGGAGCGTGAGATTCCGTCAATGTTCGCCGAAGCGACCAGAGCCATGTCCAGTCCAGAAAATCCTGACAGTAGCGGCGGCCAGATTCCCGCAAATAATTCGGCCACCAACGGTGCCCCCCTTGCAGGCGCCGCGGCCAGCCCACCGGGCGCGACGCCACAGCCAACCGCGGTTCCGCCGCAGCCGAGCGCGCCGCCACCAAACCCCGAAACGCCCCAATATCAGGACCTGAACGACGGTCCATGGATGCATGCCTGGCGCATCGTGTCGGCCCGCATCAAGGCGTTGTCGGATCAGGCGATACGGCGCGCCACGCATCGCACGCTGAAAATCGGCATCTCGGCGCGTATCTTTCATCCGGAACAGGAGGGCAGGGGGCTACGCAGCAAGACTCTGCAATACCTGGAAGAATCGATCGCGCAATGGGTGATGTCGCGCGACGTCCTGGTGCTGATGATTCCGACAGTCAATACCAAGGGCCGGCTGCATCCGAGCAATATCCGGCTGCGCGATTATGCGCGCCACCTGGACGGACTGGTGCTGCAAGGCGGCGCCGACGTCTCGCCGCAATCGTATTCGGAACAGGCGACGCGGCCGGAATGGAATGGCGACAGCGCGCGCGACATGTATGAGCTGGAGCTGCTGCACGAGTTCGTCGAGGCTGGCAAGCCGGTGCTGGGCATCTGCCGCGGCTGCCAGTTGATCAACGTCGGCTTCGGCGGCACGCTGTACCAGGACATCGCCACCGACGAGCCGGCCGCGATCGCGCATGTCAGCGAGCAATACGACCGTAATTTTCATGCGATCCAGTTTCCGGCCGGATCGTCATTGCGCACCCTGTTCGCCGGCCAGCTTGGCGACCAGCCATCGCCACTGGTCAATTCGATCCACCATCAGGCCGTCAAGACTCTGGGCCGTGACATCGTGGTGGAAGCGGTGTCGGCGTCCGACAATATCATCGAGGCGGTGCGCTACCGCAAGGCGCCGTTCGTGATGGGCTTGCAATGGCATCCTGAATTCCATCGCGCCGGTGGCCATCAGCTGCTCGACTGCACGCCGATTCTGGACCGCTTCCTGCGCGCGGCGCGCGATACGCGGTTTTGACTGGCGCGCTTCTGAAGACTGCTTTCGCGGACGCAGGCCCGAGCTGCGTCCGCCAGCGCTAGTCGCGCGACGGCGCAATCATCTCCACATAGTCGTACAGCGCACCGAGGATTTCCTCGCCGCGCTGATCTGCGTTTTCAGACAAATGATCGATTTCGCCGAACAACATATCGACGCTGCGGACACCGCCTTCGCCGTCGAATAAACGGGCGATGCGCAGCTCTTCCCAGCGCTGCGCGTCGGGCTCCGACAGGCTGTGCGGGAAATTGCGCGCGCGGTAGCGAAACAGCAGCTCTTCCAGCCGTGCATCGTCGAAGCTGGCGCGGGCGTCGGCCAGTTTCTCGGGCGTCAATCCACGCAGTTGATTCAACAGGCGGCGATCGTTGCTGCCGACAAAGCCACCGTATAAATCCTCATCCACGTCCGGTGATGCCATGTCTGTGGCGGTGGCCGGACGCTGGAATACCTCGCGCCAGAGCGGCTCCATCCGGGTTGTCAGGGCCGGTGTCGCGGCGGCCGTCGCCGCGTGCTGCAAGCCAAGCGCGAGGTCCAGTCCCCAGCGCTGCGCCATCTCGGCGCCGAGGGTTTTCAGGTTGCTGATCACCACCGGTGATTTATTCAAATGGATGGTTTTGATCGGCAGCCGCGTGACGCCTTGCGGCAGCGCATCGGCCTTGCTGAACATGCGCTCGCGCAATGTCGCGACATCGAGTGCCAGCAACTCGCTCGGGTCGAATGCGCAATCCCACGCGATCACTTCGTTCTTGTTGGTCGGATGCGCTGCCAGCGGCCACATCAGCGCCAGGCAGCCACGCTCGGCCGGGAACATGCCCGATACATGCAGAAACGGCCGTCGCGCTGCCGGCGCAAAGTGCAGGCCGATCTCATCGGCGACGCGATCTTTCTTGTGCAGCGCCAGACAGAATTCGAACAGCTTGGGTTGCCGCGCGCGGATCAGGCGCGCCAGTGCAATCGTCGCGCGCACATCCGACAGCGCATCGTGCGCCGCCTCGTGGCCGATGCCATTGGCGGCGGTCAGCAGTTCGAGCCGGAAGCTGGGGCGGCCTTCGTCATTGGTCGGCCACACGATGCCATCCGGGCGCAGCGCATAGGCGGTGCGTACCAGGTCGAGAATGTCCCAGCGTCCGCACTGGTTCTGCCACTCGCGCGCATAGGGATCGATCAGGTTGCGCCAGAACAGGAAGCGCGTCACCTCATCGTCGAAGCGGATCGTGTTGTAGCCGACCCCGATCGTGCCCGGCTGCGCGAACGCCTGCTCGATCGTGGCGGCGAATTGATACTCCGGCACGCCGCGCTGCAGGCACAGCTGTGGCGTGATGCCGGTGATCAGGCAGGATTGCGGATCGGGCAAAAAATCCGGCGCCGGCTGGCAGTACAGCATGATCGGCTCGCCAATTTCGTTCAGTTCCGCATCGGTGCGGATCGCCGCAAACTGGGCCGGCCGGTCGCGCCGCGGATTGATGCCGAAGGTTTCATAATCGTGCCAGAGGAAGGTATGCATCGGTTGATTTCTGTAGTCGTGACTTGTGGGCGTGATGGTGGTGGCAGCGATTGACAAAGAGCCAATCAGGCCGGCGCCGATGTGTCGTCGGTGGTTCGATCCGGTGGCGCATCCGGTTGCTGCGCTGCGCCGCTTTCGGCCTGCGCGATGCGCCTGGTTTGTTCCAGGGTCCAGTCCTGCACCGGTCCGGCGGTCGCGATGCCGGAGATTTTCTTCGAGACCGACAGATTGATCGACAGCAGCAGCGGAATATTGCGAAACGGGATGTCGGGGAAATAATTCAGAAAGGTCGGGATGAAGGATTTCGCATCGAGTACCCACAATACCTTTTTGCTGCTCATGTACTGCAGGATGCTGGTGATGCTATGCCCTTTGCCGAGGGTGCGGTAAATGAAAACGTTGAACTCCTGGTCGATCTTCTTGAAATCGAGCTCCTGTTCGACCATGATCTTCGACAGGTAGTACAGACCCAGCGTGGCGCGAAAAAAGCCGACCGCCTGCTCGCGGTTATTGGCGCACATCATGACGGCGTGCACCTTTTCTTTGACGGCTTGGTCCAGGATGATGTATGAGTAATAGGTCTTTTTTTTCATGGCAATGGCCTTGCGCCGGACGACAATAGGCGACAATTATTACATTCGTACGCCGCCGCGGCAAAATCTGCGCGTTCGGCGCAGATTTGTTCCTCCCACCAAGCACCCATGGCCCGCCGCTACCACCACAACGTCTACGTCGTCGAATTATCGAAAGACGTGCTGTACGAGGCCCGCTTCAAGAAGGCCAACCCGGACTATGTCAGCGGCAAGCCGTGCGTCTACGTCGGCATGACGGGCCTCAGCCCAGACCAGCGCTTCGACAAGCACAAGGCCGGGATTCAGTCGAACAAATACGTATTCGAGCATGGCCTGCGGCTGCTGCCCGCACTGTACGAGATGTACAACCCGATGCCCTACGGCGGCGCCTGTGACATGGAAGTGGAGTTGGCGATCGGTCTGCGCGAAGCTGGCTACGGCGTCTGGCAGGCTTAATTGGTGATCAGACATCAAAACGTCCGGCTCGGCACCTAAGCATCGATCCGGACCAGTCCACCCCTGAAAATCGGGAAGGCGCAAGGCGGAAAATCCATCGGCGCCGACCAAGAAAAAAGCCCTGCGACTTGCGTCGCAGGGCTTTTCATCATTGCTGTTGCAGACAAGCTGCGACGCAATTCCTTGCGGAATTACATCATGCCGTCCATACCACCCATGCCGCCCATACCACCCATGCCGCCGCCCATGCCGCCAGCAGATGGCTTGTCTTCGGTCTGCTCGCACACCATGCAATCGGTGGTCAGCATCAACGAAGCGATCGAGGCTGCATTCTGCAGTGCCGAACGGGTAACTTTGGCTGGATCGAGAACGCCCATTTCGACCATGTCGCCGTAGGTGCCGTTGGCGGCGTTGTAACCGAAGTTACCTTTGCCTTCCAGGACTTTGGCGACCACGACCGATGGCTCATCGCCGGCGTTCTGGACGATCATCCGCAGCGGCTCTTCCATCGCGCGCAGTACGATCTTGATGCCGGCTTCCTGGTCAGGGTTGTCACCCTTGATGTTGATGTTGGCACGTGCACGCAGCAGGGCTACGCCGCCGCCAGGAACAATACCTTCTTCAACCGCAGCGCGGGTTGCATGCAATGCATCTTCAACGCGGGCTTTCTTTTCCTTCATTTCGACTTCGGTGGCAGCGCCAACCTTGATGACGGCAACGCCGCCGGCCAGTTTGGCAACGCGCTCTTGCAGCTTTTCACGATCGTAGTCGGAGGTCGCTTCTTCGATCTGGACGCGCACTTGCTTGACGCGCGCTTCGATCGCCGCATGCTCACCGGCACCGTCGATGACGATGGTGTTTTCCTTGCCGACTTCGATGCGCTTGGCTTCGCCCAGTTGTTCCAGCGTGATTTTTTCCAGGGTCAGACCGACTTCTTCAGCCACAACCTGGCCGCCGGTCAGGATCGCGATGTCTTCCAGCATTGCCTTGCGACGGTCGCCGAAGCCCGGTGCCTTGACGGCGCAGGTCTTCAGGATGCCACGGATGTTGTTGACTACCAGGGTTGCCAGCGCTTCGCCTTCGATGTCTTCGGCGATGATCAGCAGCGGACGGCCAGCCTTGGCGACTTGTTCCAGCACCGGCAGCAGATCACGGATGTTGGAGATTTTTTTGTCGCACAGCAGTACGTACGGATTGTCGAGCAGCGCGACTTGCTTGTCCGGATTGTTGATGAAGTACGGCGACAGGTAGCCGCGGTCGAATTGCATGCCTTCGACGATGTCGAGTTCGTCGTTCAGGGATTTGCCGTCTTCAACGGTGATGACGCCTTCCTTGCCGACTTTTTCCATCGCTTCAGCGATGCGCTCGCCGATCGAGTAATCGGAGTTAGCGGAAATAGCGCCAACTTGCGCGATTTCTTTGGTGGTGGTGCAAGGCTTGGAGATTTTTGCCAGTTCTTCAACAGTCGCTGTGACTGCCTTGTCGATACCGCGCTTCAAATCCATAGGATTCATGCCGGCGGCAACGAATTTCATGCCTTCGCGCACGATTGCCTGGGCCAGCACGGTTGCGGTGGTGGTGCCGTCACCGGCGTTGTCGGAGGTCTTGGAAGCAACTTCCTTGACCATCTGCGCACCCATGTTCATCAGCTTGTCTTTGAGTTCGATTTCCTTGGCCACCGAGACACCGTCCTTGGTGACGGTCGGCGCACCGTACGAGCGCTCCAGAACGACATTGCGACCTTTAGGGCCGAGTGTGACTTTAACTGCATTGGCGAGGATGTTGACGCCTTCAACCATCTTGGCGCGCGCTGCGTCGCCGAAAATAACTTCTTTAGCTGCCATGTTTGTAACTCCTAGATTATTCGTGGAAAGTGCTTAACTTAAATGCTTAAAGTCACTGGATCCCTGCGTGGCCGTCGGCCAATTTATCCTGAGATTGCCGAAGGGCAGGGACGACGTGGCTGTTGCCAAGCGCCAGGCGCCTGGACATCCGCGTCATTTTTCAACGATCGCCATGATGTCTTCTTCGCGCATCACCAGCAATTCGTCGCCGCCGACTTTGACGGTCTGGCCGGAATATTTGCCGAACAGGACGCGATCGCCGACTTTCACTGCCAGCGGACGCACCTTGCCGTCCTCCAGAATCTTGCCGTTGCCCACCGCCAAGATTTCACCCTGGTCCGGCTTTTCAGCGGCAGCCTCAGGGATGATCAGGCCGGAAGCGGTTTTGGTTTCCTGGTCGAGACGTTTTACGATGACGCGATCATGCAAAGGACGAAGATTCATAAAAACTCCTTTAATTTCAATGGGTTATTGTTTTCTTGCGGCAACTTTGCTGCAAATCAATCTTCACTGTGCGGGCTGCAATGGACACGCCACACTGGAAAGCTGGTAGGCCAGGGAAGGAATTAGCACTCTCCCCTAACGAGTGCTAATTATAGGGACGAAGACAAGGATTTTCAAGGTGCGATGTTCAATACGAGTTGAAGTAAGTTCAAACGCGCTGTCTGCTTTGGCGCTGTAGTTGCCAAGAAACGCTCTGGCCACCGTCCCGGCATGCGCTGAAAAGAGCGGTCCCGGAAGCCAGACTGCGGTGCAAATCTTGTCAGTTCGTTTATATTCGCGTGGGATAATGCAGCGCTCACTCACTGTCGATTGTTATGCGAATATTCCCGAGATCTCAGGCCGCCGCTTGTATTTTTCTGATTGAAATCTTGCTCTGTGGCTGGCCGGCCGGCGCCGCTGCTCGGACGCAGACCCAGACCCAGGAGTTGCCCGGCGTGGTGGCGGCCGCGTTCAAGCGCGCCGGCATCCCACCCAGCGCGGTGGGCAGTTTTGTGCAGGAAGTGGGCAGTGTGGCCCCGGTGGTTGCGGTTAACACGACGACGCCGTTCAATCCGGCCTCGACCATGAAGCTGCTTACCACCGACGCCGCACTGGAATTGCTGGGCCCGACCTTTACCTGGAAGACCCAGGCCTACGCCAATGGCCTGCAAGACGGCGAGGTCTTGCAGGGTGACCTGGTCATCCGCGGCAGCGGCGATCCGAAACTGGTGATCGAGAACTTCTGGCTGTTTCTGCGCCAGATCCGGGCGCGCGGCATCCGCGATATTCGCGGCGATCTGTTGCTCGACCGCAGCGCGTTTGCGGTCGCCACCCACAATGCGGCACAGTTCGATGGCGAACCGTTGAAGTCCTACAACGCCGGTCCCGACGCGTTGTTGCTTAATTACAAATCATTTGGTATGCGCTTTGTACCGGACCTCGCGCACGGCAACGTCAACGTGGTGCTCGACCCTCCGCTGGCAGGATACAAGGTGGTTGCGCCGATTCTGACCGATGGCGAATGCGACGACTGGCAGGGGCGCTTGCGCGCGAATATTCAGGGCGACGGCGCCAGTTTTGACGGCGTCTTTCCGCTGTCCTGCGGGGAACAGAGCTGGCATGTGCTGCCGTACACGATGACCGATACACAATATTTCGATGCCGTGTTCCGTCAGATGTGGCGTGATCTGGGCGGCAGCCTGAGCGGTGAGGTCAGGGAAGGCGTTACCCCGCCCGCCGCCAGCCTGATTACCGAATGGCAGTCGCCGACCTTGCCTGAAGTGATCCGCGACATTAACAAGTACAGCAATAATGTGATGGCGCGCCAGTTGTTGCTGACGCTGGCCAGCGGCCAGCCGCAATTGCCGGCCACCAGCGAGCGCGCGGCGCAGGTGATCAGGACCTGGCTCGCCGACAAGCATATCGATGCGCCGGATCTGGTGATCGAGAACGGATCCGGCCTGTCGCGTACCGAGCGGATTGCGGCCGGCACCATGGGCCGCATGCTGGTGGCGGCTTTCCGCGGGCCGACCATGCCGGAATTCATGTCGTCGCTGCCGCTGGTCGGTTACGACGGTACCATGCGCAGACGACTCAAGGACCAGGGCGTGGCAGGCTACGCGCACATCAAGACCGGCACGTTGCGTGAAGTGCGGGCGTTGGCCGGTTATGTGCTGGCGGCATCGGGTCGGCGCTACGTGGTGGTGAACCTGATCAATCATGCCAACGCCGCTCGTGGGCAGGAAGCGCAGGATTTGCTGCTGGAATGGATTTACGAGCATGGCTGATAGGTATCGCTATCAATCTACACTCCTCAATCTCGCGCCTCCGATGCTCACCGACAATTCGTACGATTCCTCTGCTCGACTCGACCTTGAGCTTGACCTTGACTTTGACCCGCTCGCCGATTCATGGACAGGGACTTACGCAAACGAGAAAGTAGGATGGGTGGAACCCATCTTTCTTCCTCGACGGTCAATGATGGGTTTCGCCAATCTTTCGATACTGGCTATAGTATTTTTAAATGTGCTTTGTTTATATGCGGATAGAGCACTGTTTATTCCTATACTCCCTACTATATGTAAAGGGGATGGATCCGGCCACGCGTTGTGAATGTGGATGATGGGTTGCACCCATCCTACGAAAGGACGCATTTTTTGCGTAAGTCCCAACAGAGATACCCTTGGAACTGTCGGATCTAAGAAATCGACGCAGCGGGCTAAGAAAAAAGCAATCTTCAATAACTAAAAAAAATGACAGGGCAGGGATGAACGACATGGCACTCGTCGGTTTCGACGTGACGCGGCCGCCAGGCGTAGCGCCGGCGCCAACGTCAACACCGACCGCGGCACACAGCGATGGCGCAGCGGTACCAACACGGCAAGCGGTGCCCGGACCTAAAATTCTCGGGCCGCAGCGATTTACATTCACCGGCAGCGGTGCCGAATACTTCCGGATCTGGATGGTGAACCTGCTGCTGTCGATCGTGACGCTCGGCGTTTATTCGGCCTGGGCCAAGGTGCGACGATTGCAGTATTTTTATCGCAATACCAGCGTGGCGGGCGCAATTTTCGATTATCACGGCGACCCCAAGGCAATCCTGAAAGGCCGGATCCTGGCGTTGGCGCTGCTGGCGGCGTACAAGACGGCGCTCGGGTTTTCGTTGGCTGCGGCGGCCACGATCGGATTGGTGCTGCTATGCCTGCTGCCGTGGTTGCTGGCGCGTTCGTTTCATTTCAAGCTGTACAACTCGAGCTATCGCGGCCTGCGCTTTCATTTTCGCGGTACCGCGGGCGAAGCCTATCGGACCCTGATCATGTTTCCGATCGTGTTTGCGGTGACCGGGTTCTTCCTGTGGAGCGTCGTCACCTCGTTTGCGCAGCGGCCGAGCATCGGCGTGATCCTGTTGAGCGGGCTGCTGCCGCTGCTGGTGCTGGGCGGCACGGTGCCGCTGGCGCACTATCTGCTCAAGCGCTACCAGCATGATCATGCGTATTTCGGCCAATCGCCGTTCTTCTTTCATGCGCGCGCCAGCAGCTTTTTCAAGACTTATGCCAAGGCGCTCGGCTTTATCGTGGTCGGCGCCATCGTGGCCGGCATCTTCGGCGCGATGACCGCCAGGATGCAGCTATTCTTGCGGGCGACATCATTCGGCTGGCTATTCGGCCTGTTGTTCGGGCTGGCCAGTGCCTATGTGTTTTACCTGTTCGTGCGGCCGTATCTGGAGAGCCGTCTGCAAAACCTGATCTGGAACCAGACCGAACTGGCCGACCATCAGTTCCGCAGCACTGCCAGCGCGCGCCACCTATTGTGGATCCATGCGTCGAACCTGGTGCTGATCAGCCTCACACTCGGCCTGTACAAGCCGTTTGCGACAATCCGCCTGATCAAGTACCGGGTCGAACAGATGAGCTTGATTCCACAGGGTGACCTGGAAGAATTCTTGTCCGATCAATCACACGCAAGCGCCAGCGCCATGGGACAGGAAGCCGGCGATCTATTCGACCTCGATATCGCCTTATGAGCAACCCAGACCTCATCCACGCCACCTATTTCGACGGGCAGGGTACCACGCAGTATCCTGTCGTTCTGCTGATTCATAAAGGCATTCTGGCCATACGAGGCGACTGTGTCAGCCGCAGCGCGAAGCTGTCGCAACTGGCCATTTCGGAACGCCTGAGTCAGGCGCCACGCATCCTGCGCTTTCCCGACGACGGCTTCATCCAGGTGTGGCATCCGGCGCTCGATCGACTGCTGGCCAAAAATGGTTACCGCGATCCGTGGGTGGTGCGCTGGCAGCATAACTGGCCGTTGTCGCTGGTCGCGCTGCTGGCCCTGTTGGCCATGCTGCTGGCAAGCTATCAATGGGGTTTGCCGTGGGCTGCCGGGCAGCTGGCGCGCATCACGCCGGCTTCGGTCGCTAAAAAGATCGGCGACGAAGAGCTGAAGCTGATCGATGCGCAATACATGTCGCCGACCCAACTGGACCCGGTCGACCGTGCCCGCTTGAAGGCAAGCTTTGCCGCATTGAAGCTGCCGCAGTCGCAGGGCAGCGCAATGGTATACGAGCTGGTATTTCGCCATAGTAATATCGGTCCGAATGCTTTCGCGCTCCCCAATGGCACCATCATCCTGACCGATCAGTTGGTGATGCTGGCGCGTAACGATCCGGCGGTACTGGCGGTATTGGCGCATGAACTGGGGCATCTGCAACAGCGCCACTCGCTACGGCGCGTGTTCCAGACCGTCGGCGTCGGCGTTGCGATCCATTTCATGCTCGGTGACGTATCGACGGCACTGGCGGCGCTGCCGACCTTTTTGCTCGATCAAAAGTATTCCCGGGATTTTGAGAGGGAGGCCGATCAATATGCGATCGACATGATGCATGCCAACCGGCTGCCGCTGGCGCCGATGGCCGATCTGTTCGAAAAAATGCATACGGCGGAACGGCGTGCGGACCAGTCCAAGCAGGATGAGCAGCAGCACGCACCAGGTTCGGATAAGGCGAAAGGCAAGCGGAAGGAGAAAGCGGTGTCGCCGCTCGAGTATTTCAGCTCCCATCCGAGCGACGATGAGCGCATTGCGCGACTGAAGGCGGCGGATCGCCGGTAAGGGATTGTGCAGTGCTAAGTTTTTTGCCGCGAAATCCGCGCACAGCGCATTAATATCAAGGTGAGTTCTTCCGCGGTCGTGGGATGCGTATTGGCCACTGTGCCGATGAACTGAAAGGCATTGCTGTGGTCGGGAGTCGTTGATTGTGAACACCCTTTGGGAAGCTGCGATAAAACGCGGTGACCTTCCGATCACCCTTGAACTTCTAGGACAAGGTGCAGATGTGAATGCCCGCAATTGCTATGGACAGACGGGCCTGATGCTGGCCGCCCATGCCGGCTATCGCGAAGTCGTCGAAACACTCATCGCTCATCGGGCCAAGCTGGACATCACTGCCAAGTATGGGCTAAGTGCTTTGATGCTCGCCGTCATTGCCGGACAGGTGGAAGTTGCCCGCGCTCTTGCGCAAGCCGGGGCCGATCTCTCACTACGCGGAACGGGGTGTCCGGGTTTCTCGGACAAGACAGCCTATGATCTTGCTGCGGAGCGCCGCATGCAGGAGTTGTCAGTGGACTTGCAGCCAAAACCGTGAATAATCGACGAAAAAGCAATCGACAACAAGATGAAGTCAGACGCTGAGCGATGTGCGGAATACGAGAAGTTCAAGCAGATCGATGCCGCCTTTCGCGCAGGTGATCTAGCCGCCTTGCGGGCCGCTGTCGATGATCCGGCCAGCGTACCGAACGGCCCAATGCCGCTGACGATCGGGGCGTGCCTCGAATATGCGATTTGCCACAGCCCGTTGCAATCTGCGGGCGGTGGAACTCCTGCTGCAAGCCGGCGCGGACCCGCGCCTGCGGACACGAATCGACGACTGTGAAACACCGCGGGAGATAGCAGAGAAGATGGGCCTGCGCGAGATTGCTGAGTTGCTCACCGTCCAGGAGACGCGATTCGGAAAGTGAGAGCGCGCGCTAATGTCATGCACCTGAATACTGACTGTCCACCCAAGGTCTGGTAATAGGGACCGCCATCGACAGCACTCGGCCAAATATAGTTAATCCATTCGATCTTTATCGCAGTTGGTCTGATGTCTGTT
>NZ_JBHRTP010000020.1:0-14785 GCF_042646465.1 Pseudundibacterium arcticum
TTCGGCGGCTCTGGCGATCGTGCTTTGGCCCATCTGGTTGCTCCTTATTGTTGATCGGACCGCGGAATCACTTTCTATCCGCAGATACGCAAACTATTTACACGCCCCGATGCGTCTCGATCCATTCGCGCAACGCATTGTTCATCCTGGCCCGCCCCCTTCGTCGGCGCTCTTGAGCGCCTCGACCACATCGGCGTTGTTTCCGCCCGACGACGCTGTCTTCAAACGTGAGTTCGACGATCGGACTGATGATCTGGATCCACTGCGACCGAGATTGCGAAACAGGGGCGCCGCAATGGGCGTTGCGATGGACGTTACCAACGAAGAGCAGGTCGATCAAGGCATTGCGGCTGCAGTCACTGCTTACGCCGGCATTGATATTCTCATCAGCAATGCGGCATCAAGTCCGCAATCACGACCTTGGCGCCTTCCTGCGCATATTCGCATGCCATTTCCTTGCCAATGCCGCTGGCAGCGCCGGTGATCTCGTGCCTTTACTTGAATAACATGCAATTCCTTTATTTTCGAGTGGCAAGATAATCGTGAGCGACCGTGCCCAATGGTAAAGTAAGGTCTGCAAGCACATGCACCGCCGACAAAATTTCCAACACCGGCAGGTCCGCAATGGGCGCGAGCGCATGGGGATTGAGCTCCAAGGCGCCAGGCCCGCTCCACGCGCCCTTGATCGTGATTTCGGACAAGCTATATTGCACCAGTTCACAGATGCGCGGCGTGCCATCGACGTGCGGAATGATTTTCAACAGGTAGCTGGGCGTTCCCATCGATTTTCTGACCGCCTCGGGATCGAGCGTTTTATGCTTGTAGCCCATGGTTCCGGTTGCAATCCGGTAGTCGCTGTAATCCAGGGTGCCGATCAGCGTGTCTTTATGCACGCGCAACTCCGGCTCACCCAATTTTTTCGGAAAGCCCCATAACTCGCGGCCGGCTGCAATCGGCGGATGATCGTTCAGATACATGCTATGGACGTATCCGCCTGCCACGCCATCCAGGGTCACCGGAATCACTTGTCCGGCTTCGCAGTAATGGCCGAAGCCGGTCGAATCCGGCATGTTGATGAACTCGAATTTGACAATCGGCTCCACCAGTTTGAGCGGCGCCGGAATCAGCTTTTGCAGTTTATCCGGGTCGGTGCGGTAGGTGATGATGAGATATTCGCGGTCAACAAACCGGTATGGTCCGGGAGGAAACGCGGGGTTATGAAACGGCATTGCAAATGCATTGCGGCGGATCTCATCTTCAGTCATGTTTTTCCTTTTTTAACGAGTAAGCCAACGGTCTGTCGGGTGCAGGGTCATTTCGCGTATGATTGCCAGCGGCCACGGCGCTCGCCGGCGTATTGAATTTCCCGAAAGAGGACCCAACCGACAAACCGTGCTGGTGCTGCATGGGGGCTGAGCTCTCGACGCAAATCAAGCCGGAATTTATGAAGAACTGTCAGCGCAGAATACACACATCGACTGGATGGTAGGAACGTCGATCGGCGCGATCAATGGCGCCATTATCGCCGGAAATCCGCCGCAGCATCACGTCCGCAAATTGCGCGAATTTTGGGACCTGGTCGGACAAACGGCTCCGTTCCTCTTTTCATTCGCAATGTTTGGCGCCTTTTTTCGCCGACTTGAAAATTCCGGACGTACGATGGAGACGGTCATCAAAGGAATACCCGGGTTTTTCAAGACGCGCAACCGCAAGGTCATGGATCTCAGTCAGGCAATTCCGATTGCCGATGCCGGCTTTCAGCGGCGCACTGCCGCCAGGTTTTCCGCCGGTCGAAATCGATGGAAGATTTTATTGGGACGGCGGGATCGTGAGTAACAGTCCCATGGACATTGTTCTGGATGGTGCGACGCGGCGCGGACCAGACCAAAGCAAGGACATCGACTTTTCCATCACTGCGCTGGCAGAACGATGGAGCGCCGGCCAGGCCGATATCAAACGCGCACTGCATCACAAGAGCTGGGTAAAACCCTTGCCCCCTCACGTCGGCACGGTTTTGCACGAATTCGTGCATGGTGAAACATCGCCTGTGCGCCTCAGCGTCGACTCCCCCGCAGCATCGTGACGCCGCCAAGCCCAGCTGCGGATGCGTTATCCGCATCGCGGTCACTTCTGCACGGTCCCGGACAGCAGGATGCGAACGCCGGTCGCTGCTTTCAATCGGCTAGGCCTTTAATCACCGTCGCGATACCTGAAAAGTGGAAGCGCGCGGTACTAGCGACGAGAGAGTTTCTTGCGGCGCCAACCAACCCAACCTAACGCCAGTCATGGCGCTTCCTTGTGAGCCGTAGAGGTAAATTCTGCGTCGGCCATAAAATCAGATTCATCCGGGTTTTCTGTGGGTCATTGAAACCGGATACAGGTCAAGTCCGCCACAGTGGAAGTAGACAGCGATCTTGAAGTTGTCACGGTTTCTGAACCCGCAGGCGCGTTTTTGTACGGTTGCAATTTTGGAGTTCAATCCTTCTGCTACAGCGTTGGTTATACGATGTTTGAAATACGTCAATATATTGGGCAGGTGTCTTTCAATCAGTTTGGCCTTTTCAATCATGGGCGCCAAACGACTGTGTGTCGCCCAGAAATACCAGCGCTGCCAGAAACGTTTAGCCCAGCCCATGCTGTGGTAACTCCACATTTCCCGCAGCGACTCCTTCAACGCCCAAGCACGCGCAGTCTTCAGATTGCCGTGCTTGATCTGGTCAAATTTATCGCGCGCAGCAACCGGCATGTTTTCGGCGTTGTACAACCACAAATATTTGCTGCGCGTGAGCGTGTTGTCGCCCTGTTCCAGCAGAGCTTTGTGCTCCTGCTTGCGTACACGGTCAACACCGTTACCCACATGTTGCATGATGTGAAAGCGATCAAACACCATCTTCGTTTCCGCTTGCGGCACTTGCGCTTTGCAGGCATTGATATAGGCGGGCCACATGTCCAGGCTGATGGCTTCAATCTTGGCGCGCTGCTCTTGGCTGAAGGCCGTGAAGTAGGCTGCCAGGCTTTCTTCTGTACGGCCTTCGCCAATATATTGAACCGTCGCAGCGTCCAGATCGCATACCAACGTCATGTACTGATGTCCTTTCGCAATCGCCTTCTCATCAATACCAATTTTCCTTGGCAGCGCCGATTCTTTGCCCGCACGCCCTCGCAATACCGCTCGCTCCATCAGGTGCCACGCCTGGTCCCAGCTGATGCGCAGGATTTGCGCAGCACGCTTGACGTTGGCTGCTTGCAGCAGATCAATCGCCAACACCTCAAACAAATGCGTAAACCGGCTTCCTTCTTCCGCCCACGGCAAGCGCGCCTGCCGCACGCCATGCTCCGGGCACGAGATACGAGGCGGACTGGCGTGCAAGTAGGTCAGAAACTGGCAACTATCCAGGTGTCGCCATACCCGCGTCGCCAGGTGATCGTAGACCCCATACTCTTGCCCGCATTCCGGACACGCAAAGCGCGTCCCGTTTGGGTGTCCAACGTACACCTCCACATGTTGCTTGGCCATGTCCAGATCAACTCGCTCTACCGTCCATGGCTCGCTCAACCCGAGCAAATGGCGGTACAAATCTTTGCTTTCCATCGCGCTCCTCCTTGGCTAAACCTGCGCGATAGCGTACCTCTGAACCCACAGAGAAGTCTGAACAACCTAAAATCAAAAGAAGGCAGTCATCGCCGTGACCATCCCGATTGCTGCTGCGGCCACAGAGCCCCAAAGCAGCCACCGCCGTTTGGTCAACACGGTAATGGCTGCCAGTGCAATTGCTATCTGGATGAACGTCAATGCGAGAGCCAAGCGCTCATGGGGTTTAAGCTTTGCTTCGGATTCTTCTCCCAGTTTGCGGGATTCCGCCTGCAGCTTCTGAGCCTCGGCCTGAACTTCAGCTTTCTCTTTTTCCTCTTTTGCCTTGTCGGCCAAAAACCGTGCCTTGACTTCCGGTGTATTAGATAAGGCAGCGACTGCATCGTCAAGGTGGCCCTTTATCGATTTCGCTTGGTAGAACGCCCACTGGTCCGAAGCTTCCGCTTGTTTCAATATGCTTTGGTTTTTGAGGAACATCGCTTCGTTCTGCGCACTCCCGCTTTGGTAGCTAATTAACGCACCGATAGTGGCAAGAACAGCGGTCATCAATGCGATTTTTTGCGTTAATCCATCCCGCTTTTTTTCAACAGCTTCTTCAAACTCATGTTCGTGCGGGCTTGGCACTTCGTATTCTTCTTCCATGGGGCTGCCTCTAAAAAGCGGGAAATCGGAGCGTACAGTAGTAGCAGAAAAGAATATCACGCACCGTGCGCCACATCCCGGGGTCATCTCCGGCCTATGTCTCAAATGACGTTCGATGGATGGAATGCCAAAAAAATGGCTCCTTTTTCGGAGCCATTTTTTCAGTCATGCGGAGTACAGATGATATCCGCTGTGAATCTCATCGGAGCGCGTGTGTGACGGCTTTTACTGCATGCCTTGCCATCGTCGGCGTGGTAGCCCGTGGATTTGGTATCGGTTTCCGTCCTGTCTGCGCCAGCCTTGGTCTTGCCGTAATACTTGGTGTTTTGGCAATGATAAACTTTGCTGCTGGTGTTCACCCAAGCTTGCCCCCTATAGGTCGGAGGCTAGTTTTCCAGCACGCGCCATAGTGAGGTCTTTACCTGTATATAATTTACGGCAAGTCAAGACAAGGCTGGCGGAGCTTCACCTGATAACGCAGCTGCAGCAATGAGCACCCCAAGCAAAACGAAGGATTCCAGGCGGAGAATGAAAACAAGGCGATGCATCGCGACAGGTAACGGGATTGCCCTCGAATCTGGCGTTACTACTGCGGGAAAGCCAATAAATCGGTTAAACGCGCCGAGCCCGACTGCCAAAGCGACAAGCCACAACTTGATGGTAAGCGCGCGTCCGTAGGCATTTCCAGACAGGTTGTCCAAACTCCCGAGCCCCCGATATGCGTTATACGCGCCAGTTGCTGCGATGCCGACCAACGCAATGGTCGCTGAACGCGATAGCGCATTCAGAAACCCGGTCGTAGCGCGCCATTCAACTTTTTGGGAAATTTCAGGCCACGGCAATACCATCCATCCTGAAACCATGACTCCACCGGCCCATAGACCAATCAAAAGCAAGTGCAACCATTCCAACCATACATCCACTTCGAACATCCCGTTGTGGACCGCGTGGCTAACGATTGCGCGCGTAAACGCAAAAATCAATAGAAGCGCTGCGACCACCGAATCGTAGGTGCGCCGGTCATGCAATTTGTCACGAGCAAGGTATGCGCAACCAATCCCCAGCAGCGTGACCAGTCCGCACAGTCCGGCGCGTCCATAATGAGTCATGGTCAACATCGTCCAAAGTGCGTCACGCGCATCCCAAAGGGGCGAGTCGTTCATTACTGCTGTTGCCGCCCAGAGCGTACAGAAACTGCTCGTGATACAAATGCCTGCGGCGGCAAGCACGGAGACATCAAGCCGGCGCATCGCTTTATCACACCAACTCATCGAGCAATTTCTTAAACAATTACGTGCAAAAAATGCTCCCGTCATCCAAGCCAAACTTGCATTCAAGAGCACGGTGGACGTCCCTTGAAACAGCGAAACCGTGGTCATTCACTTTACCGTGAAGTTGTACTCGCCTTTTATGCGGTGGCCGTCTTGCCCCACTACAGCCCAGTGCACGCCATAGGTACCTTGTTTTAAACTTGGTAGGTCAAGCCTTAGTATGGAAGGCTTGACTGAGTCTAGATGTGACGTGGCTGCACCAATGTTTTGGCCGGCGCTAGTGGTAACCTTCACCGAACTGAATGCGCCTTCGAGCTTTTCGTTGAAATGCAGGGAAATTTCCCGCGGAGGAGATTCGAGCGTCGCTCCGGAAGCAGGGGTGGCGTTTTGAAGTTTTGCATGTGCCCAAGCAACCTCGCTTACAAAAGCCATCCCGGCAACTAGCGCAGTGAGAAGGAGTCTGTGCAACCGATTCATGGAATACTCTCTTTGGTGAATAATGGTCGTGCCCGCACGACTTGCGAACATTAACCTGAAGCCTTTGCTGGAGGCGCCAGTTTAACTGCTTTGGCGTTAACGTGCGTTATCTCGGTACCCGTCTTTACTTTTGGGCTTAACCCGCAGTCTCGCGGGCAATTCCGGACCGAACAGTGGTTCGCCCGACTCATTTATATTCGCGCATCTAAATAGTCGGGAGATAATCAACAGAGGTTTAACAATAATAGGAAATGTATGCCAACTTCACGCCGAATAATCTTCATTCCCCTTGCTCTCACGGGAGCAGTATTGCTTCTGTTTGCTGCCTACACCTGGATATCGCTCCATTGGTCCTACTCGAACGGCGAACGAGCTGGCTACATGCAAAAGTTCTCAAAAAAAGGATGGCTTTGCAAGACCTGGGAAGGAGAATTATTGCTGACTACAGTGCCCGGCGCTGTGCCCGAAAAATTCATATTCACAGTCCGTGATGACGCTGTTGCCCAGCAACTACTTGCGAACGCTGGGAACCGTGTGGTGCTTACTTATGCCCAGCACAAAGGTGTGCCTACATCGTGTCTCGGCGAGACCGAATACTTCATCGAGAAGGTGCAGGTAGTTCAATAATCGCTTATGCGCCAACCATCCCGCCGGGGAAAAAGCCGGAACCTGTTGGCGCCAACGCATTTTCGCTTAGGCGCGGGAATTTCGTTGACGCAGGCACATGGCTTACAAACTGTTGCCAGCACTGGGATTGGTAGGCTTTGGCAAGGGTTAGTTTAGTTTCGGCATTTAGGTCAATTCGCTACCGGCGCTAACAGCTGGACGAGCAGCAGCATGCCGCTGCGATTGTGTGGGTGACCGACGCCACCTGCCCTGAAATGTCTTCCAAAACACTTTTTCGGTAGGCTTATGCGACCGACGCCACCCGAACGCCTTGTTGGGGTCGCGTCCCATCGGGTGCGGGTGCCCATGTCGCTCTTCGCTATCCCCATGGAAAATCATGCTTGTGCTGGTAATGCTCATCATGTGTCTGTTTATTCGCATGGGTCATCGGCACATGAGTATCCTGGTGCGTGTGCTTTTCTGTCACATGCAGCCAGATACCAGCGCCCATTAGCGCTTCTGCAAGCCAAAACCCAGTGCCCGGCGTATCGCCTGCAATATCAATGAAACTGCAGATCCTACGAACGGAGCCACAAAATAATAAGCGCCAGTTCGGGCTGTGTCCAGGTTGCGCAAGGCGAGTGCGGACAACGGGGGTGAAGCCGAAACTCAATGGCCTACCAATTCATCGGAAGTAATTGGATAGGCACGCGCAGGCCAAAATACTCGGGCGCGTAGTATCCTACCGTCCAAAATACCTATTGCGATGCTCAGACCCGGAGCTTCTTCCCGTGCCAAATATGACCTTCAGTTCTATTCCGTCAATCCGGGCCCGCCTCACGGTATTGGTTTCGGCCTGTGTTTTTCCAGCCGCGTTGATGGCTGTGATTCTCATTTCGTATGACTATCATCGGGCGCGCGAGCAACTTGTTTCCAATTCAGTGGCAACTGCTCGGACAATGGCATCCCTGGTTGACAAGGAGTTCGCGAGCGTAGAGGCAACATTGCGTGCACTTGCCACTTCGCCTTCTTTAACTGCAAACGACCTGTCCGCATTCTCTGTCCAAGTGCAGGATGTCCTCAGCAGTCAGCCAACAACATAGTGTTGGCCGCCCCGTCCGGGAAGCAGTATGTCAATACGGTTCGCCCATTCGGCGAGGCGCTCCCCCCGCACGGCAATTCTACCCAGCTGCGACGCCTTGCTGCAACCAACGGACCGGTGATTTCTGAGCTGTTTGTAGGGGGCGTAAGCGATAAACCGATAATTGCTATCGGGATTCCTGTCCGTCGGAATGGCAAGCACATCTATAACCTGAGCGCAGGCATTTCCCCGGGCTTGTTGGCGAACCTCTTAGCGCAGCAACATCTTCCTCCGGGCTGGATTGGGGCAATATTAGACGGTAGCGGTACCATCATCGCCCGAACGCACGAAATGAAACGGTTTCTCGGAACAAAAGGCACACCCGACTTACTCCGAGGGATGGCCGAAGATAGCGAAGGCGCAGTTGATGCCATTACAAAAGAAGGAATATCTGTATTGGCGGTCTTTAGCCGCTCTACCGTGTCAAATTGGACGGTTGCGATAGGTATTCCAGCCAAAGATTTGACTGCTGAATTACACAAAACGCTTGGTTGGCTGATCTTGGCCACTATCGCTTTGCTTGCGAGCAGCCTTGGTTTGACGTGGCTGATTGGCGGAAAAATCGCACAATCAGTCCGAGGGTTGACGGAACCAGCACTTGCTTTAGGTTCGGGCAAAGACGTAGTCATTCCTCCGTTTCATGTGAGAGAGGCAGACGAAGTCGGCAAGGCCCTTCTAAAAGCGTCCGAAATGCTGCGGCACGCTCAGCATCAGGCAAACCATGATGTTCTAACGGGACTTGCTAATCGGGCGTTATTCAAGGAAATCTTGAATCAGCAGCTGTCCGTTTGCGAAAGAAATGGCACGCATCTGTCCGTTCTCTATATTGACCTTGACGGGTTCAAGACCATCAATGACCAACACGGTCATGCAACCGGAGACCGATTGTTGCAAGAGGTCGCCAAGCGACTTAAAGCGGGAATCAGAGAATCAGACGTTGCTGCACGATTGGGAGGCGATGAGTTCGCTGTTGTTCTCGTAGGGGCATGTGGGGAAACAGCAATGAAGGTTGCGGAAAAATTAGTCGAAACGGTCTCCGCGCCATACGCAATTGACCATGCTACGGTCAACATTACCGCCAGCATCGGGGTTGCAGCGTATCCCGAGTGCGGTGGCAGAAGCAAAGATTTGCTCCGTCTCGCCGATGGTGCAATGTATCAAGCCAAGAAAGCGGGGAAACGGCGGGTCATGTCCGCCACCACATCGTCACCAATCCAAGGATAGCAAGCCGTTACTGGTGCGGTAGACTTCTCCAAATCGGACGTTCAAGCCTGGATCGAACTCGAGGTCAAGATATTGATTCGCGGCTCGTTGACCTGCTCCCCCGTCACTAGTACGGAAGTGTTTATTGGGGTACGGTCACGGTAAGCGGTAAGCAGACGGCGTTATTGACGTTACCCACTCTGACCTCCGTCCACTGCTTGCAAAGTAGGATCGGTGTGTATAACATACGATCGGTTGCTAGTTGCAAGTGGATAGGAGCACCCTGGAATGACGCTGACCCTCTATGCTCACCCGTTCGCCTCATACTGCTGGAAGGCGATGATTGCGCTTTACGAGAACGACACACCGTTCACGTTCCACGTGGTTGACCTTGGCGATGCGGCCTCGGCGGCTGAGCTTGAACGGCTATGGCCGTTCAAGAAGTTTCCTGTCCTAGTTGATGGCGAGAAGTCGGTAATCGAGTCCACGATCATAATCGAATATCTGGACCTGCATCATCCGGGTTCGGCACGGCTGGTCCCGGTTGATGCGGCGGCTGCGCTCGATGTGCGGTTCGCCGATCGCTTTTTCGACAACTATGTTCACACTCCGATGCAGGCGATCGTCTCCGACGCGCTGCGCGGAGAGAAACGCGACGCCGATGCGGTGGCACGTGCTCGCGCGAACCTCGACACGGCGTATGCCTGGCTAGAGCGCCGGATGGAGAACCGCGAATGGGTGGCCGGTGATAGTTTCAGCCTTGCCGACTGTTCCGCGGCTCCGGCCTTGTTCTACGCGGACTGGGTTCACCCCATCGGCGATGCTTTCTCCAACGTGCGCGCCTATCGTGATCGCCTGAATGCACGGCCGTCGGTCGCACGGACAATCGATGAAGCACGTCCCTATCGCCATTTCTTTCCGCTTGGCGCTCCGGATCGCGACTAACAAGGCCCCGTGCTGCTGGTAGGCAAGGTGTCACAACCGTTCGGTTATGACACCCGCGGTCATGTCGTCAATGACCTTGCCCCTGTTTTCCGTATCCCTTAGCCGGGCACATTATTCCGCCAGCCGGACCTGACTGGCGAGCCATTTTTCCTCGAACTTCATCGGACTGAGGTAGCCCCAAGTCGAATGCAGGCCTCGATGATTGTAGAACGCGAGCCAGTCGATGACTTCGTCCATGGCGGCTCGACGAGTTTCAAATCGTCAGCCGTGAAGGTGCGAGCGGTCTTCAATGACCCCCACAGGCTTTCAGTCGAGGCGTTGTTCCAGCAATTGCCTTTGCGGCTCATGGACGAGCACATGCCGGTAAGCGGTGAGCAGACGGCGTTATTGACGTTACCGACGTTCGTCGCGTTTGTACAAGTCAGATCGCAGCGGGTTAGTAGCGAACAGCGTCTTCCACACGCGCGGCGTGAGTTGCTCGACCAGTGATGCGGGGTGCTGGCCCACGCGCTGCAAGACGTCGACCAGGTAGTCGTAAGGATCGAGATCGTGCAGGCGGCATGTCACGAGCAAGCTCTGGACGATGCCGATACGCTTGACGCCCAGTTCTGTCCAGCTGAACATCCAATTTTTGCGACCCATTGGAATAACGCGCAGCGCCCGTTCAAGGTGGTTGGTGTCGATCGCGACATCGGGATCGTCCAGGTAGACCTCCAGTCCGGCGCGTCGCTCGCGGATGTAGTTCAGCGCCTTGGTGAACGGGCTGCTGGGCAGGAAGCCTTGCGCTTCGAAATGCTTGTCGATCCATTTGAAGAAGCGTTCCGCCGCCGGCTTGGCATGCGCCTGGCGCCGGGCGCGCTTGTGCGCTCCGCTCAGTTCGTTCTTGCGAATGTGGGCTTTCGCCTCGTATAGCACGGCAATGAACGCCAGAGCCGTTTCAGCCGGCACCGGCTCGATGTCCTTTGCTTCGTACACTTCACGGCGCGCGTGCGCCCAGCACTGCGCATGCGTCAGGCCTACCTGCTTGGCGTAACTGGAATAGGCCGAGTAACCATCGCTCAGAAGCACGGCCTTGTCCGGCGGCGACAGCCCGAGCGCGTCGCGCACATGGTCACCCGCCCGGCTCGGCGAGTGCGTGAAGCAAATCTCGTCGCGTTCGCCGTATATCGGCCAGAAATAGGTGGTCTTCATCTTGCCGGGGCTCGCGCAGCCGGCCTTGATCGGCACTTCGTCCATCGCCTTGACACGGCTGGCGCGTATCGAATCGAGCTGCGCGTCGTACACTGGTTCGAGCAGCGCCACGGTCGATTGCATCAGTTGTGTCAGCCATGGCCGGCTGACCTTGACACCGGCATCGTCCAGCCGGCGGTGCTGGCGGTATAGCGGCAAGTGATAGTCGAATTTGTCGATCACCATGCCAACGACGAAGCTGACGTCGGCACGGCTGCCCTCGATCACGCCGACGGGCGCGGGCGGGCACGACAGCGCCTGCGTGTCGCTCCGCTTGATCAAGGGACGCACGTACTTGAGCACGACATAGCTGCCGGGGCGCTGCGCCAGGCGGTGCGTGACCTTCTCGCCGATCACCTCGTACTGGTCAGGCTTGAGCAGTTCCATGTCCGGGTTGGGCACAGCAATCACTTCCACCGGCACCCGCTTCTCGTCGAAGAACAGGGTCGATTCGTCGGCGCCATCGTTCGGATTTTTGGGCTTGCGTTCGCGCTCGTGGCCGGCCACCACCGTTTTCTTAGCAGGCAGCGGCGTGCCTGGAACGGCATCGAAACCGACGCCCAGCACACCTTGCACACCCTCCGGCTCCGGATGCCGCTTTTCGCTTTTCTGGCCGAAGATCTGACGCTGGAACCACGCGACCTGACGGCGCAGATTGACGATCTCGCGTTCCTGCTTGCTGACCAGATCGACCAGCTGGGAAGCCGTCAGCGCGGGCGCTTCTGCGTGCGTGGACTGGGCGGAATCGAGATGGGATGGCATGTGGAAATCGTATTTCATGCGCCCGCTTTTGTGCTGACATTTTGCAGCGCGTGAGCCGGTTTTTGATAGCGTCGCCGCACCCGTTTCGGCTCGATTCCTTCCAGCAGAAGTTTCAGACCGGTCCAATCCATTTCGCGAGTGCCCACCGTGTCCCAGTTGCTCAGCAGGCGGCCCTGTTCGAGTCGCTTTGCCCAAACGCACCAGCCGTTGCGATCGAAATACAGCTCCTTGATTTGATTGGCGCGCCGGTTGATGAAGGCAAACAGATTGCCCGATAGCGGATCGAGCTTCATCGTGTGTTTGGCCAACGCGTACAAGCCATCGTAGGACAGGCGCATGCTGACCGCCCGGCCGTACACGAACACGAGGATTTGTCCCTCTGGGAAGAACATCAGCGCCTCACGATGTGCAAGACCAGGCCATGACCCAGGTCGAGCCGAACGTCCAGCGCCGCACTGGCCGATTCGCCCTGCATCACCGGCTGCGCATCGCGCATCGGCGGCAGGACGCCAGCGTCGATGAAACTGGCCGCCTGCGCCACCGCATCGACTGGCCCGCCCAATTGACTGCGCCAGCGATAAAACGCCGCCGATGACACCCGCGAAGATGCTGCCCCCGACGATCGCCTTGTTTTCCTCCGCGGTCCCTTGCCTCGCGCACCCGCGGCGATCTTCGGCAGTGTCGCGCGTGCGAGATTGAGCGAATAGTGGCCGTCAGACCCTAGGATCAGCTGGCCGCGCGGATTGTCGCCGAACGACGTGGCCAAGACGGGGGTATAAGTGCCGGCGACGCTCGTTGCGTCCTGCGCGGCTGCGTTCCCGGTGGGCAATGCGAGTGCTGGGACCAGCAGCAAAGTGGAAACTGCGGAAAGGTTGTTTCTGTTGTTCAAGATCGTTCTCCTTCAAAAATACAGTTTCTGTGTATCGGATTCGGCGACGGATAGATTGCCCCATGCGCGGTCCAGCCATCGCCACTTGGCAATAACACGCCGCATACTCGATTTCATACTCCTCAATATGCTCGGACGACATCAGCGCCTCCTGTCATGACAAAAATAGCAACAGCAACGAATTGAGTGCCAATGTCTCAGATCGCCCCCTATCGACCGCTCGCATTTCTCAAAAACAGCCGTGCAATATGGGCTAACCGCCCTCCGGGACCACCCGAAGGGCGGGTGGTCCCGGTGAGCCCAATGTTGGGCGGCTGATTGACCCGACCTTTGCTACACGGACGCGACATACTGGTCTTTGTAACACCCTATAAGGTAGCGATAGGCACCGTCAATGGCCACGGGATCGGGATGTGCAGGTCCAGATTTATCCTCTCCATCATGCTTGGCATCGACCTGTTTGTACGGGCGAAATCTCCCATCGCGCGACGCCGCGTTTCCATCGACAGTCTTGAACAGATACCGGTTTCGACTGCCTCCGCGATGGGGATTTGCCTTGTCCGCTTGCCGGTCTTCCGAGCTGACCAAATGCCTTTCGATCATGACTGGCGTGATCGGCGTGATCGATGGACCGAAGAGCTTCGCCACCTGTGCTTCGATTTGACCGCGACTGACAGCTTGGAGGTGCTGGTTTCAGGGTGAAGCATGCTCGCAACTGCGATCCAGATCATGTCCATTTTTGTCATCTGCGGTTACCTTCCTCAACTTACCTAAGGCGCCCAACTTTAATTTGGTCGCGAGATTTTTCATGGTTATTCGTTCTTATGTCTCCATGGCCGCCGTGGATGCTTGAAACTAATAGTTGGCATTTTTAAGATACTGCCGGTTTCTATCGGACACAAAAAAACGGCAGGGGTACCCGCCGTCTATTTCTCTATAATCTCTGCCGTGCTTATGGTTTCTTGATTGCATGTTTGACGTCACCGACCGTTTTCTGTGCTTGCCCCTCGACCTGCTTCTCTAGGCCCTTGGCTTGCTGCTCTTTGCTACCGGCGACCTCGCCAACTTTTTGTTGCACCTTACCGGCCGCATCTTTGACGGCGCCTTTGACTTGATCTTTGTTCATTGCCAGCTCCTATTCAGGTTGAGAAATTTCTTATTAATTAGACTTCGGCGGTGTCCGCTCGTTCACATTTTAGAATTTCAAAAGAGCAATACGCGAGAAGCATCCAATTCGTCCTGGGAGTAAACGAACAGGTCTGAGCCCTCGCCATATATTGGCGCAGCAAGCCATTGGTGTTTTCGTTAGAACCGCGCTGCCAGGGGCTGTGCGGGTCGGCAAAGTAGATCTGCACCCCGGTGCGCGCGGTGAGTGTTTTATGGCGGTGCATTTCGCGGCCATGGGCGTAGATCATCGATTTGCGCAGCGCGGCTGGTTCGCGATTGACCGATTTGGTGGTCGCAGTATCCATCTTGGACAGCACCACGAAGCGGGGCGTGCGTTCGACCAGCGTGCCGACCGATGAGCGGTTGCCTTCGCCCTTGACCGGTCGCCCTCCCAGTGACCGGGGATGAGACGATCCTCGATCTCAGGGGGCCGGATATGGATGCTTTGCATATCGGCGATCTTGCCACGGCGATCGGTGCCACGACTGCGTGGTTTGTGCACCTGATTGTGATGGCGCAGGCAGGCGATCAGCTCACGTTTGAGTTCGCCACGCGGATGCTCGCCGCCATGGCGTTGTCGGGTACCGGCGGGGGTTCAAGTCGCCCTTGGTCCGCGCACCTCAATCGCCCATTGGCAAGTGCGACCCTTCTTTTCTTTTTAATCGCTGACACGTAAGCGGTAAGCAAACGGCGTTGTATGCGGCACGAGCCGCCGCCATCGCCAGGGTTTGCTGTTTCATTGTCGTCTGCCGTATTTGTTTTCTATGTCGCCCTTAACGCATTACCTGCGATATTGGTGCGCGGATTCAACTATGAAGTGCAACTGACGATGGAATTTAGTGGGAGTATCTGGAGGCCAA
>NZ_JBHRTP010000021.1:0-8486 GCF_042646465.1 Pseudundibacterium arcticum
CCGCACGTACGGTGGTGTGAGAAGGCGACGGGGGCAACCCCGTCCCTTACTCGATGCGCTGAAAAAACCACCGGTCGCGCTTCGCTGTGCAGCACAGTACCATCGATGATCTTGGTCGGCGGTCCGCGACAAACCAGCGTTCCGAAGCGTTTACAATAAGCGTTCTCTATCGATTACCACCCTCTCCGAAAGCATTTCATGGCAGTCAACCTTCCCCTTCCTGTCGCCGCCGAATTAAAGCCTGTCGCCGGTCTTGAACTCGGTTTCGCCGAAGCCGGCATCCGCAAGCCGGACCGCAAGGACCTGCTGGTGATGAAGCTGGCGCCGAGCGCCACCGTGGCTGGTGTATTCACCAAGAACCGTTTCTGTGCGGCGCCGGTGCAGGTCTGCAAGGCCCATCTGGAAGGCATGCACATCTCGGGTGCGCCGATCCGTGCCCTGTTGATCAATACCGGCAATGCCAACGCCGGCACCGGAGAAACCGGCCTGATGGACGCCAATGCCAGCTGCGCCGCCCTGGCAGAGATACTCGGCTGCGAGCAGTCGCAGATCTTGCCGTTTTCGACCGGGGTGATTCTGGAACCGCTGCCGGTGGCCCGCATCAAGGCCGGCTTGCCGGCGGCCGTAGCGAATCTGACCAGCGACAACTGGTACCACGCCGCCGAAGCGATCATGACCACCGACACCCAGCCAAAAGCGGCCTCGCGCACCGTCACGATCAAGGGCGAGACCATCACGCTGACCGGCATCAGCAAGGGGGCCGGCATGATCAAGCCGAACATGGCAACCATGCTGGGTTTTCTGGCAACCGACGCACTGGTGGCGCAGCCGGTGCTGGATCACCTGGTCAAGCAGGCGGCCGACCAGTCCTTCAATTGCATCACCATCGACGGCGACACCTCGACCAATGACTCGTTCATGCTGATCGCCACCGGGGTAACGGGGGGCGAGATCAGCCAGGTCGACAGCCCCGAATACGAGGCACTGGCGGCCGCGGTGATAGGCCTGTCGCAACAATTGGCGCAGATGATCGTGCGCGACGGCGAAGGCGCCACCAAGTTCATGACCATCACCGTGGAAGATGGTGCCAATGTGGAGGAATGCCGCAAGATCGCGTATTCAATCGGCCATTCGCCACTGGTGAAAACGGCGTTCTTCGCATCGGATCCGAATCTGGGCCGGATCCTGGCGGCGATCGGCTATGCCGGTGTCGACGACCTGGATGTCAGCAAGCTGAACCTGTATCTGGACGACGTCTGGGTCGCGAAAAATGGTGGCCGCAATCCAGATTACCAGGAGGCCGACGGTCAGCGCGTGATGAAGCAGAGCGAGATCACGATCCGCGTCAAGCTGGCGCGAGGCAATGCGAGCGCGACCATCTGGACCTGCGATTTGTCGCACGATTACGTGACGATCAACGCCGATTACCGGTCCTGATCGAACGCGTAACGAGCTCAACACCATGAACCAACTCGACCATTTCCTGAACCGCGCCGAGGCGCTGCTGTCGCGCCTCGAAACCATACTGCCGCAAACCCAGCGCGAACCGGACTGGCAGCTCGGTCATGCGTTCCGCTGGCGTAAATATCACGGGCCGGCAGGTCGCGGCACCCTGCAGCCGGTAGCGCATGTCTCGACCATCGCGTTGTCCGACCTGCAGCATATCGAACCGCAGAAGCAGCAGATCGAGCAGAACACACGCCAGTTCGTCCACCGCAGGCCGGCCAACAACGTGTTGCTGACCGGTGCCCGTGGGACCGGCAAATCGTCATTGATCAAGGCCTGCCTGAACCAATTTGCGGCAGACGGCTTGCGCCTGATCGAGGTCGACAAAGCCGACCTGGCCGATTTGCCGGATATCGTCGAGCTGGTCGCGACACGCCCGGAGCGCTTCATTCTGTTCTGCGACGACCTGTCGTTCGAGGAAGGTGAAAGCGGTTACAAGGCGCTGAAAGTCGCACTCGACGGCAGCATTGCCGCGCAGTCAGACAATGTGCTGATCTATGCGACGTCGAATCGACGCCACCTGATGCCGGAGCGCATGTCCGATAACGCCAGTTACACCCATGGTGATGATGGCGACCTGCATCCGGGCGAAACAGTCGAAGAAAGAATTTCCCTGTCGGAACGTTTTGGGCTATGGGTGACGTTTTACCCGTTCCGCCAGGATGATTATTTGGAGATCGTCGCGCACTGGTTGCGCTCGTTCGGATGCGATGCCGCGCAGATTCAGGCCGCCACTGCCGACGCGCTGCGCTGGGCCTTGCAGCGCGGTTCGCGCTCAGGCCGCGTGGCCTGGCAGTTCGCGAAAGATCACGCCGGAAGAATGCAATCCGGATAGAAATGACGGAAGTTGCGGTGCATTGGCCCGGCAGACAGGCATGTCGCTGAACCGACACCCGCTGCGCCTGCGACGCTGGGATGCCGGTCTGTTTTGCGCCAGCGCAATGGGCCGGCGTCGTGCTTGTGTAAAGTAGCGGAGTCGTCGAAAATAGGGCGATTGAACCTCAATCGCTCTTTGCGCGAGACCGCCATGCTCATGTCCACCCAAGCCAACCGCTACGCCCATCAACTGCTCGATGCGCGTGCCAAGGCGCAGTTGATTCCTTCGCTGTCATCCCGTCAGCCGCTGTCGATCGACGATGGTTACGAGATCAGCAAGCGCATCTACGATATTCGCACTGCGGAAGGCGAGCAGGCGATCGGCCGCAAGATCGGTTTCAGCAATAGTGCACATCGGGCGAAATATGGCGACACCGGGCCGATCAGCGAGCCAATCTGGACGCCGATGTTCGATTCCACAGTGCAATTTGCCGATGATAATCGTGGCATTCAGAGCCTGACCGGCGCCATGCAGCCGCGCATCGGACCCGAAATCGTATTCAAGCTGGGCCATACGCCGGCGGCCGATGCGTCAATCGCCGAACTGGCCGAGTGCATCGAGTGGATGGCGCATGGCATCGAGATCGTGGTATGTCCGTTTCCGGAATGGAAGTTCGATACCGCGGACGCCATCGCTGCTTTCGGGCTGCATGGTGCGCTGATTATCGGCGAACCGAAGCTGCTGTCGGCGGCCAGCCATCACAATCTGGCTGCGATGCTGGATCACACCAGCATGTCGCTGTCGTGCGCCGGAACCCTGTTGGCGGCTGGCTTTGGTGACGAGCCGAACAGCCCGCTACAGGCGCTGTTCTATTTGCACCAGTTGCTCAAAACCCAGCCCCAGTTCGCGCCGCTGACAGCCGGAGAGATCATTACTACCGGCACCTGGACCGATGCTTATCCGATCGAAAAGGGGCAGACCTGGAGCACGGCATTGTCCGGTGTCTCCCTGCCCGGCCTTACCGTCTCCTTCGTCTGACAACTTGCCGTAATTAGACGAAAAAAAAGCCGCTCAGCTTTTGACTGAACGGCTTTTTAATGGTGACATGCGAAGCCTCGTTTATTCTTCGCGCACCCAGATCTGACTGCGGCCAAACATCGGTACGCCGATATAGCCGCGTACCTTGAGTTTCTTGCCGCCTTCCAGCAGGGTCATCTTGCACTTGTAGACCTTGCCGTTGCCGGCATCAAGAATCTGGCCGCCGTCATATTCGCCGATGTCCTGTTTATCCTGCTTCAGGCCGGACAGGATGCTCATGCCGATAATGGGTTGATCCTTGCGGCTGTCCTCGCACTTGACGCATTTCGGATTGCGGTCTTCTTCGGCGCTCAGGAACAATTTTTCAACTTTGCCCTGGAACTCGCCGTTGACTTCGGCAATGCGAATCAGTGCCTTCGATTTCCCGGTATGGTCGTCGATGTTTTTCCAGACGCCGGCCGGTGACGCATTGTCGGCCGACGCGCCCGCCGACAGGAACGTGGCCAGCAGCGCGCCAGCAAGCAACAGCGATTTCAGCATGGTCTCCTCCGGTTTTTTATGCTCCGGGAAGTTTAGCAAACTGTTCGCGCAATTTTTCTAGAGTAGAGGAAAAGTTCAATAGTCGCTCCTTCTCTTGCGCGACCACCGCTTCTGGTGCACGCGCGACGAAGCTTTCATTGCCGAGCTTGGCATTGACCTTGCCGATCTCGGTCTCCAGCCGCGCAAGCTCCTTGTTCAGGCGCTCACGCTCGGCCGCCACGTCGATCTCGACTTTCAACATCAGCTTGGTTTCGCCGACGATCGATACCGGGGCCGGCGATTCCGGCAATGCGTCCAGCACCTGTACCTCGGACAGTTTGCCCAGGGCCAACAGATAGGGCGCAAACGACTGCAACCGCGCCAGCCCGTCAGCATCCTGCGCCGACATGATCAATGGCACGCGTTGCGCCGGTGACAGCTGCATCTCGCCGCGCAGATTACGACAGGCATCGGTCAGCGCCTTGAGTTGCTGCATCCAGGTTTCGGCCTGTTCGTCAATTTTCTCCGGATTGGCAACCGGGTAGGCCTGGCGCATGATCGAGTCGCCGGACGCATCGAGCTTCTGTCCGGCCAGCGGCGCGACGGTTTGCCACAAGGCCTCGGTGATGAACGGAATGATCGGGTGCGCCAGGCGCAGCACGGCTTCCAGCACCCGCAACAGGGTGCGACGGGTGGCGCGCTGCTGCGCCTCGCTGCCATGCTGAACCTGGACCTTCGCCACTTCCAGATACCAGTCGCAATACTCGTCCCAGACGAACTTGTAGATGCTGGAGGCGATGTTGTCGAAGCGATAGTCGGCAAAGCCCTTTGCGATCTCGGCCTCGGTGCGCTGCAGACTCGATACGATCCAGCGGTCGGCCTGCGAAAAATCGAGAAAGCCCGGTTTGCAGATGCCATCGACGTGGCTGTCAAAGCCGCAATCCTTGCCTTCGGTGTTCATCAGCACGAAGCGGGTGGCGTTCCACAGTTTGTTGCAGAAATTGCGATAGCCTTCGCAGCGCCCGAGATCGAAGTTGATGTTGCGACCGAGCGACGCGTAGCTGGCCATCGTGAAGCGCAGCGCGTCGCTGCCGTAGGCGGCGATACCGTCGCCGAATTCCTTGCGGGTCGCCTTCGCTATTTTTTCCGCATCGCGCGGATTCATCAGTCCGGTGGTGCGCTTGGCGACCAGCGACTCGACGTCGATGCCATCGATCAGGTCGATCGGGTCGAGCGTGTTGCCCTTGGACTTCGACATTTTCTGACCGTGGCTGTCGCGTACCAGACCGTGCACATACACCGTGCTGAACGGCACCTTGCCAGTGAAATGGGCGGTCATCATCACCATCCGTGCGACCCAGAAGAAGATGATGTCGAAGCCGGTGACCAGTACCGACGACGGCAGGAAGGCCTTGTATTCCGGCGTCTCGATGTTATCAACCCCGGGCCAGCCGAGCGTTGAAAACGGCAGCAGAGCCGACGAGAACCAGGTATCGAGCACGTCTTCGTCGCGCCGGATTTTCCTGTCGCCGGCCTTGGCCTGCGCTTCCGCTTCCGTGTTGGCGACGTAGATAGTGCCTTCGTCGTCATACCAGGCCGGAATCTGATGACCCCACCACAGTTGACGCGAGATGCACCAGTCCTGGATGTTGTTGAGCCACTGGTTGTAGGTGGTGGTCCAGTTCTCGGGCACCATCTTGATCTCGTCGTTCGCGACTTTTTCCAGTGCGACCTCGGCAATCGACTTGCCCGGGAAATGGGTGCCGTCCGGCGCCGGCTTGCTCATCGCAACGAACCACTGGTCGGTCAGCATCGGCTCGATCACCACGCCGGTACGATCACCGCGCGGCACCATCAGTTTGTGCGGCTTGACCGAGTCCAGCAGGCCTTGCGCCTCGAGATCGGCCACGATCTGCTGGCGCGCGGCGAAGCGGTCCAGACCCTGATATTGGGCCGGTCCATTGTCATTGATCATCGCGTCCAGCGTCAGGATGCTGATCATTTCCAGCTTGTGGCGCTGCCCCACCGCATAGTCGTTGAAGTCGTGCGCCGGCGTGATCTTGACGCAACCGGTGCCGAATTCCTTGTCCACATATTCGTCTGCGATCACCGGGATCTCGCGTCCGGTCAGCGGCAGCGACAGCATCTTGCCAACCAGATGGGTGTAACGTTCATCGGTCGGATCGACCGCCACCGCGACGTCGCCCAGCATGGTTTCGGGGCGCGTGGTCGCCACGGTCAGATAGCCGCTGCCATCGACGAACGGATAGTGGATATGCCACATCGAGCCGTCTTCTTCTTCCGACACCACTTCCAGGTCGGACACTGCGGTACCGAGTACCGGATCCCAGTTAACCAGGCGCTTGCCGCGATAAATCAGACCCTGCTCGAACAAGCGCACGAACACGTCGGTCACTACTTTCGAGCGCGGCTCGTCCATCGTGAAGTATTCACGCGTCCAGTCCGGCGAGGTGCCCATGCGGCGCATTTGGCCGGTAATGGTGGAGCCGGACTGCTCCTTCCATTCCCAGACTTTTTCGACGAACTTTGCACGGCCAAGGTCATGGCGCGAAATTTTTTGCGCATCGAGCTGACGTTCAACCACGATCTGGGTCGCGATGCCGGCGTGGTCGGTGCCGGGGATCCAGGCGGTATTGAAGCCGCGCATACGGTGATAGCGGGTCAGGCCGTCCATGATGGTCTGGTTGAACGCATGCCCCATATGCAGCGTGCCGGTCACGTTGGGCGGCGGCAACTGTATGCTGAATGCGGGTTTGGACAGATCCATGGACGCGGCGAAATACCCGCGCTGTTCCCATTCTGTACGCCAGAATTTCTCAATATCGGCGGGCTCGAAAGACTTGGCTAATTCCATGATTTTGCGTGGTGGTTTTATCTAAGTTGTTGATTATAAATGACTGCCGGTAATTTCAGCCAGGCAAGGGCGCGGCGCAGTGGTGCTGCGGGGTAAATTGATGTTCAAATATTTCTCTACGTAAAGTTCGATGCCAGACTGAGGAAGAGGCAGATTGAGGCGTTGGCGCCCGAGGATCAGCTGGATCCTGCGTTCGATCGATGGAGCGCCGATGCCAGGCCGAATCCGCAAGCCTCCGTCCGATACCCCGCACTGGCCGCGGTAGCCTTGGCGGGTCGCCGATATCCCTAATTTAAAATCGACGCTATAAAAGCGGCTATAATGCTGCTTTCCCGCGTTGCTTGACATGCGGGAATTGCTAGGGGTCCTGATAGATGAAATAAATCTGCCGGGTGAGAAATACCCTTGACCTGAACTGGATAATGCCAGCGTAGGAAAGCAGACTTGTCGTAGTTCGTACTGTCTTCCTTCTTGTTGCTGGCCGCCAAAGAGCAACGAACCTATAAGGAAGCACTATGAACGCCAATCCAAAATTCCTGTCCGCTACTGCCACGGTAGACGAGGCGGCGGTCCAGCCCTTGCCCAATTCCAGCAAAGTGTATATCACGGGTTCGCGCCCGGATATCCGCGTGCCGATGCGCAGAATCAGCCAATCCGACACGCCCGCGTCCTTTGGTTTCGAGGCCAATCCGCCGATCTATGTGTACGACACCTCGGGCCCGTATACCGACCCGGATGCCAACATCGACATCCGCTCCGGCCTGGCATCGGTGCGTGGAAACTGGATCGCCGAACGCAACGATACCGAAGAACTGAGCGGCCCCAGCTCGGCTTACGGCGTGGAACGCCTGAACGATCCGGCACTGGCCGAACTGCGCTTCGACCTGCACCGCAAGCCGCGCCGCGCTCTGGCTGGCAAGAACGTCACGCAGATGCACTATGCGCGCCAGGGCATCATCACGCCGGAAATGGAATTCGTGGCGATCCGCGAAAACATGCGGCGCCGTGAATACCTGGAAGAACTGCAAGCCTCCGGCCCGATGGGCCACAAGCTGGCCACCTTGATGGGGCGCCAGCATCCGGGCCAGTCGTTCGGCGCGGCGATTCCAGCCGAAATCACGCCGGAATTCGTGCGCGAGGAAATTGCCCGCGGCCGCGCCATCATCCCGGCCAACATCAATCACCCGGAAATCGAACCGATGATCATCGGTCGCAACTTCCTGGTCAAGATCAACGCCAACATCGGCAACTCGGCGGTGACCAGTTCGATCGGCGAAGAAGTCGAAAAAATGACCTGGGCGATCCGCTGGGGCGGCGATAACGTGATGGATCTGTCGACCGGCAAGCACATCCACGAAACGCGCGAATGGATCATCCGCAATTCGCCGGTGCCGATCGGCACCGTGCCGATCTATCAGGCGCTGGAAAAAGTCAACGGCAAGGCCGAAGACCTGACCTGGGAAATCTACCGCGACACGCTGATCGAGCAAGCCGAGCAAGGCGTCGACTATTTCACGATCCACGCCGGCGTGTTGCTGCGCTATGTGCCGATGACGGCCTCGCGCCTGACCGGGATCGTCTCGCGCGGCGGCTCGATCATGGCCAAGTGGTGCCTGGCGCATCACAAGGAATCGTTCCTGTACACGCATTTCGAAGACATCTGCGCCATCATGAAGGCCTACGACGTGTCGTTTTCGCTGGGCGATGGCCTGCGTCCGGGCTCGATCTACG
>NZ_JBHRTP010000021.1:8513-11893 GCF_042646465.1 Pseudundibacterium arcticum
CATGACGTGCAGGTGATGATCGAAGGCCCCGGCCATGTGCCGATGCACCTGATCAAGGAAAACATGGACCTGCAACTGGAACAATGCCACGAGGCGCCGTTCTACACGCTCGGGCCCCTGACTACCGACATCGCACCGGGCTACGACCACATCACGTCGGGCATCGGCGCCGCCCAGATCGGCTGGTACGGCACCGCGATGCTGTGCTATGTCACGCCGAAAGAGCATCTGGGTTTGCCAAACAAGGTCGACGTCAAGGACGGCATCATCACCTACAAGATCGCGGCCCACGCCGCCGATCTGGCCAAAGGTCACCCCGGCGCCCAGATTCGCGACAACGCGCTGTCGAAGGCACGTTTTGAATTCCGCTGGGACGATCAATTCAATATCGGTCTCGATCCGGACAAGGCGCGCGAATTCCACGACGAAACCTTGCCCAAGGATTCGGCCAAGGTGGCCCATTTCTGCTCGATGTGCGGTCCGCATTTCTGCTCGATGAAGATCACGCAGGAAGTGCGCGAATACGCGGCCAAGCAGGGCATCAGCGAGATTGCCGCGCTCAAGCAGGGGATGGAAGTGAAGTCGGTCGAGTTCATCAAGAGCGGCGCGGAAATCTACCGCAAGCAGTGACGGATGCGGGTGCGCAATGATAACGATTGAACTCAATGGCGTGCCGCATTCGGCGACGGAAAACCAGAACGTGCAAGACTTGATTGCTGCGTTGGCGTTATCCAATCAAGCGCTTGCCGTTGCGGTCAACTGTGAAGTGGTGCCGCGCCATTTATGGCCGCAACATGCCCTGCAAGCGCGTGATCGGGTGGATATTGTGCGCGCGATTGGCGGAGGTTGAACCGACGCACCCTTCCCTCCCCTTGAAGGGACGGAGCGAAAAAACAGGAGTAAAGCATGAATCTGAACGATCATCCACAGCAAGCCAGTCAACAGGAAGGCTTGACCATCGCCGGCAAAACCTACCGCTCGCGTCTTCTGGTCGGCAGCGGAAAATACCGCGACCTGGAAGAAATGCGTCTGGCCACCGAGGCCAGCGGTGCCGACATCATCACGGTCGCGATCCGCCGCGTCAATATCGGCCAGGACCCGAACGCACCAAACCTGCTCGATGTAGTGCCGCCGTCGAAATATACGATCCTACCGAACACTGCCGGCTGCTACAACGCGAAAGATGCGGTATACACCTTGCAACTGGCACGTGAATTGTTGCATGGGCACAAGCTGGTCAAGCTCGAAGTACTGGGCGACGAGAAGACGCTGTTCCCGAATATGCCGGAGACCTTGAAGGCGGCCGAGACGCTGGTGGCGGATGGGTTCGATGTGATGGTGTACTGCAGCGACGATCCGATCCAGGCGAAGATGCTGGAGCAGATCGGCTGCGTGGCGGTGATGCCGCTGGCGTCCTTGATCGGCTCCGGCATGGGCATCCTGAATCCGTGGAATCTATCGCTAATCATCGAGCAATCGACGATCCCGGTGCTGGTCGATGCCGGCGTCGGCACTGCATCGGATGCAGCCATCGCGATGGAGCTCGGATGCGACGGCGTGTTGATGAATACCGCGATTGCCGGCGCGCACGATCCTATCAGGATGGCACGCGCAATGCGCCTGGCAGTGGAAGCGGGACGCGATGCGTATCTGGCCGGACGGATTCCAAAACGTTTCGCCGCATCGCCTTCATCGCCGATGGCGGGACGTGTGATATGACACGCTTGAAAGGCGATCGCAGCATTTACATGGCCGTCGATTCTGAAGCCGCTGCGCAAAAATTCTCCCTGCTGTATCGTTGATCATTTGTTACTTCACAGAGGACTCCATCCATGCTCGCGATTGAAATCACCCAACCCGGAGCACCCGGGGTATTGCAGATGTGCGAACGGCCGCTGCCGGCACTTCAAGCTGGCCAGGTCCTGATCAAGGTACATGCGGCCGGCGTGAATCGCCCGGACGTGCTGCAGCGCACCGGCAATTATCCGGTTCCTCCCGGCGCATCGGACCTTCCCGGACTGGAAGTAGCAGGAGAAATTGTCGATGGCGATTTAGCCGGCAGCGGTTTCACAAAGGGACAACTGGTCTGCGCGCTGGTACAAGGCGGCGGCTATGCGGAATATTGCGCAGCATCGATTGAACTCTGTCTGCCTGTACCGAAGGGATTGACTCCGATTGAAGCGGCATCCCTGCCTGAGACGTTCTTCACCGTATGGAGCAATGTATTCGACCGCGCAATGCTGGCAGATGGCGAAACCCTGCTGGTGCAAGGCGGCTCATCGGGCATCGGCGTGACTGCGATCCAGCTTGCGACAGCGTTTGGACACCGTGTTTTTGCAACCGCGGGTTCCGATGAGAAATGCCGTGCGTGCGAAGCGCTCGGGGCGGAACGCGGCATCAATTATCGGACAGAAGATTTTGTCGAGATCGTCAAATCGTCCACCGATGGCAAGGGCGCCGACGTAATTCTCGATATGGTGGGTGGCGATTATGTCCCGCGCGAAATTAACTGCCTGGCCGATGATGGACGCCTGGTGTTCATAGCATTGCTCGGCGGCGGTAAAGCAAATGTCAGTTTGGGACAGATTTTGCTTCGTCGCTTGACAGTGACCGGCTCAACGCTGCGTCCGCGTCCAGTCGCGTTCAAGGCAGCCATCGCGTCCCAATTACGGCAACATGTCTGGCCTTTGATCGAATCCGGGAAAATCAAGCCGGTTATTTATAAAACCTTCCCGCTGCAGCAGGCCGCTCAAGCCCATGCGCTGATGGAAGCAAGTTCGCATGTGGGAAAAATCATGCTCGAAGTCTAGGTATGCGGGTTACTGAAACCACAACTGGCTCATCGCGCCGTTGAATATGCTGCTCCCGTCGGGTATCGGCAGCGCCTGAACGGATGCCGTCTTGTGCGGTGCAACGAAATCATGTGCAGCGGGTTGCATGCTTAAAACAGCGTGAGAAACCGGTTCGCGATCGTAGCCACCGACGCCCGTGAAGGTCTGGAAGGGTGTGGCTGCAGGCCAACGCGGGTCCCTTCCTGGCTGGACGGCACTCGGCCATCGCCTCGTCCGTACACAGGATCCTGATACCGCCACGTCGCCGTAACGCGCGTCGTTGTACCCGATCCCATTCGTGACTTTATGGCGAGATTTTTCGACCGTACGACGACGGTTCTCGTTATGTTGGTAAGGCAAGCACTTCTCTGCACGTGAAATCGCGTTGAATCATGCCAAATTGTTAATTTTTTGCGGCCTATCGACTTGTTCAACAACGCCGGTGATCCTGGTGTTGCAGTTTGGTTGGCGCACTGGACCTCAGATTTTGCCCTGATGTTTGAGTCGGCTGAGGGTTTCTGGGGACAGGTTGAGATAGGACGCGAGTTC
>NZ_JBHRTP010000022.1:0-109705 GCF_042646465.1 Pseudundibacterium arcticum
TGTAGCGCATATTCGGCAACTTTCGACTGGCTGGTCAAAAGGCGCGAATGCTACCGCATCTGGCCCTTCAACCGAATAATCAAAGTTGCACTTCGTGTCTGAATCCGCGGCGGATTTAAAAATACTGTCGCCAGTATATTCAGCACCCACACTTCGCCGCAGTTGATGCGCGCTCAGTTGTCTTTCAGTCCAGGCAGTTTTCCCAGCCATTTGGTGGCGGCGCGGGTATTCGCCTTAAGCGCGTAATCGAGGCTGGCAACCTGTTCCTCGACCGCTTCCTTCAGCATGCTGCCCGGACTGGCCGGCGGTATTTGCAGGTAGGCATCGGCTTCGCCGTAATCGCGCTGGATCTGCATGCCGGCCTTCTTCGCGATATGCATCATGGTCTGATTCGACGACAGGCAATGCATGTAGAGCGTGTCGACGTCGGCATTGCGGCAATGGATCGCCGCGCGCTCGAACAGCTTGCTGCCGACACCCAGGCCGCGCGCGCTGGCCGATACCGAGACGCCGAATTCGGCGACCTTGTCCTTGGTGGTGGCGACGCTCAGGTCCGGCCGCTCATCGCGCGCAGCGAATGCCAGATGACCGACCCCAACCAGCTTGAACTTGCTGTTGTAGACGCCGAACACGGTATCGTGCGCAAAGTCGATCTTCTGCACATACGTCGTGATGATCTCGTCCGGCAGCACCGAACCAAACCGCAGCAGCCGGTCGTCCTGGTCGAGCGCAAGAAAATGGTTCAGCATCCGCCGGCGATCGCGCTCAGCCAGTTCCTTGACCCGCACCGACGGTATGCTGCGCGCCTCGGCAAGGGTCGCGTCAAGCGGGGTGTCATCCTTCTGGTTTGGATCGTTGGGGTTCATCTGCAGTCCTTCTGGTAGCTGGACGATGGGACGGAGGTGGCGCTTTTTGTGCGCCGCACCATTGCATTGTAGTCCCTGGTCGGGTTTCTCGCCGAGGCAGTCCGCAGCGCAGGAATAGTCGATGGTAATCAGCACCGTCGGCAACACGCCGGGCGGCTGTCGGCGTTGCGGAATCGACGCGAAAAATGCACCGAGCCAGGACAAATTTTGCCCGATTTGAGCGCCAATAGCGTGCGATTGAGCAAAAATCGGTGAGATATCGTCCGTTCGGCGCATTTTGCGGCCGATGCTCCGGGGGCGCCGAGCCGCAAGTCCGACCGCCTGCTAGGTCGCCTCGCTCCAGTTCGCATCGGCACTGAACCGATAGCAGCGCTTGCCGTCCTGCTTGGCCTGGTACATCGCGTGGTCTGCCTGGTTCAGCAGCTCATCGGGCGTGACACGGATGCTGGCGCGACCCAATGCGCTGCTGATGCCGATGCTGGCCGAAATCGCAATCGGGTGGCCGTCGATCTGGGTGATGCTCTCGATTTCAGTGAGCGTCTCTTCCGCAACCCGCAATGCACCGTCGCGGGTGCGGACCTCCTCCAGCAGGATCACGAATTCGTCGCCACCGAGTCGGGCCAGCCAATCCTCCTGCCGCATATGGCGCTGCACCCGCTGTGCGACTTCCTGCAACACCAGATCGCCGCAAGCGTGGCCATAGGTATCGTTGACCGCCTTGAAGCCGTCCAGATCGAAGAACATCACGACTACCACGCTGGCACGGCGCTCGGCGCGCTGCAATGCATGCGCCAGCAGGTCCATCAGTTGGCGTCGGTTGATCAGGCCGGTCAGCGCATCGCGCGTGGCCAGCTGCTTCATCTGTGCCGATTGTTGTTCCAGCGCGGCGGTGCGTTCGGCGACGCGCCGTTCCAGTGTCTCGTTGGATGCCTGCAGGCGTTTGTTGACCTGCGCGATCACCTGATAGCTTTTCACCAGGCGCAGGCCGAGATACAGCAACAGCACCAGCAACACACCGGCGTAGGCGAACAGGTAGCTGCGATAGCGCTGCTTGTCGTCGAGTGCCTGGGTGAACACCTGGTCCAGCGCGCTGCTGAGCGCATTTACGCTGACCACGGTCGGCGCGGCAGCGATGTTGGCGATCAGCTGGTCTTCGACAATGCGCTGGCTGAGGATGGTGCGCGCATGCCGCAGCACCTGCTCCAGCCGCAGTCGGACATCGGGCGGATAGGCCGTCTGATAGCGTTCGATCTCGTCGATCGCGGCGATGGTCTGCTCGCCCAGCGCCTGATCCGGCGTCAGATTGAAGCGGAAGATCACGGTCAGCAGATTATTGACCTTGTTGCCCAGCGCGTCGAGCAACTGGCCCTCCAGCGGCGAGCCGGTGGCCGCGGTCTTGACCAGCAGCGCCTGAAACTGTGCAATCGCGCCGGGAAAGTTGATGATCGCGTCTTTCAGCGTTGCATCTTGTGCCAGGAACTGCCCGACCAGCAGCTGCTTGAGCCCGAAGCTGACCTTCAGTTGCTGCAGCGCCTGCTGCAGCAGCGCTGACTGTTTGGTGTAGGACGCCTGGCCCAGATCCTGTTCCAGGCTCTGTAGAGGGTTCAGCGGCAGTTTCAGCTTGGCGTAGTCGGCACTGGTGCCGAGGCGCGCGCGCAGGAGGTTGACATCCAATTCGGCGTCGAACTGGCGCAACTGGCGGATATCCTTTTCAATCTGATTTTGCAGATCGACATCGAGCGCCTGCGTCTTGCTATACAGAAATGCCAGCATCAGCATTGCTGCCGGCATCAGCACCGCCACCAGCACAAGGCGCAAGCGCTGGATCGTCACGGCGCCATTCCAGTCACGGCGGCCACCCGTGCCGCGTGGATCGCCTCGGCAATCCGTTGCGGTTGGCCCGGATACCGCTGCGCAGCCTGTGCGGCGATCGCACCGGCATCGACCTGTTGCGCCGCGGCCAAGGCGCGCTGCAAATGCGCCGCCTGCGGGAAAGGGCGTGCGGCAAATTCGGCAATCCCGGCGCCGACACCGCGACCGTGGAAATCGCATTCGGCCGCGGCCAGCATGTCGGCAAAACGCTGCGGCTTGCGGAACGCATCGCAACGCTCGAACAGCGTGACGATGGTATCGGCGCGCAATTCCAGTGCGCGCCCGACGTTGCCATGTTCGCGTGCCGTCATGAGCGCCAGCTCGCGGCAGTCGCCCGGTATGCGCAGGCGCTGGCACAGCGCATCGACCAGTTTCACGCCGTCGCCTTCATGCCCGTGATGCTTGGGCCATTCGGCTGGCGGCGTCGCGCCCTTCCCCAGATCATGCAGCAATGCCGCGAAGCGCACCGGCAGCGGGTGCTGCTGCCGGGCCGCATAATTGACCACCAGCATCACGTGCACACCGGTATCGATTTCCGGATGATGCGCGGCCGGTTGCGGCACGCCCCACAGTGCACCGAGTTCGGGCAGGATTCGCGCCAGCGCGCCGCAATCGCGCAGCACGGCAAACATGCGCGACGGCGTCGCCTCCATCAGACCGCGTGCCAGTTCCTGCCAGACCCGCTCCGGCACCAGCGCGTCGACTTCACCGTTGGCCACCATCTGCTGCATCAAGGCATTGGTTTCGGGCGCCACCGTAAATTCGGCAAAGCGCGCGGCAAACCGTGCCACCCGCAGTATCCGCACCGGGTCCTCGGCGAACGCGGCCGACACATGGCGCAACACGCGGGCCTGCAAATCGGCCTGACCGCCGAACGGATCGACGATCGGCGCGTCCGCCACCTCCTGGCCATCGGCGTCCTGCAAGCGTGCCATCGCATTGATGGTCAGATCGCGCCGGATCAGATCCTGCTCCAGCGTCACCTCCGGCGCCGTGTGAAATACAAAGCCCTTGTAGCCCGGCGCGGTCTTACGCTCGGTGCGTGCCAGCGCGTATTCCTCGTGCGTGCGCGGATGCAGGAAGACCGGAAAATCCTTGCCGACCGGCGTGAAGCCGCGCGCCACCATCTGGTCGGGGGTGGCGCCCACCACGACATGGTCGCGGTCCTGTACCGGCAAGCCGAGCAGCGCGTCACGAATCGCGCCGCCGACGGTATAAATCTTCATCAATGGATTAGCTTGTCAACAACGGCAGATAATTATTCCAGCTCGGCGTCATGCTCGGGCGCGACTTCAGTCTCGGCCAGCGCCTCCTGCAACCACTGCGCCACCGCCGGGTGGGCGCTGACGCGATCGGCATAGGCTTGCAAGGCCGGTGCCAGCGTCACCGCATAGATCCGGAAGCGCATCACGACCGGGGCGAAGTAGGCATCGGCGATCGAGAATTCGCCGAACAGGAATCGATGATGGCCAAAGCGGGCCAGACAATCCTCCCAGATCTCGCTGATGCGCCCGATGTCGGCTTGCGCGCCAGGCGTTCGCCCCTTGCCCGGCAGGCTCATCCGCAAACTCATCGACATGTCCGAGCGCAGTGCGGCAAAACCGGAGTGCATCTCGGCACAGACACTGCGCGCGATCGCGCGCGCCGCCACGTCCCGCGGCCACATGTTTTTCTCCGGAAACTGTTCGGCCAGGTACTCGCAGATCGCCAGCGAATCCCAGATCGTGAGGTCACCGGCGAGCAGCACCGGCACCCGCCCGGCAGACGAATATTCGGCGATCCGCGTGGCAGTGTCGGGCCGGTCGAACAGGATGCGGATTTCTTCAAACGGTATGCCGAATGCCCGCATGGCGACCCATGCCCGCATCGACCATGACGAGTAATTCTTGTTGGCGATAACCAATTTCAGGCCGGTTTTGTTGGCATCCTTGAGCGTCTCGGACAGGGTCTGGTCTAGTTCCGTGGTCTGCATTGCATCCTTTCTAGGGATTTGTTGGTAGTTTGATTAACGTTTGGCATTACGCCGATAGGCATCCAGTCGGCCACTCTGATCGCGCCCCGCCAGATAATGTGGAGCGACTGCCTCCAGCGCGGCGGGCTGGATGTCGAGTTCGGCTGCGATCGGGCCACTGGCGACATTATCGCAGCGCATCGAGTCCAAATTGTCGCGCGTCATCAGCGGCTCGCCCGGCGCATGCTCAAGCAGCCATGCCTGCCAGCGCGCCAACGTACTGGGCAGAGCGATCACCGGGCGCGCATGGCCCGAGTACTGTCCGGCCAGCTGCACCAGTTTGCGCAGGGTATACACCTTGGGTCCGGCCAGCTCATACACCTGACCGATGGTCCTGGGGTTATCCAGCGCATGGACGTAGGCGCGGGCCACATCCTCGACATGAATCGGCTGAAATTTTGCGTCCGCCGCACCGAGCGGGATCACCGGAAACCATTTTTGCATCGCCGCGAACATATTCAGAAAATGGTCCTCGGCCCCGAACACCACCGACGGCCGGAACACGGTGGTCTTCACTTCGGGCCGGGAAAAGGCCGCGGTCTCGCCATCGGCCTTGGAGCGCAGGTACATCGAAGCGGCCGTGAGCGACGCCCCCAGCGCGCTCATGTGCAAATAACGCGTGACCCCGGTGGCGGCACAAGCCGCGACAATTTTCGTCGGCAGCGCGACATGGGCAGCCGCAAAGTCCGGACCGTAGGGCACGCCCGGCCTGGAATGCAGAATCCCGACCAGGTTAATGACGGCATCAACGTCCTGCATCAATTGATGCAGCGCTGCGGCATCGTGTACATCGGCCTGGACCAGATCGACCGTGGGCAGCTCCAGCAGGTGCCTGGCGCGTTCATAGTGACGGGTCGGCACCACGATGCTAACCCCCGCCGCCGCCAGTTGCGCGACGATGTGGCTGCCGATGAATCCGGTGCCACCGATGACCAGGACCATACGGTATGTCATTTTCGCGCCCTCCACATCGATTGATACAGGTCAAGGCAATTCGCTGGCGACAAACCCCTTCGGTGTTACGGTTCCCAACCGCGCCTTCAGCGATTGCGGTTGGTGCTCGAACAGCGCGGCATAGTAGGTCGCGTTCGACAGCACGTTTTTCACATAGCCGCGGGTCTCGGCGAACGGGATGGTCTCCGCGAAGATCGCGCCCTCGACCGGTCCGCTCAAGCTCGCGCGCCAGGCGCGGGAACGGCCCGGGCCGGCGTTGTAGGCGGCGGTGGCCAGTGCCTGCGAGCCGTCCAGGTCGTCCAGCACCATGCTCAGGTAATTGGTGCCGAGCAGGATGTTGGTATTGATCTCGTTAACCCGGTCGCGGCTGTAGTCGCCGAAGCCGATTTTCTTCGCGACATAACTGGCCGTCGCCGGCATGATCTGCATCAGGCCGGACGCGCCGACTTGCGAGCGGGCATTGTTGATGAAGCGCGATTCCTGCCGGATCAGACCGTAGACCCAGGCCATGTCGAGCCCGAGTTTTTGCGTCATCTCCTGCATGATGTCTCTGTGCGGGGTCGGAAAGCGCTGGCTGAAATCGACTTCGGTCTTGGTGCGCTCCGAGGTGCTCACCATCCGGTCCAGCACATTGTTCTGGCGCGCGAATTCAGCCGCCGCCAGATGTTCGCGCTCGCTCATGCCGCGCAATTCCCAGTTCCATTCGCGGGTGCCTTCGAAGCGCAGGTTCATCGCAAAGAATTTGAGCGCGCGCTGGAAGCCGGTGTTGGTTGCCATCGGTGCGATTTCGTCCGCAGTCAACGGCAACGGCGCATTCGGCACCGTGATCTGCTGGCCCAGCTCTTCCAGCGCCAGCTGGCCGTAGAAATTGGTCTGGTCGGCGATCGATGTGAATTGCTGTTGTGCCAGCTCCTGGCTGGCGGCCGAGGTCCGGTCCTGTTGCAATGCGCGGCCGTGCCAATAGACCCAGGCCGGATCCTGGCGCAAGCCTTCCGGCATCGCGTCGATGCCGCCCTGCACCAGCTTCCAGTCGCCGGCGCGCAGCGCGTTGCGCACCCGCCACTGATAGCCGTGCAGCGACAGCGTCGCGCCTTGCGCCCGGCGCCAGTAGTCGCGTGCTTCCGGCGCCAGATTATACGAAGCCTGCAACGCGATCTGGGCCCAGCCCTGCGCCTGCTCCTGCGCAGTCAGCCGGTCAGCCACACTCGATAGTGCATCGGCGGCCTGCGGCGGACTGTTTCGCGCGACCCGGCCCAGTGCCAACAGATATATCTCATGCGCGGTACGACCGGCGCCAAGGCCGCGCGCCACCGTGATGGCGGAAAAGTCGAGCGCCTGCGACAGCTGACGATCGGTGGCGTCGGTATTGGCAGCAATGCGGCGCGCCACGCCGGGCGCATTGATTTCCACTGCCAGCCGCACCTGCGCCCACACGTCGTCGGCCTTGAATTGACCGTTTTGGGTCAGCAAGGTGATCAACGCGATGCAGCCGTCGCCATAGTCCTTCGGCGCCACCAGCAACGCGCGCGCGTCGGCATCCACAGTCCGGCCCTGGACCGCCTTCGACATCAGCGCATAACATTTGAGCTGGGTGTCGTCGTTCAGCGCGAACAACGGATATTGCTCGTCGAAGCCCGCCCAGTCGCGCTGCCGGCCCAGCTCCAGCAGCCAGTCGTTGCGCAAACGGTCGGCGATCGCGCTGCCGGCATAACGCGTCAGGAATTGCCGGATCTCGTCTTCCGATGCGGTCTTGATACGCGGCTTCAGCCGATAATAGTCAATGTAGGACGGGATGGCATAATCGGGCAGACGACCAGCCAGTTCGGCGGTCTTGTCGGCATCATCGCGGCGCGCGGCGTCGCGCAGTGCCATGAATACATCGTCGTCGTTGGCGAAGAAGCTGGCGTCTGGCTTTTGCGCCTGCGCCTGCGGCAGCACCATCAGTGCGGGGATGCCAGCCACCAACAGGCTGGCGATCCATTTTTTCGGGAACATCGCGACTCTCAATCCGAACGAATTTGATATAACAAAGAACACAACAAAAAAAGCTTATTCCATTTCTAAATCAAATGTGAACGCGGCGGAGGCTCGCAGACATTACGTTTAGTAAGGCAAGAGCTGACAACAAAGTGCACGTTTGACTTGGAAATGGAATTACGCACATGAGTCTTGAACCAAGCATAGCACGCGATCCGGCTGCGCTCACGCCGGAAAACGGGCTCGATAAAACGGCATTGCGGCGCAGCCTGCTGGCGCTGCGGCGCGGCATCCACGATCAGCAGCGCCGTGAATGGGACGCCGCATTGTGCGACCAGGTGTTGTTCTGGCTGGACCTGCAGCAGGTCGCCTCACTCGGGATTTACTGGCCGATGGCGGGCGAACCGGATCTGCGTGCGCTGTATGCAACGCTGGCGGCACGCGGCATGCCGCTGGCGTTGCCCAGGGTCACTGCGTCGGATGCGCCGCTGCAGTTCGCGCAGTGGGCGCCGCACCACGAATTGGTCAAGGATACGATGGGCGTCTCGAACCACGCCGAGCCGCAACTGGTCGAGCGTCCGGCGGCGCTGCTAATTCCTTGCGTCGGCTTCAATGCCGGGCGCTATCGGCTCGGCTATGGCGGCGGCTACTACGACCGCACGCTGGCGGCCACGCCGCGGCCGCAGACGGTCGGCATCGCCTACCGCTGCCTGGCCGCCGAGTTCGCCGCCGCGCCGCATGATGTGGCGCTCGATGCGATCGTCACCGAAGCCGGCTTGCTCTGACATTTACGCGCCCACCACCAGTCTATTCAATGTTCCCGCCAATTATTTGCGGATAATGGCAGGACTATGGTGGAGTATATATTGCGTCAGGGCCGCGATTACCGCACCAGGCGGCGCCAGATTTCGCTGGTCGCGGCGGCCTGGTTCAGGCTATAGAAATGCAGCCCAGGCGCGCCGCCGGCCAGCAAACGCTCGCACATCGCGCTCACCACATCCAGCCCGAAGGCCTTGATCGACGCGCTGTCGTCGCCGAAGCTGAGCAGCTTCAGACGCACCCAGCGCGGAATCTCGGCGCCGCACATCTCGGAAAAACGCATGATCTGGCTGCTGTTGGTGATCGGCATCACCCCGGCCACAATCGGCGCCGTCACGCCCGCCCTTCGTGCGGCGTCCACAAACTGGAAATACGCGTCGGCGTTGTAAAAATACTGGGTGATCGCGGCATCGGCGCCGGCCTGCATCTTGCGCACGAAATTCTGCAAGTCGTCTTGCGGCGAGCGCGCCTGCGGATGCACTTCGGGGTAGGCCGCCACTTCGATCCGGAACCAGTCGCCGGTCTCGGCGCGGATGAATTCGACCAGCTCATTAGCGTAACGAAATTCGCCGGACGCACCATAGCCGCTCGGCAAATCGCCACGCAATGCCACCAGCCGCTTGATGCCGTGCGATTGGTACTGCTCCAGAACCGCGCGGATCGAGTCGCGCGAGCCGCCGACACAGGACAGGTGCGGCGCGGCGTCATGCCCTTCGCGCCGGATCTCGAGCACGGTGTCGAGCGTACCTTGCTGCGTGCTGCCGCCGGCGCCGAAGGTGACTGAAAAATACGTCGGCTGCAACTCGGCCAGTTTGGCGCGGGTGACACGCAGCTTCTCGGCGCCTTCCGGCGTCTTGGGCGGGAAAAATTCTATGCTGAAATTATGCGGGTTCATTGTTTTTCAATAATAGGGCAGACAGCGACCACGAGATCACGCCATACAGCAATGCGCCGCCAACGGCCGACCAGAAACCGGCGACATGAAAGCCGTCGATCAGATTGACCACCATCCAGAACAGCAAGCCGTTGATGATGACGATGAACAAACCGAGCGTCAGCAACGTCACCGGCAAGGTCAAGAGCACCACCACCGGACGGATGATGGTGTTGACGAAGCCGAGCACCAGCGCAACGATCAGCGCGGTGACGAAACTGTCGATCGCCACGGAATGCATCAGGTAGGGCAGCGCCAGTAAGGCGACGGCGTTGATCAGCCAAGTGGCGAGCAGGCGCATGGGGATCTCCGTTTTCTTGATTGAATTTTCGTTAAACAAATAACGTAAAACGACGCCTTGAAGCTCCTTCCCCTTCAAGGGGAAGGTTGGGATGGGGATGGGTGCCTGCAAAAATATCAGGAACTCGCAAGAAACCCATCCCCCTTGCAGGGCGCACACTGGCTTGCAAGCCAGTGTCGTTCCGCAGGCAGGCGACATGTCGCCTGAATTCCCTGCTACACCCCTAGCCCTCCCCTTGAAGGGGAGGGAACTCAGGCCATCAATACCGATAATGATCGGCCTTGTAGGGGCCGTTCTTATTCACCCCGATATACGCAGCCTGCTCGTCGGTCAACTCGCTCAGTTGCGCATTGAGTTTCTTCAGTTGCAGACGCGCGACCTTTTCATCCAGATGTTTCGGCAGCGTGTACACGCCAACCGGGTAAGCCGCAGTATTGGCATACAACTCGATCTGGGCGATGGTCTGGTTGGCGAACGACGAGCTCATCACATACGACGGATGACCGGTGCCGCAACCGAGATTGACCAGCCGGCCTTCGGCCAGCAGGATGATGCGCTTGCCGTCGGGGAAAATCACGTGATCGACTTGCGGCTTGATGTTTTCCCACGGGTATTGCTTGAGTGCCGCGACGTCGATTTCATTGTCGAAGTGGCCGATGTTGCAGACGATCGCCTGATCCTTCATGCGGCGCATGTGGTCGTGTGTCAGGATGTGATAATTGCCGGTGCAGGTCACGAAGATGTCGCCGCGTTCGGCCGCGTAATCCATCGTCACCACGCGATAGCCTTCCATCGCCGCCTGCAGTGCGCAGATCGGGTCGATCTCGGTGACCCAGACCTGCGCCGACAGTGCGCGCATGGCCTGCGCCGAACCCTTGCCGACATCGCCGTAACCGGCGATCACCGCGACCTTGCCTGCGATCATCACGTCGGTCGCGCGCTTGATGCCATCGACCAGCGATTCACGGCAGCCGTACAGGTTGTCGAACTTGGACTTGGTGACCGAATCGTTGACGTTGATCGCCGGGAACGCCAGCTTGCCTTCCTTGTGCATCTGGTACAGACGATGCACGCCGGTGGTGGTTTCCTCGGTCACGCCCTTGATTTGCGCCAGGCGGGTCGAGTACCACTTCGGCGCACCGGCCAGCTTGTTCTTGATCGCATTGAACAGGCACACCGCCTCTTCCGAATCGGGATGCTCGAGCACGCTGGCATCCTGCTCGGCGCGCGCGCCCAGATGCAGCAGCAGCGTGGCGTCGCCGCCGTCGTCGAGGATCATGTTGGCCTGCTGCGTGTGGGCGTCGCCCGGCCACTCGAAGATGCGATGCGTGAAGTCCCAGTACTCGTCGAGATTCTCGCCCTTGAACGCAAACACCGGCGTGCCGCCAGCGGCAATCGCGGCGGCGGCGTGGTCTTGCGTGGAATAAATGTTGCACGAGGCCCAGCGCACCTGCGCGCCGAGCGCTTTCAGGGTCTGGATCAGCACCGCGGTCTGGATCGTCATGTGCAGCGAGCCGGTAATGCGCGCGCCCTGCAACGGCTGTGCCGCCGCGAACTCTTCGCGGATCGCCATCAGGCCCGGCATTTCAGTTTCGGCGATGCGGATTTCCTTGTCGCCCCAGGCGGCCAGACTGATGTCGGCCACGTGGTAATCGTGCGTATCGTGCAACTCGGAATGATGGATTTTTGCTGCGCTAGCTTGAGATACGACGGCGTTCATCACGCCCTCCTTTCGTTAGAAAAAAAGTAACGTGAGCGCCGTTGCGGAAATGCGGTCCAAGCCTGGCGCGGCTGTGCCGCGCTGCATCGCTCCTTGGGGGTGAAATTATACCGTAGATATGGGCGAATTTGTCTTGCTGGTATCCCACGATAGACAGAACCACTGGTGCCTTGCCCGCCAACATCGCCAGCGAACAGGAGCCGCAGGTGAGGTGGGTCGCGGTGCGGTTGCCATCGGCACAACAGCACTGCCCGACGGCGGCTCAATAATGGCGGCACAAAAAAACGCGCTCATCCTGCGATGAGCGCGTTTTTCATGGGTCTGGCCGGTAGTCGTTACAGCCCGGCGCTGGCACGCAGCGCTGCGGCCTTGTCGGTGCGTTCCCAGGTAAATTCCGGCTCTTCGCGGCCGAAATGACCGTAGGCGGCGGTCTTTTGATAAATCGGCCGCAGCAGGTCGAGCATCTGCACGATGCCTTTCGGACGCAGGTCGAAATGTTCCTGTACCAGCGCCGCGATCTGCAGGTCCGAAATGACGCCGGTGCCTTCGGTGTAGACCGTGATATTGATCGGCTTGGCGACGCCGATCGCGTAACTGACCTGGATCTGGCACTGGCGCGCCAGACCGGCGGCGACGATGTTTTTGGCGACGTAGCGCGCCGCATAGGCAGCCGAGCGGTCGACCTTGGACGGATCCTTGCCGGAAAACGCGCCGCCGCCGTGCGGGCAGGCGCCGCCATAGGTGTCGACGATAATCTTACGGCCGGTTAGGCCGCAATCGCCCTGCGGGCCGCCGACCACGAAGCGGCCGGTCGGGTTCACCAGATAGCGCGTGTTGACCAGCCATTCGCGCGGTAGCACCGCCTTGATGATTTCTTCGATCACGGCTTCCTCGATCGCCTTGTGCTCCATCTCCGGCGCGTGCTGGGTCGACAACACCACGGTGTCGACCGCGACCGGGCGACCGTCGACGTAGCGCAAGGTGACCTGCGATTTGGCGTCCGGGCGCAGCCACGGCAGGCGGCCGTCCTTGCGCAGTTGCGACTGGCGCTCGACCAGCCGGTGTGCGTAGTAGATCGCGGCCGGCATCAGTTCCGGCGTCTCGTCGCAGGCATAGCCGAACATCAGGCCCTGATCGCCGGCGCCCTGATCGAGGTCGAGGCCCTTGCCTTCATCGACGCCCTGCGCGATGTCCGGCGACTGCTTGTCATAGCCGACCAGCACCGCGCAACCGCGATAGTCGATGCCGAAATCGGTGTTGTCGTAGCCGATGCGCTTGATCGTTTCGCGCGCAACCTGGATGTAATCGACATTGGCGTGCGTGGTCACTTCACCGGCCAGCACCACCAGACCGGTGTTGCACAGGGTTTCGGCGGCGACGCGGGCGGTCGGGTCCTGAGTCAGGATGGCATCGAGAATGGCATCGGAAATTTGGTCGGCGACCTTGTCCGGATGGCCCTCCGACACCGACTCAGAGGTAAATAGATAATCATTTGACATTGCAAACTCCATAACAAGTTGGTGACGCGTTAGTGACACTGTCGCAGCCAACCGAATGAGCCTGCGACGCTTTAGCGAAATTTGTATTCCGCCTCGCAAGTTGTCTATTAACTCGGCGGATAAATCTGGCGCAGCGGACTCATTGCCCTGCTCCAATGTGCTATTTTACGCCTCTTGCAGTTTTGTGTCCTTGCGCGTCCTCAACGCTATCGATTCCTCGTTAGGCCGGTCTTCCCTATGCTTGTCACCCTGTTTCGCCTGCTGTCGACCCTGCCGTTATCCGTGCTGCACGCGCTCGGCAGCGCGCTCGGCTGGCTGGTATACCTGGCTTCGCCGTCCTACCGGCGGCGGTTGCGCGACAACCTGGGCCGCGCCGGCTACGCGCAGCATCTGCCGACGGCAATCCGCGAATCGGGCAAGAACATCCTCGAACTGACCTTCGTCTGGTGCGCTCCGCCGCAGCGGGTACTAAGCAGCGCCCGCATCGAAAACTGGGAACTGGCGCAGGCCGCGCTCGATGCCAAACGCGGTGTCATCTTCCTGACGCCGCACCTGGGCTGCTTTGAAATCATCGCACAAGCGATCGCCGCGCAAACCCGATTGACCGCGCTGTACCGGCCGCCGCGCAAGGCAGCGCTGAAACCCCTGATCGAAGGCGCACGGGCGCGGCGCAATCTGCTGCTGGCGCCGGCCAATCTGTCCGGTGTGCGCAGCCTGCTCAAGGCGCTGAAAAAGGGCGAGGCGATCGGCCTGCTGCCGGACCAGGTGCCGCAGCATGGCGAAGGCGTGTGGGCCGATTTCTTCGGCAAACCGGCCTACACCATGACGCTGTCGGCCAAACTGCAGCAGATGACCGGTGCCCCGATCATCCTGTCGTATGCCGAGCGGCTGCCGCACGGCGCAGGCTTTGTGATCCGCTTTGCGCCATTCGGCGAAGTGCTGGGCGACAGCGCCGAACAGCAGGCGCGCGCGATCAATCTGGCGATGGAAAAACTGATCGCACGCTGTCCGGCGCAGTACCTGTGGAGCTACAACCGCTACAAGACCCCGAGCGGCGTCGCCGCCGCCGCGGAACCGAACGCAGCGGGCACAGCGCCTGATCCGCATTCGCAACAGGAGCCCCGATGAGACTGTTACTGGCCCTGATGTGGCTGCTGCACTGGTTGCCGCTGCCGCTGCTGGGACGCGTCGGCGAAGCGGTCGGCAGCCTGCTGTTCGCGCTCGTGCCGGCGCGCCGTCATATCACGCTGACCAATCTGCGGCTATGCCTGCCGGACCTGTCCGACGCACAGCGCAGCGCCATTGCGAAGCAGCATTTCCAGGCCTATGCGCGCAGCGTGCTGGAGCGCGGCATCCTGTGGTGGGCGCCGGAGGCGCGGCTGCGCCGGCTGATCCAGGTCGAGCCGGCCTTCCCGTTCGAACAGATCGCCGCCGGCCCGACCATCCTGCTGTGCCCGCATTTCGTCAGCCTCGACGTCGGCGGCATGGCGGTCGCGCTCGAGGTGGCAGGCTGCTCGATTTACGCCAGCCAGAAGAGCAAGGTGTTCGACGCCGCGCTGCGCCGCGGCCGTTCGCGCTTTCATCCGAGTAAGCTGTTCTCGCGCGCCGAAGGCGTGAAACCGATCATCCGCGCGCTACGCAGCGGCCTGCCGTTCTTCATGCTGCCCGATATGGACTTCGGCGAGAAGGATGCGGAATTCATTCCGTTCTTCGGTACGCCGGCCGCTACCTTGACCGCGCCGGCGCGCATCGCCGCCGCCACCGGTGCCAAGGTGATCCCGGTGATCGCGACTTTCCTGCCCAATTATCAGGGCTGGAAGGTACGGTTCTATCCGGCATGGGAAAACTATCCGGGCGACGATATGGTCGCCGCGACGCGCCAAATGAATGCCTTCATCGAAGCGCGCGTGCTGGAGGCACCGTCCGAATATTTCTGGGCCCACAAGCGCTTCAAGACGCGTCCGCCGGGCGTGCCGAGCGTGTACGAGCATGAAGGCCCGGCGACGCTGCCGCTGCAGTCTTGAGGCCAAAATGCTGGCTCCGCAGCCGCCCCGGCACCTAAAATATACTGGTAGATGTATATTTAAACGCCGCAGATAACATCAGCGGCTCAACCGGTATTTTGAGGCATACTCCCCACAAATTCTACTGCCGCGGAATTGTTCAGCGCGCAGCTAGCATTGATCTAGCAATCCCAACAAGCCGTTCGTCCTGAGTAGCCCATCGGGCGTATCGAAGGCTTCGATACGCTCCCTTCGATACGCTTCGCTACTCAGGGCGAACGGACCTACTCAGGGCGAACGGATTTGCTCAAGATGACCGGACTTTTGTGTGCCAATCATTCAACCCTTCACTGCAGGCTAAATAGTTACACTGACGCAGCAACATCGGGCCCGCAGTTACGGACATCACGCGCCGACCCTTATAATCGCCATATGAAACTCAAATTCACCAAAATGCACGGCGCCGGCAATGACTTCGTGGTCATCGACGCGATCAACCAGCATATCGATTTCAGCCCTGCGCAGTGGCAGCAGCTGGCCGACCGCCGCTTCGGCGTCGGCGCCGACCAGATGCTGGTGGTCGAACCGTCGAACACGCCCGGCGTCGATTTCCGCTACCGGATCTACAACGCCGACGGCGGCGAGGTCGAGCAGTGCGGCAACGGCGCACGCGCGTTTGTGCGCTTCGTCACCGACAAAAAGCTGACCGCCAAGACCTGTATCCGGGTCGAGACCATGGCCGGCCTGATCGAACCGCGGCTTGAAGCCGACGGCAATGTGACGGTGGACATGGGCGCACCGGTGCTGAACCCGGCCGAGGTGCCGTTCGATGCCGCCGGCCTGCAGGCCCGGGCCGAGGGCGACGACACGCTGTGGCCGCTTGATCTTGCGCTTGAAATTGAATACGCGCTGGCGCAGCCGAGTCTGCCGAAAGCGGCGGCGCAGCACAAAACCGTGCTGGTGTCGGTGGTGTCAATGGGTAATCCGCATGCGGTGCAGCAGGTCGCCGACGCCGAGCGCGCGCCGGTCGCGGTCGACGGACCGCTGATCGAACACCATCCGCGCTTTCCGCGCCGCGTCAATGCCGGGTTCATGCAAGTGGTCGACCGGCATAGGATCAAGCTGCGGGTCTATGAGCGCGGCGCCGGCGAAACGCTGGCCTGCGGCACCGGCGCCTGCGCGGCGGTGGTGGCCGGAATCCGGCGCGGCCTGCTGGCGTCGCCGGTTCGGGTCGAGACCCGCGGTGGCCAGCTGTCGATCGCATGGGCCGGTGTCGGCCAGCCGGTACTGATGACAGGCCCGGCGGTCAGCGTGTTTGAAGGTGAAATCGAGATCTGATCGCGCGCAACCTGTGGATGCGCTGCGGGCGAGGGCCTAACCCCAGGCCGCTGCCAGCTGCTCGTCCTGTTCCGCCTCGGCTGGATCGGCCTGATCAGCGCTGGGCAGCAGGCTCTTCAAGCGGTACAGCCGTTGCCGGTAATTGCCTTCCGGTCCGTTGACGCCGCAATCGACATCCTCGAACAAGCGTGTGATGCGGTCCAGCACCTGCCGCTCCTGGCCGGTTTCGAGCAAAATCAGGTAGCGCTTGCTGCGACCGTAATTGGCCCGAATATCGACCAGCAGGCAATGTCCCTGGTCTGCGCTATTCAAATCCAGTAGCAGGGCCTCGGCGCGCGACAGGCCGAACAGTGCGGCCAGTTCGATGCGCGCCGCCACGAACGGATGGCTGTTGATCTGGTCGCGCGTCAACTGGCGCAACGCCTGTTCGGCCCACGCGGCGGGGCGGGCCCGCAGCGCGATTTTTTCCAGCAGTGCAACCGCGTCGGTGCTACCCTGCGCCGCCGCCTTTTGCAGCCAGTACACCGCACGCACATCGTTGGCCTCGCCGCCCTGGGTGCGCCGGGTGCGCCAGGCGCTGGCGCCGCATTCCAGCTGCGCCGTGCCATGGCCCATTTCGGCGGCGCGCTCCAGGTGGGTTTGCGCCATTGCGACACTGCGCTGCGAAAATTCCGGTTTCAAATAAATGCGCGACAACGCATACCAGGCATCCGCCAGACCCTGTTCGCCGGCCAGGGTCAACCAGCGGATCGCCTTCTTGAAATTGGCCGATGCGCCGGACCCGGACGCGATCCGAATACCGTCGGCATCCATTCTGGCAAACCACAGCCCCAGCGCGAGTTGCGCGCTCTTGTCCTCTTCCTGCGCGGCGATTTCCCAGAAACGGTGCACCTCGGCCGGATCGACCGGCTCGACCGGCTCGCCGTCACCGGTCAGCGTCAGGATCTGGGCGCAGCGCGACAGCAATTTGACGTCTTCGTCAGTTAAATAGCGGGTGGCGAGTTTGGGCGCATCGGCCCCATGCATCTGAAACTGGCCGCGATACACCACCTGGCGTGCCAGCGGCAGCGCCCAACGCAGAAAACCGGCGTGATCGCCGATTTCCCATGCATGGTCGGCCATCGCGCGCTGGGCCTGCAGCACGCCGCCGTCGGCCGCGCGCACCGCCCATTCCAGCGTCGCCTCTTGATCTGCGGCAGCGATTGTCGCCTCGGGCGTCACCCCTTGCGCCGACGGCTCCTCGGGCGACGGCTGTTCGCCAGCGTTGTAAATCGTGGTCAGATCGGCAGCGGTGTGTTGCGCCAACAGCCATTGCGCATCGGCCAGGCCGGCATGGGCGGCCGCCTGCAGCGCCTTGAGCGCCTTGTCACGCAGCGCGTGCTCCACCACCTGCTGGTCCTGCGCCAGCACCAGCCGGGACAACACCAGTCCCGCTTCCGGCACGCCGGCATCAAAAGCGCGTTCGTACCAAATACATAACGCGACCGGATCGGCGCTTTGCTGCGCCACAGCAAACGGGATATGGCTGCCGATCAACATCCAGGCTTCCTGGCATTCCTGACGCGCGGCCCGATCCAACCAATGCAGCGCCGTCGGAACGCTGTGCGGCAGGCCTTCGCCGCCGAACAGATAACGTTTTCCGAGCGCCAGTTGCGACGTCACCTGACCGCCGCGGGCACCACGAATGATTGCCAGTTCCTCACGATTTGCCATAGCTGATTGTGTTCTTGTTAAGACCCTGTGAAGACAAAAGTATGAGACGTTAGTTCAACCTTATTTGAAAAATGTGGAAATTTAATTTAGAAGAGTCGCTTTGTTACAACAAGAGGACTCACACTATCAACACATTGTTAAAAGACGGTTACTGATACACCAGGTATTTTTGCCCTGCACAAAAATCGCCGCCAGAATTGGCTAAAAGTCTTATTTTTCGCCGCATTAGTTATCAGGATGCCAAAGATAAATAGACAAGCATCTACACCAAACGTGCCAACTTCCCAACATTTCCATGATTGTCGCGTTACAAAAATACAACATAGATATCCCGTTTTTGCAGTTTCGACCAAATCACAGCGACATAGTCGACCAATCCACTGAAGACTTGTCGTCCAGCCATTAATGTTCACTCATCCGATTGTTTAGCACGACCGACATTTACGGATTTTCACAGATTTCACTTAAAGGACTATCAAATGAAAAAATCCCTACTCGCACTTGCAGTTCTCGGCGCATTCGCTGGTGTTGCTCAAGCACAATCACAAGTTACCATCTACGGCGCGCTGGATCTGGCCGTGTCCAAGACCACCGGTTCCACCACTTCGATGGTGAACGGCGACAACAACAAGCTCGGCTTCAAGGGTTCGGAAGATCTGGGCGGCGGCTTGTCTGCAACGTTCCAGGCTGAAATCCGCATGGATTCCGACACCGGCAACACCGAAGGCGGCGGTACACGTCCATTGTTCCAAGGTCAAACCCGCGTCGGTCTGGCTGGTGCGTTCGGTCAAGTTCGTCTGGGCCGTGGCCTGACAGCAGTGCAAGATGCCGACGGTGCCTACGATCCATGGGGCGCAACCCGCAATCGCGGCACCTTCGTTCCTACGATCATGGACGCTGGCTATGGTTCCGATCCGCTGAACCCAGCTAACGGCTCACAAAACCGTTTCAGCAACGCGCTGTTCTATAACAGCCCGGTCATGGGCGGCTTCCAAGGTAACGTCACCGTGGCAACCAAAGAAACCGGCACGTTGGCAGTTGGCGGCGTACCTTTTGGCGCGACAAACGTCCCATACTCGCTGGCCGGCACCTACAACAACGGCCCGATCTCGGCAATGCTGGGTTATGAGCGTAACGCAGTCGGCGACAAGTACGCCCAAATCGCTGGTTCGTACAATGTTGGCGTAGCGAACCTGATGGCATCGTATGCTCAGACCAAGTTCGGCACCACCGGCCTGTCGTTTGATCATGCCAACGCGTTCACACCTGCTACCGCAACTACCGGAGCATCGGGCATCGCTGTAGCGCCTAACGCAAAAACCAAAGCTTGGCTGGTCGGCGCGAACATCGTTGCCGGCCCAGGCAATGTCCTGGTCGGCTACGGTCAGAAGAAGGGTGATTCCGGCCTAGTACAAGCTGGTACCATCAAGCAAGCTTCGCTCGGTTACGAGTACAAGCTGTCGAAGCGTACCTTCGTGTACACCGACTACGTGAATGCGCGTCAATCGGGTACACAAACGAAGAACACAATCGACGTCGGCATCCATCACAACTTCTAAGCAATACGGGCTGATTTGATAAGCAGCCGGCGCAGAAAGCGCGCCGGCCCATCAGAGCAGACCTGATTGCCTGGCAGCATAGACGGGCGTACATGAGCAATCATGTACGCCCGTTTTTTATTGGCTGCGAATTGTTGATGCGGCTGGTCTTGCAGTTTTGTTGCCGCTTTCGTGTTGGTGCTTGGGTTGCTCCCCGCTTGATCTTCACCTGCCGTACCGGAGTCGAATTTTCGGTTTATGCCGCTCTGCGACCAGCGCGGTTTCTGTCGACCGCCAGCGCCGACTCTCCAGCCACCGCCGTGGTCACTGTCACCGCAGCCATTTCCCCCTGTTGTTTTTTGAACGAACGGTCGAAATGAGTGGCCCGTCATCTATACAAGCTGCTTGAACAATGGCATTATTTATTCAAATAAAAGAACGTGCGTTCTATTTGTTTTTATAAAAAAACCTGAGGAGATGTAATGAAAATAAAATTATTGGCAACATTGATTGGCGCGTGTTTTGCGGCACCGGTATTGGCACAGTCCAATATCACGATCTACGGTATCGCCGACGCCGGCATTCAGGTGTCACGCAACGGCGGCAACAGCAGCAACACTAAACTGGTCAGCGGCATCGCCGACGGCTCGCGTCTCGGCTTCAAGGGCCTGGAAGACCTGGGCGACGGTTACAAGGCCATTTTCACGCTGGAATCGCGCATCGAGCTCGATACCGGTCGCCAGCAAGCCGGCAATATCAGCGACAACCAGGGCTTTGCACTGACCAAGGGCATGAATTTCCCGGGACCGGCACCCCTTGCCGCCGGCGCATTGGGCGCGGCGCGCTCGGCAACGCAACCGGCGATCAACGTCAATACCAGCAACGCCCTCTTCGATCGCACCGCGATGGTTGGCCTGGTCACACCGGTCGGCGCCATTCTTGCCGGCCGTCAGTACACGCCGGCCTATGAAGTGTTCGCCGCGGCCGACGCCTTTGAAACCGGCACCGCCGGCACTTGGGGCGGCGTCACACTCGGCGCTGGCGGCTTGCTGACTGCCAACGTCGCGATCCGCTCCGACAAGGCACTGCAATACCGCATCCAGTTGCCGAACGGCATCGGCGCCGCGGTGATGTACGGCTTCAAGAATTCCGGCTATATCGGGCTCGACGACAAATTCTATGCCGCCAACCTGCGCTACAAGGCCAATGGCTTTGATGTCGGCGCCGGCTACAACCACGGTACCGACCAGAATGGCAACCGGGGCCTGGTCACGTCCATCATCGGCGGCTCGTACACGACGGGCGCCATGAAGTTCTTCGCCGGGGTTGAGAAGGCGCAGAACGACAACTCGGTGCTGATCCCGGTCTTCAACGCCGCCTGGGATACCCAGATTGCGCCGGCCCTGATCGCCGCCGGCGGTGGTAGTCCTGCAGTCACCGGCCTGGTCAGAGGCCCGTACACGTCGATCTTCAAGACCAACCTGGCTAACAACTTCAAGCTCGATGCGATCAGCTATCAGCTCGGCATGCATTACACGATCGGCAGCGGCCGCCTGATGGGCTCGATCGCCCGCCAGAACGACCGCACCGCGAACAATAACGATGCGACCCAGTATGCGATCGGCTACGACTACAATCTGTCGAAGCGTACCGACATCTACACGGTGCTGGCGTATATCAAGAACCAGAACGAGGCTCAGTACGCACCGGGCGCGGCTAGCGCGCCGGGAGGCTTCACTGGGGAGCGGGGGCAAGCCGGCAAGGCGCTGCAACTGGGTATGCGTCACCGGTTCTGAAGCTGACGGCGGAATCGCCGCAACGGCAGCGGCCGCTGCGGCGCGATTCCCGGCATGGTTATCGAACCTGCCAATTTGGCGCCCCGCGGGGCGCCTTTTTTATTGATCGCAGGGACCGGTGCAGCCGTCTTGCTCGGTTAGAATTGGGGCTAACCGCCGGCAATCACATCGTGCCGCCCCACCATTTTCCTGACTTTCAACACAACCACATGACCACTGCTCTGGACTCCGCAACCGTCGCCCAATATCTGGCCGAAAATCCGCTTTTTTTCCAGGAGCACGCCGGCCTGCTGGCGCAAGTCCAGCTCAGCAGTCCGCTGATGGGTCGCGCGGTGTCGCTGCAGGAGCGCCAGATGGAAGTGATGCGCGAAAAATACAAGGCGCTCGAATTACGAATGGCCGAGTTGCTGCACATGGCGCAGGACAATGACGCGATCACGCACAAGCTGCACCTGTGGACCCGCGCGCTGCTGCTGGCGCGCAACGATGTCGATCTGCCATATACCCTGATCGACGGTTTGCGCACCATCTTCGACGTTCCCCAGGTGACGCTGCGGATGTGGCGCGTGGCCCCCGACTATTCGCATACCTGGTTCGTGCAGGATGTGTCCGACGATACCCGGCTGTTTGCCAATGGCCTGGTGGCGCCGTATTGCGGCACCAACAACGATTTTGAGGCGGTGCGCTGGCTCGATGGCGCCGATCAGGTGCGCTCAACGGCGATCCTGCCGCTGCGCGTCGACGGTGCATCCGACGCGTTCGGCCTGCTGATCCTCGGCTCGCCCGACCCACAGCGCTTCACGGCGGCGATGGCGACCGATTTCCTCGGCCATATCGGCGACACCAGCAGTGCGGCCTTGGCCTGCCTGCTCGATTAGACGACCCATGGCGTCGACGTGAGCGAGCAGAGCGGCGACAGCGCCCACCCCCACGCGGACGATAGCGGCCGGCCGCCGTTGCCTAATGCGTTGATCGATGCTTACCTCGATCAGCTCGTCACGCAACGCCAGCTGTCGCCGCATACGATCGACGGTTACCGACGCGACCTGGCGCAGTTGTCCGCACTGGCGGCAGCGGCATCCGGGTCCGACTTGCCGCTGCTGACGCACTTTCAGATTCGCAAGTTCACTGCCAAATTGCATGGGCAGGGACTCAATCCGCGCTCGATCGCCCGTAAGCTGTCGGCCTGGCGCGGCTTCTTCGGCTGGTTGGCGGCGCATGGCGAATTGCTGGCCAGCCCGCTGGCGTCCAACCCGGTGGCTGGCGTGAAGGCGCCGAAACGCGCCAAGACCTTGCCCAAGGCGCTGTCGGCCGACGACGCCGTGCGGCTGGTATCGCACCACCGCTCCGGCGTCGACGCCGCGTCCCTGAGCGCGAGCGCGCCGGATCAGTTGTGCAATCGCGCGATGTTCGAACTGCTGTATTCGAGTGGACTGCGAGTGTCGGAGCTGGTCGGACTCGATGTGCGTCACACGCAGCAGGCCGGTTATGCCTCGCTCGGCTGGCTCAAGCTCGATCAACACGAAGTCACGGTCACCGGCAAGGGCAAGAAGGTGCGCGACGTGCCGGTCGGGCAGCCGGCGCTCGATGCGCTGCGCGCCTGGCTGGCGGTGCGGCCCCAGTTATTGAAAGCCGGCGACGACTGCCCCAACAACGGTGCCGCGCTGTTTGTCAGTGGCCGCGGCAGCCGGATGTCGGCGAGGCTGGTCCAGCTACGGCTGAAAGCACATGCGCAGGCGCTCGGCATTCCGGTCAATGTCCATCCGCACATGTTGCGCCATTCGTTCGCATCGCATGTGCTGCAGTCGTCCGGCGACCTGCGCGCGGTGCAGGAAATGCTCGGCCACAGTTCGATCGCGTCGACGCAGGTCTACACCGCGCTCGACTTCATGCACTTGTCGAAGGTGTACGACGCGGCCCATCCGCGCGCCGGGAAGAAATAAAACCTCCTCCCTGTATTTTTAAGCGACGACCACCGTCTTAGCCAGGAATGCATGGTTAGCTTGCGCCGGTGCCGACCTGATGGCTGACTAGCCCCTGCTCGCGCAATTCCTGACGCAGCATGCGTGCCGCCAACACCATGTTCGACAAGGCTTCGCAGGTTTCCGGCCAGCCGCGCGTCTTTAAACCGCAATCCGGATTGACCCACAGCCGTGCATCCGCAATCACGCCACGTGCCTTCTTCAGCAGGCGCGCCATCTCCTCCCTGTTCGGCACGCGCGGCGAATGGATGTCGTAGACGCCCGGACCGATATCGTTCGGATAAGCGAACTGGCCGAAACCGTCGAGCAATTTCATATCGGAGCGCGACGTCTCGATCGTGATCACGTCCGCGTCCATCGCCGCAATCCACGGCAGGATGTCGTTGAATTCCGAATAGCACATATGCGTATGGATTTGCGTCTCGTCGGCCACGCCCGATGCACACATCTTGAAGGCACGCACCGCCCAGTCGAGATAATGCGGCCAGTGGCGCGACTTCAGCGGCAAGCCCTCGCGAAACGCCGGTTCATCGATCTGTATCATGCCGATGCCGGCTTTTTCCAGGTCGCAAACCTCCTCGCGCAGCGCCAGTGCAATCTGCAATGCCGTGGTTTCGCGCGGCTGGTCGTCGCGTACAAACGACCATTGCAGCATCGTGACCGGGCCGGTCAGCATGCCTTTCATCGGTTTCTCTGTCAGGCTTTGCGCGAATTGGCTCCAGCTCACCGTCATCGCCTCCGGCCGGCACACATCGCCATAGATGAACGGCGGCTTGACGCAGCGCGAACCGTAGCTCTGCACCCAGCCGTTCGCGGTAAAGCCGTACCCCCATAACTGTTCGCCGAAATATTCGACCATGTCATTGCGTTCCGGCTCGCCATGCACCAGCACGTCGAGGCCCAGTTCTTCCTGCTTGCGCACCACCAGCCGCACTTCATCGCGCATTTTGTCGAGATAGTCGAGATGGCCTATATCGCCACGTTTATACGCGGCGCGTGCCTGCCGAATCTCGGACGTTTGGGGAAACGAACCGATCGTCGTGGTGGGAAACGGCGGCAAATTCCATTTCGCCTGTTGTTTGACGATGCGTGCACCGAACGCCGCACCGCGTTGCGCATCGGCGTCGGACACCTTCGCCAGCCGCTTTTGCACCAAGCCATTGTGGATACGCGGGGAATGTTGGCGTGCAGTGACAGCGGCACGGGCTGCCGAGAACTGCGGTTGCACGGTTTCGGTCCCGTGGTTCAGCGCACGTTTCAGCACGGCGATTTCGTCGAGCTTTTGCGTGGCAAAGGCGAGCCAGCTTTTGAGTTCGGCATCGAGCTTGGTCTCATGCGCCAAATCGACCGGCACATGCAGCAGCGAGCAGCTCGGCGCGATCCACAAGCGGTCGCCCAATGCGATCTGAATCGGCGCGAGCTTGACCAGTGCTGCATCCAGATCGGTACGCCAGATATTGCGGCCGTCGACGATGCCGACGGACAGCACGCGATCTTGCGGCCAATCGCCCAGGAAATCCCCCAGTTGATCTGCACCGCGGACCAGATCCAGATGCACGCCGGCGACCGGCAAGTCGCGCAGCAGCGCCGCATGCGCGCGCACTTCGTCGAAATACGTTGCCAACAGCAACGGCGGCGCCGCTTTCGTCAGCGCGGCATAGGTCGGCGCAAACGCATCGCGCCAAGCGGTATCGAGGTCCAGTGCCAGGATCGGCTCGTCGATTTGCACCCATTCCACACCCATTGCCTGCAAGCGTTTCAACACATTCTGATAACCCGCCACGATACGCGGCAACAGATCGAGCTTGTGAGTGAGGCCGGATTTGATCTTGCCGAGATACAGCAGTGTTAACGGGCCGACCAATACCACCTTCGCGCGATGGTTTTGCGCGCGCGCCTCTGCGATTTCATCGAACAGCCAATCGACGCCGCCATCGAAACAGACGTTCGGCGTCCATTCCGGCACCAGATAGTGGTAGTTGGTGTCGAACCATTTCGTCATTTCCATCGCGAAATGTTCCTTGCTGCCACGCGCCAGCGTGAAATAGTCGGACAGCGTCAGCCGTTTCGGATCGAATTTGAAACGCGCCGGGATCGCACCCAACAGGGCCAGCGTATTCAACACGTGGTCGTACCACGCGAAATCGCCGACCGCGACTAAATCCATTCCGGCGTCGGCCTGCAGCGCCCAGTGGCGTGCCCGTAGCGTGCGGCCGCTATCCCGCAACGCCGCCTCATTCGAGTCGCCACGCCAGAACGATTCCAGCGCCAATTTCAATTCGCGGTGCGCGCCGATGCGGGGGAAACCCAAAGTGTGCGCAAGTGCCATGGCCATCTCCAATATGAATAGTTCCAAAGGTTGCCATGTTGGCGCAGCTTGATTTATGATTCAAACGATATATTTTAAGAATCATCTTGAATTTAATTCATAATGCAATCGATCCTGGAACTACGCCATCTCAAAACACTGCTCGCGTTGCGCGAAGCCGGCAACCTGTTGCGCGCAGCAACGTTGCTGAACGTCACGCAATCGGCGCTATCGCATCAACTCAAGCAACTGGAAGATCACCACGGCACCTCGCTGTTCGAACGCAAGTCGGTGCCGGTACGCTTCACGCCCGCCGGCGAGCGGTTGTTGAAGCTGGCCGATGCGGTGCTGCCGCAAGTGGAAGCTGCGGCGCGGGATCTCGTGCGGCTGGCGCAAGGTGTGGCAGGACAATTGCGGATCGCGGTCGAGTGCCATACCTGCTTCGACTGGCTGATGCCGGCGATGGATGTGTTTCGCAGCCGCTGGCCGGAGGTCGAACTGGATATCGTGTCGGGCTTTCAGGCCGATCCGGTCGGATTGCTGTACGGTCATCGTGCCGATGTCGCGATCGTGTCGGAAATCGATCCGGACGAGAAGGTCGATTATCACCCGCTGTTTCGCTTCGAAATCGTGGCGCTGGTGGCGAAAGACCATCCACTCGCTGCACGCGACCATCTGGTGGCAGAGGACTTCGCCAGCGACACGCTGATTACCTACCCGGTACCGGACGATATGCTGGATGTGGTGCGACAAGTGCTCAAACCAGCCGGTGTGGACACCACCCGCCGCACCACGGAATTAACGGTCGCGATGCTGCAACTGGTTGCCAGCAGACGCGGCATCGCCACCCTGCCGATCTGGGCGGCGCAGAATTATCTGAACCGGGATTACGTACTCGCAAAACGCATTACGCCAACCGGCCTGACCGGACGCCTGTATGCCGCATGCCTGCCGGAGATGTCGGCCAAACCCTATCTGGCCGATTTCGTCGGCGGCACGCGCGAAAGCTGCTATCTCAATCTGCGCAGTGTCGAACTGCTTTGAATCAGGTAACGCCCCACATTTCCTCAAATTGCACAGATCCAATCAGGACGCCGGGTTGATTGGCGGTGGCTGCAGGTTTAACCGGGCGCGATACCGCCGCTTACTGTTTTGCCTATACTGCCGACCAATCGTCAAGCTTTCCACAGAAGAACGACCGACTTGAGCGCGATCGCCCAAGTTTGCGCTGCGTCACGCCCGGCCAAATTTCGGACGCGTTTAATCGAGGATATGCTGCAGTCGGTCTGCCCGGATCATCAAGGTAGAATCTTGTGTTAATGAAAACTAAAGGACTCGTAGGCGGCTATCGCTGATCTACAACCAAGTTGCAATTGAATTGCAACTTGGTTGCAACTTCATCGCAAACCACGGCATAATGCCGGCGATATAGACTCGTCATCGCCCATGAACAGCAAGCACATCGCTGCCAGCAATATTACTGCTTCGCCCGACGCCTCGGCGCTGGCGCAGGTCCAGCTGCGTGCGGCGTCGGTACGCGTGACGCCGGCCCGACTCAAGGTGCTGGCGGCGTTGCTCGGCGCGCGGCGCGCTTTCACCCATCAAGACATGCAGGACGCGTTCGCGGACCTGGACCGGGTCACGCTGTACCGCGCACTCGATTGCCTGATCGAAGCCGGACTGGCACACAAGATCGCCGGCGATGACCGTGTGTTTCGCTACAGCGCCGGCACCGACCATCTGGAGCGCGGTGCGGTAGATGCCGATGTGTTAACGACAGCGGCGTCGATGCCGCAGCAACATCAGCACAGTCATTTCAAATGCACTCGCTGCGCCAAGGTGTTTTGCCTCGACGACATCGGCCAGGCCGGCTTGGTGGCGGGCGTGCTGACCGCAGCCGACGAGCAGGCCCGACTGGCGACACTCAGGCAACTGCAGGCGGCGCTGCAGGCCAGCCTGGGCGCCGGCTTTCGCAGCCACGACATCGAACTGACCATCAAGGGCTGGTGCGCCGATTGCGCGCATTGATCCAATACACCCGCTGACATTTCAACAACAGAAGACCATGGCATTGATCCCGACCACCATCCTGACCGGCTTTCTCGGCGCCGGCAAAACCACCTTGCTGAACCGCATTCTGCAGGAACAGCACGGCCACAAGATCGCCGTGATCGAGAATGAATTCGGCCAGGAAAATATCGACAATGAAATCCTGGTGCAGGACCGCACCGAACAAATCGTCGAAATGAACAACGGCTGCATTTGCTGCACCGTGCGCGGCGATCTGATCCTCGCGCTCAGTGCGCTGGCGCAGAAGCGCGACGCCGGCGAGATTGCCTTCGACCGCGTGATCATCGAGACTACCGGCCTGGCCAATCCCGGTCCGGTGGCGCAGACCTTTTTCATGGATGATGAAGTCGCGCTGCACTACATGCTGGACGCGGTGATCACCGTGGTCGACGCACGCCACGCGATGGCGCAGCTGGACCAGCATGAGGAAGCACAGCGCCAGGTCGGTTTCGCCGACAAGATTCTGCTGTCCAAGACCGATCTGGTCGATGCCGCCGCGATCGACGCGCTGAAGTTGAGGTTGACCCGGATCAATCCGCGCGCACCGATCGTCCGCGCCGATTTCGGCCGCACCCCGATTGCCGAAGTGCTCGACATCCGCGGCTTCAACCTGAACGCCAAACTGGAACTCGATCCCGAGTTCCTGCGCGCCGAGGAAGCACCTGAGCATGATCACGCGCACGGCCCAGAATGCGGTGCGGCTTGCGGTGACGACCATGCGCACGGCGATCAGGACGGCCATCGGCATAATCACCACAAATCGCGCCACCAGCCGCAGCACAGCGACGATATCGCGGCCTTCGTGTTCCGCAGTGAACGGCCATTCGACACTGCCCGGCTCGACGATTTCCTGGGCGGCATCGTGCAGGTATATGGTCCTCGCATGTTGCGCTACAAGGGCGTATTGTTAATGCACGGCGCCGACCGCAAGGTCGTGTTTCAGGGCGTGCACCAGATCATGGGCAGCGATATCGGCGGCAAATGGGGCGAGGACGAGGTGCGCGGCAGCAAAATGGTGTTTATCGGCAAGAATCTGCCGAAAGACATTTTTATTCGCGGACTAGAACAATGTTTGGTATAAACTGTTGCAGCCTTGCGCAATGACAATCGCCACCCGCAACATGGTGTAACGATCACTCATCTGGCGGTCGTCACGTGCTGCGAATCGGACTTTGATAAATGGTGAGGGGAAGATGAACACAACCGTGACAAAATCCGCCAAAAAAACAACGCCGGCTAGCGTGGCGGCGCCGTCAAAATCGGCCGTAGCCGGCAAGGCCGCCGCAAGCGGCAAGACCGCAGCCAAACCGGACGCGAAACCGAGCGCCAACAAAACGCCCTCCAAATCGGAGCCGGCAGAAGCCCCGGCGGTCAGCGCCAGCAAATTAGCTGATAAAATTAACCAAAGTGCTGACAAGACTGTCAGCACGTCTGCCGTCTCGAAAGCAAGCGAAGTGACCACGAAAACCAACAAAACCACCGCCAGTGCGGAAGTGCCGCTGATCACCGAGGAACAACTCCTCAAGATGGGCGAAAAGGACTATATGAACGCCGCGCAACTGGCGTTCTTCAAGGCGCGCCTGCAGCAGCTGGAACGCGATCTGCTGAAAAATGCCGGCGAGACCACCGAGCATCTGCGCGAAACCGTGCTGGTGCCGGATCCGGCCGACCGCGCGACGATCGAGGAAGAACATGCACTGGAACTGCGCACCCGCGATCGCGAGCGCAAGCTGCTGAAAAAGGTGCAGCAGTCGATCGTCAGCATCGACGCCGGCGACTACGGCTGGTGCGAAGAAACCGGCGAGCCGATCGGCGTACCGCGCCTGCTGGCGCGCCCGACGGCGACCTTGTCGCTGGAAGCCCAGCAACGCCGGGAACTGAAGCAGAAGCTGTACGGCGACTGATCTGCGCCGGCAGGCCGCCCCCATCGGCAGTGTTTAGCACCGCACGGTGGACGGCCGGGGCCAGCCAGTGACCAACGGCGCGCGAACCTCGACCGTGCTCGTTTTTTTACCCCGCAGAATGCAACCATGTTGCACATAGCGAGGCAAAAATAATACCCCCAGGTGTATTATTTTTTACCGCAATAAAATCGCGCGGTAGTCCATTGTTTGCACTGATACCCCCTTGTTTTCAAGTTGCTGCGCAACGGCATGTCGGTGTCCGACGTGTCCGGCCTGTCGCGACCGCGGGCTCGACCGCGCCAGATCGCTCCGCGAGCGGGTCATATCGGCGCGTCGGCCGGCAGCATAGCGACCGCTACCGCATTCCGACGCCTGAAGGGTCCCGGATCAATGCTGGCCAAGGAAGCTGTTGCCAGATTCGAAACATTCAAGTTCCAGCCAGCTATACCGTTATCAACATACGGAGCCCAATCTCGGCGACGTAACATCGAGGGCCACGTAATCCGGAACAGAACCGAAACATGCATTCTGTTACCGCTTTGTATTACGTGGTTGAGCATGTAGAATCAAAACCATCCCCCCGCATCGGGATGGTCCAGTTTTCAAAAATACAACAACGCAGCACGCGACTAACAACGCAAGTGGCCACTAACCGGCTACCTCAACCACGGATGCAGATGGATCCGTGCCGCAGCGTAGCGCGATGTCGATAACCAAGGTAATGAGGCAAGGACGACGTGGGGATTTTCTCGATATTTGGCAAGAAAAATCGACAGCAGGAAGAGCATTCGCCTGATGACGACGATCTGGTGCGCATCATGCCTGGAGAAAACTCGGTAACGCAGAGCGAAGGCAATAGCACCGACCGGTTCGCCAATTCGCAGCTGGCGCAGCGCAGTGCTGCCCGCGCCACCGCGCGCAAGATCGACGCGATCGAATCGGAAATGACGCTCGACATCTTGCGCAGCAACACGATTCCCTTGCCCGAGTTGCAAGCCGTCGTCACCGGATCAGGAAAAGTGGTGCCGCTGCGCGAAAATGCGCAACAGGATCAGGGCTATTTCGAGGCCACCCGACCGCTCGAGGAGTTGGTCGGCGACGCGCTGTTTGGCGATGCCGTCGATCATGGTATCGGCGGCGGCGCCGGCGTGGTCGAACTGTCAAGCTCGGAAACCGCGCCGGTGATCGAAGAAGCGGCGATCCTGTTCGCCAACGAGCAGGATGCGCTGGTTGAACAGATGCTGCAGAGTGCGATTCAGGAAGACGACCTCGGCGGTGCCACCCACACCGCCTGGTGGATGCTGTTCGACCTTTACCAGATCATGGGTAAACATGCGGAATTCGATCACCTGTCGCTCGATTACGCGAGCAAGTTCGAAACCTCGCCGCCGCCGTGGCTGTCCGCCGCCAAGCCGAACGCAAAAACGAAGCCGGCCGGTGCCACACCGACCATCGCATTTTCCGGCAGACTCGACGCCGGCATCGACAAACAACTGGAACGGATGCACAAGCTGAGCGAAAAAAGCCGCAGCTTCCGGCTCGAATTCGGCCGTCTGACAGAGATCGATCCGGAAGGTTGCGCACTGTTGCTGCAATCCCTCAAGGCGCTGGCGAAATCGGATCACGACCTGATCCTGGTCGGCGCCGCCGAATTCGGCGCCAAGATTCGCGCTACGCTGGAAATTGGCCGCCGGGACGACAATGAAGCGCCGTGGCTGCTGCTGCTGGAAATCCTGCGGCTGCTGAACCACGAGCATGATTTCGAAGAAACCAGCATCGACTATTGCGTCACCTACGAAGTATCGCCGCCGCCGTTCGTGGCGCCCAAGCAGAGTAGGGTCGTCGCCGCTGTGGTTGAGCCGGTGCAACAGGACCCATCGTCCAACCGTTACGTGATGCCCGATACGATCAAGGGCGCCACCAGCGAATTGCTGCGGGAAATTGTCGATTATAGCGTGCTGCACCAACCGGCCGGACTCGATTGCAGTACCCTGAAACGGGTCGACTTCACCGCCGCCGGCCAGTTGCTAAATGGCCTGGCGCCCATCGTCGGCAATGGCAAGGTGATCCAGTTTCATGATGTCAATCACCTCGTTACCGCACTATTCTATGTCATGGGCATTAACAATATCGCGCAGATCTTCCCGCGCAAGTACTGAACCAATCAACGACTGACAGCGGCAATACCAATCCGGCATTGCCGCTGTGCCACTTCACACCCCTCCTGATTGCCGTAACGCCGATAACATCTTGTAATCGGCTTGCTCGTCCCCATTTTTTATCACATGTCGGCGTCCACGCAGTCGTAGGCGCCTGGAGTTAACACGCGGCAACAGTGAGGTCAACATGGAACAATTTCACGGCACCACCATCCTGTCGGTGCGGCGCGGCAATAGCGTCGCGTTGGGCGGAGACGGTCAGGTCACGCTCGGTAACATCGTCATGAAGGGTACCGCGCGCAAGGTGCGTACCTTGTATCACGGCAAGGTATTGGCCGGTTTTGCCGGCGGCACGGCAGATGCCTTCACGCTGATCGAACTGTTCGAAGCGAAACTTGAAAAGCATCAGGGCCACCTGCTGCGGGCCTCGGTCGAACTGGCCAAGGACTGGCGCACCGACCGCATGCTGCGCCGGCTGGAGGCGATGCTGCTGGTAGCCGATCGCGAATCGACCCTGGTCATCACCGGCAATGGCGATGTGCTGGAGCCGGAGGACGGCATCGGCGCGATCGGCTCGGGCGGCACCTATGCACAGTCGGCGGCCAAGGCCTTGCAGGAAAACACCGACCTGACGCCGGAGCAGATCGTCAAGAAGGCACTCACCATCGCCGGCGAGTTGTGCATTTATACCAACCAGTCGCACACGATCGAAACCCTCGAATAACCGTCCGGCCGGCACGCGTCGCTGCGGTGCCGGCCGCGCCTTACCCTACGGAATTGCACAACCATGAACATGACTCCGCGCGAGATCGTCTCCGAGCTCGATAAACACGTCGTCGGCCAGGCGCTCGCCAAACGTGCTGTCGCCATTGCGCTGCGCAACCGCTGGCGGCGCCAACAAGTGGCCGAGCCGCTGCGCCACGAGATCACGCCCAAGAACATCCTGATGATAGGACCGACCGGGGTCGGCAAGACCGAGATCGCACGGCGGCTGGCCAAGCTGGCCGGCGCGCCTTTCATCAAGATCGAGGCCACCAAATTCACCGAGGTCGGTTACGTCGGTCGCGATGTCGACACCATCATCCGCGACCTGATCGATATCGGCGTCAAGCAGACTCGTGAAGCCGAAATGAAAAAAGTGCGGGCGCGGGCCGAAGATGCGGCTGAAGACCGCGTGATCGATATCCTGGTGCCGCCGGCGCGCGATTTTGGCTTCCACGTCGATCAGAAGGTGCCGGTCGACGGCGAGCCGCAGAACGGCAATACGGCGCGCCAGACCTTCCGCAAGCGCCTGCGCGAAGGCAGCCTGGATGACCGCGAAATCGAGATCGAACTGAGCGAGTCCGGGCCGCAGATGGAAATCATGGCGCCGCCTGGCATGGAAGAAATGACCGAGCAGATCAAATCGATGTTCTCCGGGATCGGCGCCAGTCGCAAGAAGCCGCGCAAGATCAAGATCAAGGATGCGATGAAGATCTTGATCGACGAGGAGGCAGCCAAGTTATTGAACGACGATGAAGTCAAGCAAAGGGCGATCACCAACGTCGAGCAAAACGGCATCGTGTTTCTCGACGAGATCGACAAGATCGCATCGCGCTCGGAAGTGGGCGGCGCCGACGTATCGCGCGCCGGGGTCCAGCGCGACCTGCTGCCGCTGGTCGAAGGCACCACGGTCAACACCAAGTACGGCATGATCCGCACCGACCATATCCTGTTCATCGCATCGGGGGCCTTTCATATGGCCAAGCCATCCGACCTGATTCCCGAACTGCAGGGTCGGTTCCCGATTCGGGTCGAGCTGGACTCGCTGTCGATTGCCGATTTCGAACGCATCCTGACCAGCACCGATGCCTGCCTGACCAAGCAATACGAGGCGCTGCTGGCAACCGAAAATTTGCATATCGAATTTACGCCGGACGGCATCGAGCGCCTCGCCGCGATCGCGTTTGCCGTCAATGAACGAACCGAGAACATCGGCGCGCGCCGGTTATACACCGTGATGGAAAAGCTGCTGGAAGAAATATCGTTCTCGGCCGACGAAACAACCAGCCAAACCATCGCAATCGACGCCGCTTATGTCAACCAGCGACTCGATGCGCTGGCGGAAAATGAGGATTTGTCGCGTTACGTGCTGTAATCGAGGTTGCAGGCGAGGGGACCGCGGCGGTCAAGGTAACGATGGCCGCTGTCTGCTCAATTGCGGTGGGTATCGACCAGCAGGCGCACCGCAGGACGAAATCAAAGTGCGCCTGCAAACAGAATTGATCTGACGCTGCCGAATAGTTTCACTTCATCATGGCCAACAAAACCCTCGGCACCAGACAAAAGCTGACATTCCGGATCGAACCGTCCCAACAGAAACTGCGTAAACCGGTCGCGGTCGCGGCCAAGCAACGCGCCGCCGGCCCGCACAAGAAAATCACTTCGGCCCAACGCCAATTGCACCGGCGGAGCTTGCTCAAGAAACTGACCGAACCCGGCCAGGACTAAGCGCGATCCGGCAGCGCGCCGAAAATGGTCTATGAATGGGTTGCCAGCCAGCATACCAAACCAGGAATGGTGTGCAGACTGACGCGACGGCCGCGCAGCAGCATCAGGGTGAATAACGCCGGATGAATTACTGCGGCACGGGCTGCACCGACCGTGGTTGCGGGAAGCCGGCGTTGTTGTCGGGTGCGGGTTTGTTGAGATTGCCAGGTTGCATCACGTTGGGCTGGCCAGGTTGCATCACGTTGGGCTGGCCCGGCGACGGCGCGGGCGGCTGCGGACGTGGCTGCGGGAAGCCGGCGTTGCTGTCGGGTGCGGGTTTGTTGAGATTGCCGGGTTGCATCATGTTGGGCTGGCCCGGCGCCAGCGTGGTGGTCGCCATCGGCGCCGCCGTGCCAGGGTTGCCCTGCTGGTCCGCACTTTCCGGCAATTCGACGCGCTTGGTCACGCCGCCGTCCGACAGCAACACATATTGACCATGCACTTCCTTGACCGTGACGCCCGGCGTGACCTCATCGCCGATCCGCAAGGATTGCGCCGGCTTGCCATCGGCCGACAGGATCGCGGCGCTGCCGGCCGCATCGTGCGCGTCAATCACGCCCTTTAACTGGTAATTGCTGGCCACCACCACGGCGCCAGCACGTCCGCCAAACAAGGCGGCAGCCGCATCCAGATTGACTTCTGGCTGCACCTGCGGCTGCGCCGCGACCGGCCGTACCGGCGGCTTGAACAATTGCATGGCCCAGTAGGCGGCCGACGCGCACAGCGCGACGAACAGGATCAAGCTGACGAACAACGGCAGACGTTTCATTTTCTATTCTCTCAACGTAGAGGGCGCGGTACGCACCATTGCCCAAGAGCAGTCCCGGGGCGGCAGACGCTCACGCTAACGCACCAGCTGATTGATCTCGATGATCGGCATCAGCACCGCCAGCACGATCAGCAGCACTACCACCCCCATCGCCAGGATCAGCGCCGGCTCCAGCAGGCCGGCGATGGTCAGCGTGCGGCGCTCCAGATCCTGCTCCTGTGCGCTGGCGGCGCGGTCCAGCATCGCCGGCAGTTCGCCGGTAATTTCGCCGGCGCGAATCATGTGAATCAACATCGGCGGAAAATGCTTCTGCACCGACAACGCGCGCGCCAGGCTGACCCCTTCCCGCACGCTGTTCGAGGCTTCCTCGACCAGCTCGCGCATCGCGACATTAGACAGCGTGTCGCGACTGGTCTCCAGCGCGCGCAGGATCGGCACCCCGGAGCCGGTGGTGATCGCCAAGGTGCTGGCAAAGCGCGCGGTATTCAGGCTGCGCTCGAACTTGCCATACAGCGGTGCGGTGAGCAGCCAGGTATGCCAGCGCCGCTTGATCACCGGATTCTTCAGCGCGCGGCGCCACGCATACAAGGCCGCTCCCACCAGCAGCAGCAGATAGATGCCGTAGTGACGGACGAAATCCGAAATCGCCAGCATGATCACGGTCAGCAGCGGCAGTTTCTGTTTGGTGTTGGCAAACACCGACACGATCTGCGGCACGACATAGGTCAGCAAAAAGATCACGATCGCGAACGCGACTACGGTGACGATGGCGGGATAGGTGAACGCCAGCTTGACCTTTTGCACCAGCGCATTGCGCCGTTCGATATAGTCGGCCAGGCGCGACAATACGCGCGACAGCTGCCCGATCTGCTCGCCGGATGCGACCAGCGCACGGTAGATATCGGCAAAGTCGCGCGGGTGGCGCGACAGCGCGTCGGAAAACGACACCCCCCCCATCACCTCGGAGCGGATCGACGCGATCAGGTCGCGCAAATAAGTGCGCTCGGCCTGCTCCAGCAACGCCGACATCGCCTGTTCCAGCGGCAAGCCGGCTTCCAGCAAACTGGCCAGCTGGCGGGTGAACAGCGCCAGTTCGGTGGTCGACAGTTTTTCGCCAAAACGCAGGCCGGCACCGGAACCGGCCGCATCGACCTGGGTGGTGATGGCATCGATCGCGACGGTGACCAGGCCTTGTGCACGCAGGTCGGCCCGCGCGGCCCGCGCGCTGTCGGCGCTGACCACGCCTTTCTTGGTAACGCCGGTCGGATCGACGGCTTCGTAGCGGAATGCTGGCACGGTCTACCCTAGTCCTTCGTCACGCGCAGCAGCTCGGTCTGGGTGGTGGTGCCATCCATCACCCAGCGCTCGCCGTCTTCGCGCATGGTGCGCATGCCGTCCTGCTGGGCGGCGGTGCGGATCTCGGCCTCGGACGCCTGGTTGTGGATCTGGGCTCGGATCTGCTCGGTGGTGGTTAACAACTCGTAGACCCCGACCCGGCCCTGATAGCCGGTATGACCGCATTGGTCGCAACCGACCGCCTGCCAGCTCTGGCCGTCGAAATGGCGGCAATGCGGGCACAGTTTGCGTACCAGCCGTTGTGCCACCACTCCGAGCAGCGACGACGACAGCAAAAACGGTTCGATGCCCATATCGAGCAGACGCGTCACCGCGGCCGCCGAATCGTTGGTGTGCAGCGTCGCCAGCACCAGGTGACCGGTCAGCGAGGCTTGCACCGCGATTTGTGCCGTTTCCAGATCACGGATCTCGCCGATCATGATCACGTCCGGGTCCTGCCGCAGAATCGCCCGCAGCGCCTTGGCAAAACTCATGTCGATACGCGGATTGACCTGGGTCTGGCCAACGCCTTCGAGGTCGTATTCGATCGGGTCCTCGACCGTCAGGATATTGGTGGTGGTCGAATTCAAGCGCGACAGCGCGGCGTACAGCGTGGTGGTCTTGCCGGAACCGGTCGGCCCGGTCACCAGCACGATGCCATGCGGCTGGTTCAGCAAATGGTCGAACTGCGGCAAGGTCGATTCGCTCATGCCCAGGTGCGACAGGTCGAGCCGGCCGGCTTCCTTGTCCAGCAAGCGCAGCACCGCGCGTTCGCCGTGGCCGGTCGGCAGGGTCGAGACCCGCACGTCGACTGGCTTGCCGCCAACCCGCAAGGTAATGCGGCCATCCTGCGGCAAGCGCTTCTCGGCGATGTCGAGCTGGGCCATGATCTTGATGCGCGAAATCAGCGAGGCGTGGATCGCCTTCTTCGGCCGCACGATGTCACGCAAGCTGCCGTCGATCCGGAAACGCACCACCGAGATCTGCTCGAATGGCTCGATATGGATATCGGATGCACCATCACGCAGCGCCTGCGTCAGCAGCACGTTGATCATGCGGATTACCGGCGCATCATCGGCCGATTCCAGCAGATCCTCGATCGCCGGCAGATCCTGCAACAGCTTGGTCAGGTCGACGTCGGCCTCGAACTCGCCGACCACCTGCGACGCATCGCCGCCGGAACCGGCATAGGCGCTGGCGATCGCTTCCTCCAGCTCGGTGCGGGCCATCGACTTCAGTTTGACACGACCAAAGCGACGGCTGACCTCGGCGATCGCGGTCGAGGGCGTCGCATCCGACACCCACAGTTCGACCGCGCTGCCGGCGGCCTCGCTACGCATCGCCAGCAGCGAAAAGTCGCGCGCAAAAGCGTAGGGTAAAAGACGGGCATCTGTCATGGCATTACTCGTTGCAGTGATTTCACTTCGGCTTCGCGAACTGCGTTGGCGATGGCGTCGAGGGCTGCGCCGCTTCGCCGCTGCCCGGCACAGGCGCGGTGGGCCGCATCAAACTGTCAATCGCGGGCGGAATCGGCTTCACCAGGTTGCCGCCGACCGGCTGGCCGTCCTGCAGCGGCGGCAGAATCGGTGCGCCGGTATCGGGCAACAGAATCGTCTTTTCCGGCTGGCTCGCCATTTGGGTGCCACGAACGTAGTCGTAACGATCGCTGACCAGGCTGCTGCTCTGCTCGGTACTTCGAATCACTACCGGTCGCAGGAACACCATCAGGGTGCTTTTCTTGCGGCCACGGGTCTGGTACTTGAACAGGTTGCCGATAATCGGAATATCGCCCAGGCCGCGCACCTTCTCGACGCCATCGCTCACATTGTCGGAAACCATGCCACCCAATACGATGATTTGTCCGTCGTCGGCCAGCACATTGGTCTCGATCGAGCTTTTGTTGGTGATGATGCCGGCGGCATTGGTGGTGCTGTCGACGCTGGATTTTTCCTGATAAATTGCCATCTTGATGGTACCGCCTTCGGATACCTGCGGCCGTACCCGTAACGACAGGCCGACGTCCTTGCGCTCGATGGTCTGGAACGGGCTGACGCCGGCGCTACTGCTTGCGCCGGGTGTCGTGTACTGGCCGGTGATGAACGGCACGTTCTGGCCGACGATGATCTTCGCTTCCTCGTTGTCGAGCGTGATCAGGTTCGGGGTCGACAAGATATTGGTATTGGCATCGTTTTCGAGCGCATGCGCAATTGCACCGAGGCCGAGCTTGCCACCGATCTGGCGAAAGATGCCGATCGAAAGGCCGTTGCCTGGGGCCACCGGGGCGGCCGCGGTTTGTGTCGCGAGGTTGATGATGTTGTTACCACCAGTTGAAAACGAGGTACCGCCGCCGATCCGGTAATTGCTGGTGCTGTCGCCGGACAAGCCGAGCCACTGGATGCCGAATTCTGCGGCCTTGTCGGCACTCACTTCCGCGATCATCGATTCGATATACACCTGGGCGCGGCGCACGTCGAGCATGTCGATGACGGTGCGCAGGTTGCGATACACCGGTTCGCTGGCCGTGATGATCAGGGTGTTGGTCGAGGCATCGGCCTGGATGAAGCCGGCCGCGCCACCGCTCGCCAGCGAAGTCGGCGTAGCGGATGGCGGCGTGGGGCTAGCGCCGCCCTGCATCCCACCGGTGGGCGTGGGTGACGGCGTGCTCGGTGCCGGCGTCGCAGCCGGTGCCGAGCCGTCGGACGAGACCACCGAGCGCAAGGTCTGCGCCAGCTTCACTGCTTCCGCGTTTTTCAGGTAGACCACATGCACGTTGCCGGGCTGGGTGGTTGGCTGGTCGAGCTTCGCGATCAATGTCTTGGCCAAGTTGGCGCGGGCCAGCGACGGCGCGCGCACGATCACCGAATTGGTGCGTGGATCGGCCAGCAGGTTGATGCGGCCCGCATCGGCGGCGCCGGGAACCGCACTGCCCGGCTCCAGCAGCTTGTTGGCCATCACCGCGATATCGCTGGCGACTGCATAACGCACCGGCACCACGTCCAGATCGCCGCTGGCGGGCGCATCGAGTGCAGCGATGATCTTGCCGAGCCGCTTCAGGTTATCGGCGTAATCGGTAATGATCAGCGTGTTGTTGCCGGGGTTGGCATTAATCGTGTTGTTCGGCGAAATCAGTGGCCGCAATACGCTCAGCAGATTGGTCGACGATTCGTAATTGAGGCGGAATATCTGGGTCGCGATCTGGTCACCCTTGACGCTGGCACCGCCGGTCTGGGTCGGCGCCGCCTGCAGCTTGGCGTCCGCTTCCGGCACCACCTTGGTAAACCCCTCGGTGGTCACCACGGCAAAACCCTGCAGTCGCAATGCCGAGCTGAGCAGGCTGAACGCTTGCGCCTTGGTCACCGGCTTTTCGGATACCAGGTTGATCGTGCCCTTGACGCGCGGATCGATGATGAAAGTGATATTGGTGTAATGACCGACCGCCTTGACCACCGATTCGATGTCGGCACCGACGAAATTAAGTACCGCTTCATTGGCCGGCGGATTGGCTGGCGGCGCCGCAATCGATGGCGTTAGTACCGCAGCGGCGCACAGCAAGAGTGCCGTCGCGCTGCGTCGTTGCCAGTGGCGCAGCATGTTGTGGCGGCCGGAATTTTGCGCGATTATTGGTCTGTTTTTCATCATTTGAACTCTAGTCCGATTACGGTCTTGTCACCTTCTTTACGGCGCTGGCCCAGCAAATTCAATAAATTAGCCAACGTCTCCTGTTGTCCTGCCTCGGCCTCGGCCTTGCCCGAAAACTGCAAACGGCCGTTGCGCAGCGCGCCGGTACCGGACAGCAGCAATGGGCCTTTGATGGTCTTCAATGCCAGGCTGGCGTGTTGCCCGCGCCAGTCGATCGTCATCTGATACGCGCCGAGCGGTTTGATCGGGGACAAGCGCGACGCGATATTACTCAAATCCATCGTCATCGCTCCCACCACATCCAGCGTCCGATCCTGGCGCGTCAGTTGCAACGCACCCCACGACAGCTTCATCTGCCCCGACGGCGCCAGCGTATTCAGCGGCGCGCCCAGACCGGCCAGGCGCTCCGCCGGCAGTGTAATCGCATCGGCGCTGACCTGCCACTGGCTCCAGCTGCCGGTGATGCTCAACGGCCGCGCAAATGCTGACGGATTGTCCAGTTGCAGATCGACTTGCCCGAGCAACAACAAGGGCGAGATGCGCCAGTCGAATCGGCCCGGCAGCAGCGGCGTGACCGGCCCCTTGCCGCTGGGCGCGCCACCGATGAACGCCGAACCTCGCCATATCGTGCCCTGTACATCGCCCAGAGTCAAACGACCGGCAGTTTGCGCCTCCAGCACCGGTGCGATCCAGGCTGCAGGACAAAATGCCAGCACGGTAATCGCGACAGTCAGCAGCGCCAATAGCAGCCATGTCAGCAGCTGCCGCACTGAGGGTCCTCGTGCCCGTTGCCGTCAATATCGCTATCAATAGCGCTTTCAATAGCGCTTTCAATAGCGCTTTCAATGCCGTTCGCATTGTCGCTGCTGCATGACTTTTTGACCATAGTTTTATTCGCTCTTTTGCTGACGCAGCGTGATGTTGGCGTCGACCATGCCGACCGCGGGCAGCGCGGTGATGCTGGCGTCGATCACCGACAGCCGGGCCGTTTTTTGTGCCTCGTCGAGCCAGTCTATCAGCGCGCCAAACGACGCTGACGTCAGCTGCACTTTGGCAAAATCGCCGCTCATCACCACGCTCTGCGCGCTCAGACCCTTGCGCTGCAACCCGGCCTCGACGCTCTGTTTAGTCATGGGCGGCACGCTGACGGCGGCCTTGCCGGATAGCGCGGCGGCTTCCTGCGCCAGCGCCTGCATGGTGGCGACCTGTTGCCGCAGCAGCGGCAGATTCTTGTTGGCCTGCACCCGCCCGCTGAGTGCCGGATCGATCAGCAGCGCATACAACAGGCCAAGCACGACGATCACCGCGGCAGCCCCCAACATCGTGCGCTCGCGCGCGTTGCGCATGGCCCAGAATCCAGCCAGCGCCAGTTTGAATTGATGGGCGACATCACCGCCGCCATGGCTCTTGCTGGTCCCGTTCATGCCCGCGCCTGTAGTCTGGTTGGAGTTATTGCGGCTTTAGTGCCGGTGTCAGGTTCAGTTGTTGGCTTCATTTTCCGCTCCGGATCTGCCAGGCACCGCCGGCCGTTTGCGCCACCGACAGATTGCGCGCGGCAAGCGCGGATTTGATAGCATCCACCGTCAGCTTGTTATCCGGCTTGAGCTTGACCAACAAACTGCGCTCGCGGTATTCCAGCGACGCAATGCCGGACGCGCCGGCAGGCGATCCGCCCTCAGCACTCTTGCCTTGCATCACACCGGACCAGACTTCGCCGAAAGCCGCAGCCAGCGCCGTGAAATCATCCGGCGCCGACTGGCCGGCATTGTGTTTGGCGATTGCGAGCTTCTGCTGCATCTGCACCATCGGATCGACGATCACGGTTTCTTTCGGATACGCCGATTTGAAGGTCTGTACCATCGCGTTGCGCAGGCTATCGCCCTCGCGCTTCATACGCCACCACTCGATGTTCAGGCCGACGACATTGATCACCACGATCAGCAAGCCAAGGCCGAGCGGCCAGCGCCAGCGATACCAGTCGATGCTCGATCCGCCGCCCAAGCCGAGTTCCGGCATCAGGTCCAGCGTCGCTGCGCGTGCCCCGGCAATCCAGTACGACCATTGATCAGCTTCGACCGTCATATTCTGATCGGCGAGACGGCGGTAGTCGCCGACTTCGGTGGCCGGCACATACAGCGTCACCGCCGCTGCCGGCACGATCACGCGCAGGTTTTGCAGCACTTCCTGGGCACGTGCTTCATCGTGTTCCGGCAGCACCGGCAAGCCGATGCCCTCCTGCGCCGACAGCCGCAGCGTCAGTTCGACCTCGTTGCCTTCGCTGACTGCGGCCGTCACTTGGCCGGACTGATATGGCAGACACAGTTGTGCCGGCAGCATCTCGACCCGGCGTGCGCCCAAACTGGTCAGACTATTTGCCAGCTGTGTCAACCAGGCGCGCTGTGCTACCGCGACGGTGCGCACGCCTTCCGCTGCGGGATCGGCTGCAGCGGCAACCAGCACGCAGTCGGCCGGATCGGAAATGAGCTGGTCCTCGACCAGACTGCGCAGTGCAGCCTTCAGTCTCGGCGCCGACAGCGGCGGCGCCGTCACCCGCAACAGGCTCACGTCGCTGGCAGCCAACAACAGCACCACGCGTTTGGCTTCTGCAATCAGGCCGGACAAGGCCGACAGCGCCGAACTGCCTTCACGCAAAATTGCGCCGGCGTCCGACACCCAGGCGAACGGACAGGCCAGTGTGGTTCCAGGCGGCGCATGGTCGGCTGCGGCTTTCGAGGGGTGGCATATATACAGTGTGCTCAAGAGGTTCCCTTTGTATTTTTATATTTTTAGTTTTCTCGTATCCACAAGACCTTGGGATTACCGCCGCTGCGATCGATCAGCGCCCGCATTTCCTGCGTTGCGCGGTCCAGGCGAACCTTGCCATACACGATAAAAAAATCAGTACTGACCGACACATTTTCCGTTGCAATTTGCTTGCCCGGCAAGCGCTGCGCAATCTGGTTCGGATCGCTGAAGTAGGCCCGGTCGCGGCCGGCCACCAGTGCCGTGGCATCCGCCAGCGACAGTGTATCAATTCTGGCCGCGATGACCTCGGCCGACGCGGTATTGACATTAATCGGTCTGATTCCCGGCAGGATCACGACATAATCCTTTACGCTGTTGACCGTGTCGGCGGTAAAGCCCGGCACCGCCAGCAGGTCGTCGACCTGCGTCAGTGCGATCGCTGAGGCGGCCTGCGCTTTGGCGTTGCCGGTCGGGACCGCGGTGTCGCTGGTTCCGCTGGTAGCGCCGGTAAGTCCGGCACCGGTCATCCCGGGCTCGGAGGCGGATGGTGCCGCTGCAGTGGCAGGCGGCTTTGCCGTCGCGTCACCGCCGGAAACCAGCTTCTTTTGCGCCGCCGCCACCGCGTCGGCCGTCGCCATCGCCAGCGCCGGGCTGGCATGCAGATTGGTCAGCAGACGCGCAAAGACCGCGACCTCCTTTGGCTTGACCACCCCGTTTTCGGCCAGGTTGTTCAGGTTAAAGCGCGACTGCGCATCGACCACATTGCCGCTCAACGTGGCGTCGCTGGTATCGCTGTCGGAACGGCCCTTTTCAACGTAGTCGTCGAGCCGGGTGTCGGCCAACGGTGTCGCCCACGGCTCACCCAGATGATCCACATTCGAACTTCTTGCGTCTTCACGCAAGATCAGCCGCGACCAGTCGAGCGCGCCGCGCAGAATCCATTTGGCCTGCAATTGCAGCCGCTGGTTTTCCATCGAGCGCACCTGCACCTGTTGCTGCCAGAACAGACTGGCGACAATCGTGATCGCCAGCGTGGTCAGCAACAGCGCCGTCACTACCGCCACCCCGCGTTGCGGCGCCAGCGGCCTCACACCGCCCCCAACAGAAAGACCTTGCTCATGCCGCCATCGCGGCCGGTTTGTGTCAACTCGAGTTCGAGGCCGGTGGCCTGGTTCAGGTTGGCCGCGCCCTTGCCCGATTGCGCACTGGCGGTGGCCGTGGCCCAAGGGCCGTTGCCAGCCCAGTAGCGCATGGTCATCGATGCGACATTGGTTTGCAGGGCCACCGCCTGCGTGTTGTCGGTGTCGCCCAAGGTCGCGCTCCAGATGGCATCGAGTTCGGCCAGATCGCGGACGGCGGTTGATTCGCGCCGCTCCAGCACGCCGTCGCGGATGCGATAGGCCACGACCTGCAATCGGGTCGGCTGGTTCTCGGCCAATGTCGTGCGCACCAGAGTCAGGCGGCCGTCGTCGGCGGCCAGCACCGGCCGTCCGGCAATATTGGTGGTGTTGGCGATATGTTCGCCATCGCTTTGCAGTTGCGCGAACGCCAGCTGCATGCCACGGGTCTGTTCCAGATCGCTGGTGAGCGCAACGCGCGCGCGCGCGATGCCATCCAGTCCGCGCCAGCCGAGCACCGCGACGATCGCGAGGATCGTGATCGCGACCAATAGCTCGATCAGAGTGAAACCTGTACTGGAGTTTTTCATAGGCTTAGAGATGGGGCACCACCTGCACCAGCTTGATGATGCGCCGCTCCGGACTGAGCGTATCGAATACGCTGACTTCGACCCGCCGGAAGTTGGGGTTTGGCGTCGCGATCACTTCTTCCTCGCACACCAGTTTCAGCTCGCCCTGCGGACATTCGGACGAATTCTTGCCGATCGGCGGCCAGTCATGTGCGAGTCGGATTTGCACCAGATGATTCTCGGCCGCCCAGGTCGCCATCATGCTCGCGCGCAAGCCGCTGCTGTTTTGGGTCAGGCTGCCGACCGCGCGCAGACTGGCACCGAGCGCGGTGGCGACGATGATCAGTGCCACCAGCACTTCGAGCATGGTGAAACCGCTGGCGCGGTGGCGGTGGCGATGGCTCATGTCATTCGACCACAAAATGCCCGATGCCATCGGCGCGGATCGCGACACTGGCATCGCCGGCCGAGAAGGTCAGCACAAAAGGTTTGTCGACCGGTTCGCGGCCAAAAACGATGCGCATCGGATTGGTTTGGGTCGATAGTTGCGGGTTGATCGACAGCGTGACCGGGGCGCGCTGAAACTCGCGTTCGCGCAGCAGATCGTCCTGCGCCTGCGTGATGATGTTCCAGCTATTGTCGTCGCGCACCAGAAAACGGTAACGCTGCGGCTCGGCCTCGAACGCGACCGGACGATTGCGCACGATCGCCTCATCGCGCGCCAGTTGCAGCAGCAGGGCGATGCGCTGCGCCTCGTTCTGCAATGCCTGGCGGTCGCTCGGCATCGCGTTGAAGGCGGCCACGCCCAGCGTGATGCCGACGATCACCAGCACCACCAGCAATTCAATCAGCGTGAAGCCGCGCGCTCCGCCCATGCCGCACCCCGGCGAATCCTGCCTGAGGATTTGCCGCCGTCGTGCAGTGCCGTTGCTTATAATTCCCACGAGCCGATGTCGGCATCGTTGCCGGCGCCGCCCGCCTGACCATCCGCACCGAAGGAGAACACATCGATTTCACCCTTGATGCCGGGCGACAGGTATTGATAGGCATTGCCCCACGGATCTTTCGGCAGCTTGTCGATATAGCCGCCGGTCTTCCATCCGTTCGCGGCCGGACCGGTGGTCGGCTTCACGATCAAGGCTTGCAGACCCTGTTCGGTGGTTGGATAGCGCTGGTTGTCGAGCTTGTACAGCTTGAGCGCCTGCATCACGGTCGCGATGTCCTGCTTGGCGGCGATGATGCGTGCATCGTCGGTGCGCCCCATCAGCTTGGGCACCACCAGCGCGGCCAGAATGCCCATGATTACGACCACGACCATGATCTCAATCAGCGTGAAGCCGCGCGCGATAGCGCGAACCAGTGGGCGGCGAGCGGCGGGAAGTTGTGTTGTGATCATAGGAAAATTGTTGTCAACAAGAAATCAAAAATCAAAGTATAAGGCCGAAGTGGGATTTGAACCATGCTGCGCGCATTTGGCAATTGATATTTTTGATGCGGAGCAATGGCAACTGACAGATGTGACAGCATAATTTATCTAAAGTGCCGATGTTAACGGCTACTGGCGTTAGTGAGCGATTGCAATATTCGGTCGAGGTTCGTCAGCATCGCGCACCGCAGTCACACACGACAAGGAGTTCGCAATGTCATTGCACCATGCCGACTCAGGCGAATTGCTGCATCTGGATCCGGCGCCCGCGCCTCTGTCGGAATTTTCGTCGATCGCGCTGATCAAGACCGAACAGCTGGAAGTCATCCGAATGACGATGCCGACCGGCAAGAAAATGCCCGAGCACCAAGTCCCCGGAGCGGTCACACTCCAATGCCTGGCCGGTTCGATCGAACTGAGCGCGCATGGCCGCGCCATCCAGCTCGGGGCCAACGACCTGGTCTACCTGGCTGGCGGCGCACCGCACGCCTTACTGGCGCTTGAAAACTCGACCGCGCTGCTGACCATCTTGTTGCACCCAGCCTAGGCGCGCCGGCACCCCGTCCGTGCTCCGGGTTCAGGTTTTAGCTGCGATCGACCTCGTCGCGCGCATCGCGTGCCAGCAAGCGCGTCACCATGTCGCGCGGCGAATCGCCATCGAACAACACGCCGGCCACCGCATTGGTGATCGGCATCTCGACCCCATACTGCTGCGCCAGCGCCCGCACTGCCTGCGCGCAGCGCACCCCTTCCGCGACGTGACCCAGTTCGGCGACGATCGCGTCCAGCGTCTGGCCTTGCGCCAGGCCGAGGCCGACCTTGCGGTTGCGCGACAGGTCGCCGGTGCAGGTCAGGATCAGGTCGCCGACGCCGGTCAGGCCCATGAAGGTTTCGGCGCGCCCGCCGAGCGCAACGCCGAGCCGCGTGATTTCGGCCAGCCCGCGTGTGATCAGCGCGGCGCGCGCGTTCAGTCCGAGGCCGAGGCCGTCGGCAACGCCGGTCGCGATCGCCAGGATATTCTTGACTGCGCCCCCGACCTCGACACCGACCACATCGTCGGTGGAATAGACCCGTAGACTGCCGCTATGCACCGCCGCTACGACCCGTTCGCGCAATGCGGCCGACTCCGATGCGATGGTCAGCGCGCACGGCGCGCCGCGCGCGACTTCCTGGGCAAACGAAGGCCCCGACAAGGCGCCGCCTGCGACGTCCGCACCCAATACCTCGCGCACGATTTGGTGCGGCAACAGCCGGCTGTTTTCTTCGAAACCCTTGCACAGCCAGACCAGGTTCGCGATCGCCGTCCCCTGCAACCGCTGCGCCAATGGCCGCAGGCCGGCGACCGGACAGGCCGCAATCAGCAGCGAGCCCGCTCGGCTCGCCGTCGATGCCACATGGTCGATCGCAGCGTCGAAATCGGCCGTCACCGTCAGCGCATCAGGCAACCTGAATCCTGGCAAATACGGGTGGTTCTCGCGCCGGGTTGCCAGTTCGCCCATGACGGCCGGGTTGCGGCCCCACAGCATTACGTCGTGGCGGGCGGCGAGCGCCATCGCCATTGCACTGCCCCAGGCACCGGCGCCGAGCACGGTGATGTTCATGCGATGACTGGCTTGGTCGGCGGAATGGCTTTGCATGGTGCCTCTTCTGGATTGGATCGTGAATTATACTGGCAGGTGTATATATCTAATTCGCCCAAATCACATGGGGCGCAGCCGTATTTTCGAGCATACTGCCGCCATTTTGATCGTGACCGGGAATCGGGCGCGCCAATCCGACGCCCGATCGAAGACTAATCGCCCCAAACTTCAGACGCCTTGACGTAACCGCTCTGGCCGTCGCGATGCTTGACCTTGAGCCAGCTCGAACTGACCGGTTCGGCCAGATCGAGCAATACGCCCTTGTCGGCACTGAACACGATGGCCGCCGCTTCGTCGGCGCTGCTGCGTATCTTGGCATTGGCGACGGTGACGACCACGCTGCGCTTGCTAACCAACGCATGCGACTCGACCCAGGACAAGCCGCCGACAGCGTCGCGCACCTTGCTCCATTCGCCGTAAGTCAGGATCACTTCGACCGGCATGCCGCGCGGGGCGACAAAGACTTTGATGCCTTTGGCCGAGGGCGCGTCATACAGCACCGCGGGCGCGGCACCGATCGCCCTGAACTCGACCGCATGCACCGCGGCGGCGGCCAGCAGCAGCGTCGCGAAGGTGACGACACGAGGGGATTTGATGCCTGGGAAGTTCATGCGGCGCCTTCAGCAGAATGTGCTACCGGAGCGCGCTGCCCGAACCGCCATCAGCCTGACTGGCTCTGGCACACATGGCGCACGCCGGCGCGTGTGGTGATTCAACTTGGAACCTGATGGCGAGCCTGCCGGTCACCATGCAATGCATCGTGGCCGCAGGTCGCCTCAAGGCCGACTTAGTTCAGTGTCGGGCTCGCTGCTTCGGTGCTTGGCACTGCTGCGCCGTTGCCCTGCTGCGCGGCGCCGGACTGCTGGCGCTGCTGGTAGAACACTTCAAAATTGATCTCGGCCAGATGCACTGGCGGGAAGCCGGCACGGGTGATGGCGTCGGCAATATTGGCACGCAGGTAAGGATACAGGATGTTCGGGCAGCCGATTCCGAGCAGCGGGTCGAGCTGGTCGGCCGGAATATTGCGTGCTTCGAAAATACCGGCTTGCTTGCCTTCGACCAGGAACGCGACCTTGTCGTTGATCTTGGCGGTGACGGTGATGGTGACGCTCGATTCGAAGATCGCTTCGGCCAGTTGTTCGGCGCCGACGTCGACCGACACTTCGATCGTTGGTGCGCTTTGCTCAAGGAAAATGGCCGGTGAGTTCGGCTGTTCCAGCGACAGATCCTTCAGGTACACGCGTTGAATTTGGAATACGGGTTGCAGATTTTCGTCAGCCATGAAACGCTTTCAATGAGATTGGGAATGGACGGCATTGCCATCCGGGAGTTATGTGGTCGGAGCGCTCAGAAAACCGGTGCGGACGGCGCGGCATCAAGGCAATGGATAGCGCCGTACCAAGGTACGGCGAGCAAACCAGACTTGATAAGGCGCGGCGCGGCAGGATCATAAGACCACCTCAACTACCTTGCAGCAAAGGCAGTAGTTTGCCAGCCTTGTCGAGCGCCGACAAGTCGTCAAATCCGCCGACGTGAGTTTCGCCAATATAAATCTGCGGTACCGTACGGCGGCCGGTTCGTTCCATCATCGCCTCGCGCTGCCCCGGCTCCAGGTCGATACGAATCTTTTCGATCGCGTCGACTCCCTTCGACTTCAGCAGCCGCTCCGCCATCACGCAATACGGGCACACGGCGGTGCCATACATTAAAACGGGGTTGGTCATGTCATTAATCCTGTTTCATTTCTGCTTGTTTCAGCTTATTTCTGCTTGTTTCAGCTTATTTCAGCTTGTTTCTGCTTTATTGCTATTCATTTCACAGTCGGCAGGCCCTGCGCCTGCCATGCAGCGAGGCCGCCGCCGAGGCAAGAAACCTCGGCAAAACCGGCCTTCTTGAGTTGCGCCTCGGCCTTGGCCGACCGCGTGCCGGTTTGGCAGACCACGATCAGTGGTTTGGCTTTCGACTTTTCCAGTTCGCCGATCCGGTTTGGCAATTCCACCAGCGGGATGTTTTTTGCGTCACGCAGATGACCGGAGGCAAACTCGGCCGGTTCCCGCACATCCAGGATGGTGGTACGGCCCTTGTTGATCAGTTGTGTTGCTTGCAACAACGACAGTGTGCTGCCGCGGCGCTGCAGGCTTGGAAACAGCAGCGCGCCGCCCGCGACCAGGGCAATGCCGATCAGAAAAATATTGTCTACGATGAATTTCACGGATTTCCAATGGTTTAAGTCAATCCTGCCATTATAAAATAGATGGCAGGATGCGATGGGATCACGATTCCCGGCGACCGGAAATCTCGGTAAGTCAACGCACACATTGTCCAATCACTAGCCAATCTCCCCTATGTATAAAATTGTTTTCATGCGTCACGGCGAATCCACCTGGAACCTCGACAACCGCTTCACCGGCTGGACCGACGTCGACCTGACCGCCAAGGGCGAAGCCGAAGCGCGCGAGGCCGGCAAGCTGTTGCGCGAAGCCGGATTCAGCTTCGACCTGACCTACACCTCGGTGCTGAAGCGCGCGATTCGCACGCTCTGGCTGACGCTCGACGAAATGGACCTGATGTGGCTGCCGATCGAGCATGACTGGCGCCTGAACGAGCGCCATTACGGTGCGCTGCAGGGCCTGAACAAGGCCGAAACCGCCGCATTGTATGGCGACGAGCAGGTGTTGGTGTGGCGCCGCAGCTATGACACTCCGCCCGACCCGCTCGACGTCAACGATCCGCGCACCTCGTACCACGACCCGCGCTACGCCGGTCTCAAGCGCGAACAGATCCCGCTGACCGAATGCCTGAAAGATACGGTGGTGCGCGTGATGCCGGCCTGGGATGACGCGATCGCACCGGCCATCCGCAGCGGCAAGCGGATCCTGATTTCAGCCCACGGCAACAGCCTGCGCGCGCTGATCAAGATGCTGGACGGGATCAGCGATCAGGATATCGTCGGCCTGAACATTCCGAATGGCCAGCCGCTGGTGTATGAACTGGACGCCGACCTGAAGCCGATCCGCCACTACTACCTGGGCGATCCGGCCGCAATCGAGGCCGCGCAGCAGGCAGTCGCGAGTCAGGGCAAGGCGCGATAATTTTCACCGTCATCCACACCTGCATCCACCCCGTCATCCGCGCCGGCAGGTTGACCGCTGCCTGCCGCAGCGGCCGGCTTAGCGCTGCCGCCGGGCGGCTGCTGGCCGTCTGCGGCATCGCGACGCTATTGCTATCGCTGTCCGGCAGCACGTTGGCGGCCAGCAAGGTCACCGAACGCAGCAAGCAAAAAAGTGCGGCCGAGGCGGAACGTGCCGAGTTGCACGACCAGCTGCGGAGCCTGAAACGCGATATCAGCCAGACCGAGAGCGCCAGGGACAGTGCGACCGACACCCTGGCCGAATCGGAAGCCGCCATCTCGGACGCCAATCGCTCGCTGCGCGAGTTGGGCGACGAGCAGAGCCAGACCCGTGCGCGGCTCGAACAATTGTCGAAACAGCAAATCGACCTGAGCAATGTTATTGCATCCCAGCAACAACGCCTCGCGAAACTGCTGCGCGAACACTACGTCGCCGGCAACGAGGACCGGATCAAATTGTTGTTATCCGGCGACAACCCGAACCGTATCAACCGCGACCTGCAATACATGGGCTATCTGTCGCAGGCCCAGGCGCGGCTGGTGACGTCACTGCGCGCCAACCTGCAGGCAGTCGAAAGCAACAAGGCCGCGACCCAGAACGCGAACGACGAACTGGACGAAATCGCCCAGGAAGAACGCGACCAGCGCGCGCTGCTGCTCAAGGAACAGGCGCGCCGCGCCACGCTGCTGGCGCAACTGTCCAGCAAGTTGAGCGCGCAGCGCAAGCAGGCCGGCAATCTGCAACGTGACGAGCAGCGCCTGTCCGGACTGGTCGACAAACTGGCACTATTGGTCGAACAACAACAGAAGGCCGATGCGGCGGCCCAGGAAAAACGCCGCCAACAGCAACAGGCGCAGGCCAAGGCACGCGAGCTGGAGGCGCGCAACCAGGCACAACGAGAACGCCAGCGGTCGCGCCAGGCCGCCGGCAAGATCAAGCCGGCCAATCCGGACGCCATCGACGATGACGAGCCAGCGGCCAGGGTGGTGGCGCAACACGATGGCAAGAGCGACGCCAACGCCGACCGTAGCAATGAATCAAAGAATGAACTAAGCGCGGACGCCAGCCTCCAAGGAGCGGCCTTCGCGCAGTTGCGCGGTCGGCTGCGACTGCCGGTGCGTGGCACGCTGGCGGCAAAATTCGGCAGCACGCGCGACGACGGCCCGAGCTGGAAGGGGCTGTTCATCCGTGCCGCCGAAGGGAGCGAGATCAAGGCAGTGGCCGGCGGCCGGGTGGTATTTGCCGACTGGCTGCGCGGTTTCGGCAACCTGCTCATCATCGATCATGGCGGCCAATACATGACGATCTATGGCAATAATCAAAGCTTGTTCAAGCGTGCCGGCGACGCCATCAAGAGCGGCGAACCCATTGCCAGCGCAGGTAATAGCGGCGGCAATGAACAATCGGGTTTATACTTTGAAATGCGGCATCAAGGCCGCGCGTTCGACCCGCTCGGCTGGGTCAGACTGAGCAATTAAGTTTGGCAAATAAGTTTGGCAATTAAGTTCAGCAAATAAGTTTGACCAATAAGTTTGGTAAATGCGCCTGGCAAATACGCCAGGCAAAAAAAGCTGGACAACTACTAGGTGAACCATGGGCAGCAAACTCAAGAATTTCAGTCTGATCGGTTTAGGCATGATTGCCGGTGTTGCGGCGTCGATGCAGTTTTCGGCGATGGCGCAAAAAAACGCCGGCGCGCCGCTGCCGCTCGATGAGCTGCGCCAGCTGGCCGATGTATTCGGCCTGATCAAGTCCGATTATGTCGAACCGGTCGAAGACAAGAAGCTGCTGACCGAGGCGATTTCCGGCATGGTGGCGTCACTCGACCCACACTCCGCCTATCTCGACAAGAAGGCATTCAAGGAGCTGAAGGAAGGCACCCAGGGCAAATTCGTCGGCCTCGGCATCGAGGTCGGGATGGAAGACGGCTACGTCAAGGTGATCTCGCCGATCGAGGACTCACCGGCCTACCGCGCCGGGATCAAGGCCGGCGACCTGATCACGCGGCTCGATTCGACTCCGGTCAAGGGCCTGACGCTGGACGAGGCGGTCAAGAAAATGCGCGGCGAACCGGGCAGCAAGATCACGCTGACCATCGCCCGCAAGGATGAGGACAAGCCGATCATCGCGACTATCACGCGTGAAGAAATCCGGGTCCAGAGCGTCAAGGGCAAGGTGGTTGAGCCCGGCTATGTCTGGCTGCGCATCGCGCAATTTCAGGAACCCACGGTCGACGATCTGGCCAAGAAAATCAATGCGTTGTACACCCAGGAGCCGCATCTGAAGGGTCTGGTACTCGATCTGCGCAACGATCCGGGCGGCGTGCTGCCGGGCGCGATCGGCGTCGCCGCTGCCTTCCTGCCGAAGGATGTAGTGGTGGTGTCGACCAACGGCCAATTGCCGGATTCGAAAGCCACTTTCTATGCCAAACGCGAGTTTTACGCATCGCGCGGCACCGGCGATCCGTTGTCAAAGCTGCCGGATGCGGTCAAGAAAGTGCCGATGGTCGTGCTAGTCAATACCGGCTCGGCTTCTGCGTCCGAAATCGTGGCCGGCGCGCTGCAGGACTACAAGCGCGCGACCATCATGGGCACCCAGAGCTTCGGCAAGGGCTCGGTCCAGACTATCCGCCAACTATCGCTCGACACCGCGGTCAAGCTGACCACCGCGCGGTATTACACACCGAACGGTCGCTCGATCCAGGCCAAGGGCATCGTGCCGGACCTGATGGTCGATGAATACGCTGACGGCGACGGCCTCAATGGCCTGCGGGTGCGCGAGGCCGATTTGCAGAAACATCTGAGCAATGACCTCGACAAGGTGCCGGAAGCAGTCAAGGTGAAACGCGACGAACTGGAAGAAGAGCAGCGCCTGATCGCACAGGAACGCAAGCGCAAGCCGCTCGATTACGGCAGCAAGGAAGACTTCCAGCTGGCACAAGCGCTGAACCAGCTGAAAGGCCTGCCGGTGCAACTGTCGAAGGTCAAGGAAGAGCCGAAGAAGGAAATGTCGATCAATGACAAGAAAGACGACAAGAAGAATGGCGTGAAGAAGTAAGCTGTTGGTCGGCCATGGCGACAGCCGACAGGCGCCGAATGAAGGCCGCAGCAATGCGGCCTTTTGTTTTGTGGGAGCCTGACGGCATATCGCAGCCAACCCAAATTTGCTTATTTGCGCTTAAATACGCCCACCACAATACGCCCACCACACCCATCCAACGCCATGAACGACAACCAGCTGCTGCGCTACTCGCGCCATATCCTGCTCGATGAAATCGGCATCGAAGGCCAGTCCCGCCTTCTGGCCGCGCATGCGCTGGTAATCGGCGCTGGCGGACTCGGCTCGCCAGTGGCCTTGTATCTCGCATCGGCCGGCATCGGCCGGATCACGCTGGTCGACAATGACAGCGTCGACCTGACCAATCTGCAGCGCCAGATCCTGCACAACACCGAGCGCGTCGGCCAGCCGAAGGCGCATTCGGGCCAACGGACGCTGGCCGCCATCAATCCGGAAGTCGCGGTGCTGGCGCTGACCGAGCGGCTGGCCGGCGAACGCCTGCACGAACTGGTGCGCGGCGCCGACGTGGTGCTCGATTGCAGCGACAACTTCTCGACCCGCCATGCGATCAACCAGGCCTGCGTCACCAACCAGGTGCCCTTGGTGTCCGGTGCGGCGATTCGTTTCGACGGTCAGATCAGCGTGTTCGATCCGCGCCGTGCCGATTCGCCCTGCTACGCCTGCCTGTTTCCGCCGGAGCAGCAATACGAGGAAGTCGCGTGCGCGACGATGGGCGTATTCGCGCCGCTGGTGGGCATCATCGGCAGCATGCAGGCGGCCGAAGCGCTGAAACTGGTGGCAGGCATCGGCCAGTCGCTGGCCGGGCGGCTGCTGCTGCTGGATGCCCTCGGCATGGAGTGGACCTCGATCGCGATTGCCCGCAATGCCGGCTGCAGCGTATGTGGTGCAGACCACCACGCCGGCAACCCCCACCCCTGATCCGGATCGTCATTTGTTGCGCAAGTGGGCATAGAAACGCCACGGCCTCGCCACCACTCTCAACACTAGTAACATCGCCCGGCCCAGCCTGAAAAACGGATTCAGCTGAAGTCTGTGACCGATCCGACAAGGCGGCGCCTGACCTGCTATTGTGTAATAGGGACTTTTGCCCGATGCACCGGGCATCGTTGATCGGCAACGCCAGCCTGGCAGGGATGGGCTGGTCGCAACATTGACAGGAGGCAAGTATGCGTGTGGACATTTACAAACGCTCGGAAAGCGCAGGGCAATTCAGTTATCTCGCCGTGCCGGAAGGAAAACTGATTCCGCAAGAGGCGACCAACACCGACTGGGAACCGGCCGAGCGCAGCGTCGACCTGGATGACAACGCCGATGCCTTGCCGCGCTTTTCGATTGCGGGGTTGCGGCAGCAAATCGATGCCAAAGGCTATGCGATCACCGCCGTGGCCAGTCTCAACGGCGACGGTCAAAGCCGCTAACGCCGGGCCTGGTTCAGCGCAATGCTGAACCAGGTCGCATGCCATATTGGCTACTCTCTGGATACTGTTACAGCACGCAGTGCCTGGACCGCAGGCATTGCGACCCGGACACCGGTATCGCGCGCCATCCGTCATCCGGAACAACAAAGTATGGCCGCATCGAGACAGGAGACCATCATGATTGCCTTGCATCACATCACCCGCCCGCTCGCGCTGTCCCTTGCCGTGGCGGCGCTTGTATCGTCGCTACCGTCACTGCCGGCAATGGCGGCCGATACCGCACCGGATCAGATCATGATCAATAGCGGCGACCTCAAATGGGAGAATGCACCGCCGTCGATGCCCAAGGGAGCCAAGGTCGCGGTACTGTCCGGCGACCCGAGCAAGGCAGGACCGATCGTGGTGCGCCTGAAGCTGCCGGCCGGCTACAAGGTGCCGCCGCATTGGCACACGCAGACCGAGAACCTGACGGTCATTTCCGGCACGCTGTATATGGGCATAGGCGACAAGATGGACACGGCGCATGCGCACGCACTCAAGGCTGGCGGTTTTCATGTCTTGCCGGGCAAGACCCATCACTACGCCTTCACCAAGTCGCCGACGGTGGTGCAGAACAATGGCGAAGGGCCGCTCGATATCGTCTACATTAACCCGGCCGACGATCCGCAGAAGTCCGCCGCGCAGTAGCCGGACTGGCGGATTGAAACCGCGGGCCATAGGTAAGCAGGCAATTGCAATGGACAAGACCCGCGATGCAGCGACGCATCGCGGGTCTTGTCCATTGCGGTCAGCCTCAGTGCAGTGCGCGGCTGCGGCCACTCGCCCTGATGCAATATACTCCTGATGATTATATTGATTATCCGCAGTTAAACCCTTCGCTATTTAACTATACTCCCATGAATTTCAACAACGTGACGCCCGGAGTACGGACGTCACGCTGCCAGGCGGGCGCCGCCGTCAGTTCGGAATCATCACCACATTGGCATTGAAGCTAATCTGGTTGGCGGCCACCGGCGTCATCGAAATCGGTGGCACATTGGCCAGCGCGATCGGGTTGGCGATGCTGCCATTCAGGCCGCGTGGCACGGTGCGCACCACCTGGCTCGGCGGCAGCGCGGTGCCGGATTTCAGGTTCGCATACATCAGGTCCATCGCCTGAATGAAGTAACGGTGCACCGGGATGTATCGATTGGCGAAACCTGGGAAACCGAGGAAGGCGTCGAAGTGCTGGCCGTTCTCGATTTCGATATACGACAGCTTGCTGGTGTTGCCTTCCACCATGCGGTTCACGCCGAAATAGGGCCGCGACGAGAACGCGACCGGAATCAGCGTATCGGAGCGGCCATGCACGATCAGCGCCGGCTTGCCATGCAGATTGCCATTGCGCAGCGCTTCGCTGACGCCCTGCTGGACCCGTCTCGCATTGGCGCTGCTGCCGATCGCCAGTTCGCGCTGGCACAGGGCGGCGCCGCTGTCGTAGTCCTGCAGTCCGGCGCTGGTGAACGACGCGGCGTCGAGCAGCGGTCCGCCGACGCTCAGGTTGTTGATGATATTGATGCCGGCGGTGGGTGGCACGCCGTTGCCGGTACCGAAGCTGCCTGCCACTGCTGCCGCTGCCGCGGCGACGGGGGCATTTGGAGTCGCTGAGGTGGCGGCGCCGGTGGCACCGAAGCTCAGTCCGCACAGATTATCGGCGACGCTGAAACGACCATAGGCATTGCTGTAAGTCATCGCAATCGCCGGTGTCGCGAACGAATACATCGCCGCCTGCAGATCGCCACTTTCCGCCTGCCAGCCGGCAGCGACCAGCGCTGCCATCGCATTGGCCGCCAGTTCGGCGGTGCTGCTGCCGCTAATCAGGCCGTTCGTCTGCAGCGTTGTGCAGCGGTTCGCGGCGATTGTTGCGTTGACGGTGTTGAACGCGCTGGTGGTGGTCGACAAGGCGGCACACGGCTGCAGCAGATTGGCCAGCGTGAAATAATCGTACAAGGGCCTGCCGGTGCCGACCAGGGTGCTGTTGCCGCGCGTGACACTGAGCCGGGTGTCGGCCGCCAGCTGCACGTGCGGTTCGGCCACCGCGACGCCGCTGATCAGGCCGCTGGTGTCCTGCTCGGCGGCGGCCAGCGCCGCGCCGGCGCCATTCGAGATGCTCGAGGCGATCGTGATGATATTGCCGGGCTTGAAGCGCTTGATGTGGGAATTGGCGCTGGTCGCCACGCCGAATTTTTCATTCAGCACGAAATAGGCGAATTCAATCGATTGCAGCGTCCACTTGCCCCAGTCTTTTTCCGAATTCTGCTGCGAATGCGCATGTTTGACCGCAAACCGGTTCGGCGTCGCGGTGTTGAACGCAACACGTGCGGCATCGCTGAGATCGGCGCTGAAATTGGACGCCTTGCCGGCCGCAGTAGCGTCGCTGCGCACGCCATTTTGCACGCTGACGGTATTGGCTTGCAGGTCATGGATGCCGTTGCCGGTGCCCTTGTCGGTGTAGGCGACCGCGCAGCCGTGCTTGAGTCCCCATTCGCCGGCGCTGCCGATCGCGCCGTACACGCCACGTGAACCGCTCGAGGTGCCGGTGACGATGCAGGGGCTGGCCGGATTGAAGCTGTCCGGCAGCTGCACCATCAGCATCACGTTCTGGCGGCCGCTACCGTCGTCGGAATAGGCGAGATATTCGGTGCCGGCGACCTTGCCTTCGCCCAGCGTATCGTTGCCGGCGATGTCGACGTTGGGGCCGTACAAGCTGCCGTAGCCGCCGCCGGCCGAGATATCGAGCACCGCGCGGTAGTTGTTGAAGATCGCGATGCGGCGCAGCTCGGCGGCGCTCGGTTGCAGCGGGTTGGCCGCCGCCGGCGATGCGGCGCCGAGGCCGGTTTTGCCGAGTCCTGCGGTCAGCAGGTCGTCGCTGGTACCGTCGTAGGCGGTGCTGACGATCGCCGACAGATACACCGGCTTCAGGTTCAGATCACCGAGATCGTCGGACCCGCAACCGCCGATTGACATCGTGGCGACAACGCCGGCGGTGGCCAGCACTACGTAGCTCAGCTTGCTCTTCATTGCCCGTCTCCCTGTGGTTGTAATTACTGCGCGACTGAGATCCCTGCTCAAAGTAACAAAAGCCGGTGGCGGCCATGAGCTCGTGGGTCGGCAGCCCCACGATTATCGCCACAGTAGTCGACCCCTGGTTTGACGGCAATTAATTGCTGTGCATTAAATTGCTCTCTTAACAAGCGCAGCGATCGCTTGCCTGCACGGTGTGCATGGGCCCCGCCGATAGCCTGCGAAAGTGAGGGTTTAGTGGGAGTATGGCCAAAAATACCGCTACACCGCCCTATTTTGCCGCGGGCTTCCGGAATACAGCCGTCAGTATTATTTTTTTATGGGAGTGGGCTGCAACTGCCGGTCACGTGCTGTCACGCTCTTTTTGGCTAGACAGTAGGATGGGTGCAACCCATCGTCCCAGCCCTAGCCACATGATGGGTTGCACCCATCCTACTTCACCATGGCGACCGATCCATGGCAGCCGCGCTAGGCAGTCTTTTTCGCCAGGCCGAGATAGGTTTCGATCACTTTTGGATCGTTGGCCAGCTCCGCGGCCGGTCCTTCCAGCGTCATGTCGCCGGTTTCCAGCACGTAGGCGTAGTCGGCGGCCTGCAGCGCGGCGCGCGCATTTTGCTCGACCAGCAGCACCGCGACGCCGGTCTGCTTCAGACGCATGATGATGTGAAAGATTTCCCTCACGATCAGTGGCGCCAGGCCGAGGCTCGGTTCGTCCAGCATCAGCAATTGCGGCTTCGCCATCAGCGCGCGGCCGACCGCCAGCATCTGGCGTTCGCCACCGGACAAGGTGCCGGCTTGCTGGCGGCGCCGTTCCTTCAACCGTGGGAACAGGTCGAACACCACCGGCATCTGGTCGGCGTAGTCGTCCTCGCCGGCCTTGTAGCGGCGGTAGCTGCCGAGCAGCAGATTGTCTTCCACGCTCATGCTGGCGAACAGCTCGCGCCTTTCCGGCACCAGGCACATGCCGCGCGCGACCCGTGCCTCGATCGCGACGCCGGCCAGGTCGTGGCCCAGCATTGTGACCTTGCCGCGGGTGACGCCGCTAGTCGGCAGCGCGCCGGCGATCGCATTGAGCATGGTCGATTTGCCGGCGCCGTTGGGGCCGATCACGGTAACGATCTGGCCGGCACCGACTTTCAGATTGGCGCCGTGCAGCGCCTCGACCTTGCCATAGCCGACATGCAGGTCGGTGACTTCGAGGATAGTCGGGTTGCTGGTGCTCATCGCGGTGACTCCATCTTCGTGCTGCATTCAATCATGTTTTCGGTCCGCATCAGTCGATCCCGCCGAGATAGGCTTCGAGCACGGCCGGATGTTGCTGCACCTCGAGCGGCAAGCCCTCGGCGATCTTGGTGCCGAACTCCATCACCACCAGCCGGTCGGTCAGGTTCATCACGAAATCCATGTCGTGCTCGACCAGCAGCACGCTCATGCCTTCCGCCTTGAGCTTGCGCAGCAGCTCGGCCAGCGCCAGCTTCTCCTGGTAGCGCAGGCCGGCGGCCGGCTCGTCCAGCAACAGCAGGCTCGGGTCGCAGCACAGCGCGCGCGCGATTTCGAGGATGCGCTGCTGACCGAGTGCCAGGCTGCCGGCTTCCTCGTACATCAGCTCGCCCAAGCCGACCCGTTCCAGCTGGCGCCTGGCGTCGAACAGCAGGGCCTGCTCTTCCTTCTGATTCAGGCGCAGGAAACTGGCGGCGACGCCGGCGACATCACCGAACTGGCCGCGCAGATGGGCACCGAGCGCGACGTTTTCCAGCACGCTCATGCTGGGCAGCAGGCGCACATGCTGGAAGGTGCGACCGATACCGCAACGCACGATCTGGCGCGACGCCAGTGCGTCGATGCGCTGCAACTGACCGTCGCTGCGGAACTTGATCTCGCCGCGCGTGACCGGCAGCACCCCGGTGACCAGGTTAAACATGGTCGACTTGCCGGCACCGTTCGGCCCGATCAAGCCCATGATCTCGCCGGCCTTGACGTTGAACTGCATGTCGTTGACCGCGACCAGGCCGCCGAATTCCTTGCGCGCCCGATTGACTTCCAGGATCACTTCGCCGGCCGCCGGTTTCGCGCGCTGCGGCAGTGCCGCGGCGGCAGTGGGCGCCAGCACCGCCGGCACCCGCGGCAGCCACTTGCGGCTGAGCAATATCAGCCACGGCCACAGGCCTTCCTGCGCGCGCTGCAACAACAACACCAGCAGCACGCCGAACACGATGATCTCGTAGTTGCCGCTGCTGCCGAGCAGCGCCGGCAGGATCGATTGCAACTGGTCCTTCAGCAAGGTCAGCAAGGTGGAACCGAGGATCGCACCCCACACGTGGCCGGCACCGCCGACCACCGCCATGAACAGATACTCGATACCCGCGTTCAGGCCGAACGGGGTCGGATTGACCGCGCGCTGCAGGTGCGCGTACAGCCAACCGGACACACAGGCCAGCAGCGCGGCGATCACGAAGATCACGATCTTCATCCACGCGGTGTTGACGCCCATCGCCTCGGCCATCACGCCGCCGCCCTTGAGCGCCCGGATCGCGCGCCCGGGTCGCGAGTTCAGCAGATTTTTCAGCAGCAGCACCGCCGCCAGTACCACCAGCCAGATCAGGCCGTACATCTTGCGGCCCGAATCGAGCACCAGGCCGAACAGGTTGATCGGCGGGATGCCATTGATGCCGTCGTACTTGCCGAGAAATTCGAGATTGCCGAACAGGAAAAACAGCGACAAGGCCCACGCGATGGTGCCGAGCGGCAGGTAGTGACCGGACAGGCGCATCGTGATCGCGCCGATCGCCAATGCGGCGGCAGCGGTGATGAGCAGGCCGACCGCCAGCCCGATCCACGGCGACCAGCCGTATTGGGTGGACAGCACCGCGCTGGAATAGGCGCCGAGACCGACGAACGCCGCCTGACCGAACGAGGTCAGGCCGCCGACGCCGGTCAGCAGCACCAGTCCCAGCGCGACGATCGAATACAGGCCGATATAGTTGCCCAGCGTGATCCAGAATTCCGGCGTCGGCAGGATCGGCAGCAGCGCCATCGCCACGATGAAAACGAGGAATAATTTGTTCTTCATTCTTCTTCCTCGACATGGGTGCTGGTCAGCGAGCGCCACAGCAGCACCGGGATGATCAGCGTGAATACGATTACCTCCTTGTATGCGCTGGCCCAGAACGACGAGTACGATTCCAGCAGGCCCACCAGGATCGCGCCGGCGGCGGCGATCGGATAGCTACCCATGCCGCCGATGATGGCGCCGACGAAACCCTTCAGTCCGATCAGGAACCCGCTGTCGTAATAGATCGTGGTCAGCGGTGCGATCAGCACGCCGCACAATGCGCCGATCGCCACCGCCAGCGTGAATGCGGTGCGGCCGGCATGGGTGGTACCGATACCGACCAGTTGCGCGCCGAGCCGGTTCACCGCGGTTGCGCGCAAGGCTTTGCCGGACAAGGTTCGGTCAAAATAAAAATACAGTGCCACGATCAGCGCCAGCGACACGCCGATGATGACCAGGCTCTGGCCGCTGACAGTCATCGCGCCAATTTCGAAGCGCGCATCAGAAAACGGGGTGGTGCGCGAACCCTCGGCACCGAACATCGCGAGACCGGTGCCGACCAGCGCGTAGTGCACGCCAACCGACACGATCAGCAGTACCAGCACCGACGCCTCGGCCAACGGCTGATACGCGAGCCGGTAAATCATCGGCCCCATCGGAATCACGATCGCCAGCGCCAGCAACACCTGCAGCACCAGCGGCAACGACGAACCGGGCACGGTCCGCGCCAGCAGCACGAGCGCGACCGGAAACAGCACGAATTTCGCAAACGCCAGCGGCAGGCTGCGGCCGGCGCCAAGCCGGCGTTCGCTGCTGCGCAGCACGCCGGCAGTTTCCTGGATGAAGCTGAGCACGCCCAGTAGCAGCAGCAGCAGTGCCGAGTGCGGGAACTTGTCGGACTGCAGCGCCGCCAAAGTCAGCGCGCCGAACGCGACGAATTCGCCCTGCGGGATGAAGATGATGCGCGTGACCGAAAACACCAGCACCAGCGCCAGCGCCAGCAGCGCATAGATCGCGCCGCTGGTGATGCCATCCTGCGCCAGGATGGCGGCGATTGAAAAATCCATTACTGCTCCTGTTGAATGTCTACCCGACGTCGACCAGATGCCGCCCCGATGCAGACTCGACGTCGACTGACGGCCTGCCCCAGATCCCGGCTAGACGGCTTGCGCGCACGCATAAAAAAGCGCGAGCAGGCTCGCGCTTGGTATGGCAAGGCAGTGCGCTTGAAGACACCTATTGCGCCGCGCCGACCAGCTTCCATTTGCCATCGACCACCCGCACCATCACGCGGGCGCGCTGGTCGAGACCGAGGTGATCGGTCGGGCTCATGTTGACGATGCCATGCGACTCCGGCAGATTCTTGAGCTGCTCGATCGCATCGCGCAACGCCTTTCTGAATTCCTTGGTGCCCGGCTGCGCCTTCTTCAAGGCTTGCGGCGCAGCGGCCGCCAGCAGATTGCCGGCGTCCCACGCATGGCCGCCAAAGGTCGACACGGTGCCGACGCCGTAAGCCTTTTCATACGCAGTCTTGTAGGTCATGGCCGATTTCTTGACCGGATTGCTGTTCGGCAGTTGTTCGGCCACCAGCAGCGGGCCAGCCGGCAACCAGGTGCCTTCGCAGTCCTTGCCGCACACGCGCAGGAAGTCGTTGTTGGCGACGCCATGGGTCTGGTAGATCTGGCCCTTGTAGCCACGCTCCTTCAGCGTTTTTTGCGGCAGCGCGGCCGGTGTGCCGGAGCCGCCGATCAGCACCGCATCCGGATTGCTGCTCATGATTTTCAGGATCTGCCCGGTGACCGAGGTGTCGGAACGGACGAAGCGTTCATTCGCGACTATCTTGATCTTGCGCAGCTCGGCCAGCTTGGAAAACTCGCGGAACCAGCCTTCGCCGTAGGCATCGGCAAAGCCGATGAAGGCGACGGTCTTGATGCCCTGCTCGGCCATGTGGCCCGTGATCGCGGTCGACATGTGCGAATCGTTTTGCGGCGTCTTGAACACCCAGTGGCGCTTGGCATCGACCGGCTCGACGATCGATGCGCCGGCGGCCATCGAAATCATCGGCGTTTCGTTTTCAGCGGCGACGTCGATCATCGCCAGCGAGTTGGGCGTCACGGTGGAACCGATCAGCAGATCGACCTTGTCTTCCGAAATCAGCTTGCGCGCATTCTTGACCGCGGTCGTGGTGTCGGTCGCATCATCGAGCACGATATACTCGACCTTCTGGCCGCCGATTTCTTTTGGCAGCAATGCGATGGTATTTTTTTCGGGGATCCCGAGCGACGCTGCCGGACCGGTGGCGGACAAGCTGACGCCGACCTTGATCTGCGCGGCGGCGTCGCCGGCGAATGCCAGCGCCAAACCGAGCGCGCACAGCGTAGGAGTCAGGGCGCGGGACAATGGGCGTTTGTTCATGGGGTCTCCGTGTAGTTTTATTGTGGTTTTATTCTGGTTTTTTGATTCAAACAGTCGTACTGCAAGACAGTCGGCCTACCGCTGGTACCGGGGCCAGTGTAGCGGTTCGACCACACCCGCACAAGCGCGCCGGCGGTCGTGAGCGGCATGGTGGCACAGCGGCAACGGCCGGCTGCCGCCTGTCACCAACCAAACGGCCGAGCTTGTTGTGCGCCGTCGATCTTCCGCTCCCATCCAGGCTGCAAACAACGGCCGTACACGATGTGTGCTGCAAGGTAGCGGCGATCATCGGCGATCGTCCGAGTATAGGTAATCACCGATTTATTTGCATGCGGGAAAGTACTTATTGCCTCCGGGCACGGTCCCCACAAGCGCTCCCCCGACCGATCGGCGCCGCCCTTCGGTGTCCGATTGTGGCCAGCAGAGTGACCCCGATTGCATTAAGCTGACAGCCTTGCCGAAATGGGAGTTGTGATGCGTAGCGCCGACCTGATCCGCCTGCTGACCCTCGCCGCCATCTGGGGCGCGTCCTTTTTATTCATTCGCATGCTGGCACCCGCGGCAGGACCGCTGTGGACGGCAGAGCTGCGCGTCGGCATCGCAGCGGTGGCGATGCTGGCCTGCATGGCACTGGCGCGGCGAGCGATGGAATTCGGCAAGAACTGGCGGCACTACATGATCATCGGCCTGTTCAATTCGGCGCTGCCGTTCGCCCTGTTTGCGTATGCGGCGCTGACCTTGCCGGCCGGCTATTCGGCGATTATCAACGCCACCACACCGCTGTGGGGCGCGTTGATCGGCGCGCTGATGCTGGGCGAGCGGCTGACCGCGCGCAAGATTGGCGGCCTCGGGGTCGGGATTGCCGGCGTCGCGTTCCTGGTGCGACTCGGTCCGGTGCAGTTCTCGGCCGACGTCGTGCTGGCGGTGCTGGCGTGCGTCGGCGCCGCGGTCTGCTACGGACTGGCCGGCGCCTATTCGAAGAAAAAATCGATCGCGATCGCGCCGACCGTGATGGCCACCGGTTCGCAGGCGGCATCGGCATTGCTGATCCTGCCGTTCCTGCCGCTGTCGCCAATGCGCAGCGCGCTGACGCCGTCGCTGCTGCTGGTCGCCTGCGCGCTGGCACTGCTGTGCACCGCGATCGCCTACGTCCTGTTCTTCCGCCTGATCGTCGACCTCGGCCCGACCAAGGCGCTGACCGTCACCTTCCTGATTCCACTCTTTGCGCTGCTGTGGGGCGCGCTGTTCCTGCACGAGACGATCACCGCAACCATGGTGACCGGTTGCGCGCTGGTAGCGATGGCGATGTGGCTGGTGGTGTTTCCGGCCAAGAGTCTGACACCGGTGGTGGCTAGCGGCCCGGGGAAATAAACACCTGCCGCCGATCGTCGCCCCGGCTACTCCCTGATACCTCACTCCGACAACATCCAGGCCGTAATAAAGGTCAATTCGGTGATCGCATCGAAGTAAAGGGGCCAGAATCGATTTGTTTTATCGTTTCAATCATCAAAAATTGAACCGATGCTGCCCGCCCCTTTAATCGAGCGCAGTAGGTTGGCGCTGAGCTTGCGAAGCCCAACATTCGTTGGCGATATCTGTGAGTTTCAAATGTTGGGCTTTGCAGCCCAACCTACGCGCTACGCGCTGGGAGCGGAATTACGCGTTTTCAAAAGTTGGGCAAGATAGGCATATGACACATACCCTCCTAAAACACTATTAGCCTACCGTTAGGGAAGTCCCCGTTCCATCCACAAGGAAAGTGCCCTTTAGCATACCAATACCCTTGACTCGCATAAAAACCAGGCGGAAATACATCCGCAAATTCCGACTCCATGCACAAGTGCAAAATATCCCATTGCACAGTATCGATAAATTCCTTTGGAAGGTGGTTCGAGTTAACCACCCCTTTTGTCTTCCGAAGCACAAGGGGCACCGTAACTTGCTTTACTTCCCGCGCGAGCGCATTCCAATCTCGAAAGCGCTCAACATTACGCTCTATCAACCTCGCCCTATACTGGTTTGCAGCTTCTTGGCAAAGTGATTCCCATGCCGCGCTTTCACAGCTCTCCATCGCCTCTTCCCAAGAAATTAGAAAGATAGGATGGTCGGAATCGTGTTTTCCGATATTCGAAAACCATTCAATCCCGTCGAGCTCATCCAATGTCGAAATAGTTCTTTGTTGCATAATTAATTTCCGCCCGACTGATAAATCTTACGTGGAATACGAGGAATTGGTTCATTCTGTAAGAGACCAAAAGCATCTCGATTCTACTTAGCCAAATCGCTCAACCGCTGCGCTTCAGCCCGGTAGGTTGGGCTACGAAGCCCAACATTCGTAAAAGAACAACGGGCCTTATTCACCCATTTCATCATTTTTATTTTCTCGAAAAAATCCCCAGTCTTCATTCACATTTCCTCTTTCAATTTCTCGATGAATTGACGAATACGGCCAATCTACCGCTCTGGTAACGTAACCGTGCTTTACCGGATTACAGTGAACATAGGCCACATGCCTTTCTAAATCGTCGTCATTTCGAGTGATGTTCCCAGTATCGGCGCTGCCATATTCCCCTTTCGCGCTTCAATTTTCTGCTGCGCCGTATCACCTCTGTTTTTGGCATCTCGCGCGAAAACGCCGCCTTGATCAACGACCAACGCAACGGAAAATCAGCATCACCCGCTGGCAAGCGCCAAATTGCGTGCAAATGATCTGGCAATACCACCATCGCAATAATGTCGAACGGATGGGATTGCCGGATCTTTCGCATTGCATTGCGGAGTACATCGATTTGTTCAGTAAGAAGATTGCTGTTACGGTCTGCGAGATTCACGGTGAAAAAGTAGGTGGCGCCGGCTGTGTTCGCTCTGCGGTATCTCATCGGGTTTAGCTCATTGAATGTTGGGCTTTGCAGCCCAACCTACGCGCTACACGCTCCTGTCCGCAGTGCGGAAGGGACACCTCAAACCACCTGCTTCTTGACTTCCGCAATTCGATGAGCAAGTGCCTTAAACTCAGGAGGCTGCACCGAGAAGGAGTCAGAAACTTGTCGCGAGAATCCAAGCGCATTCAATTTCACCTGAGCCACATCATTGTTTTGCATCGCTGCAATCACCTTTGTGGTGATTGCAGCCAGCCTTAGATAGTCTTCTTTTGCTTGCGCATCACTGGTGCGGTCAATTGCTTTCCGATAGTCATTAAGCGCATTTGAAAGTGCGTTTATCAATGTTGGTTCCATCATGGCAATTCCTTAGCATCCGCCGATTAATCGAAAGTGACCAGGTCAGGACATGGGAACCGGCGACATCGGGACTCCGCTCATCCCGGGCCGCCGGCCGTCGCCGCCGCTACTCCCTGATGCCCCACTCCGACAACATCCACGCCGTGATGAAAGCGCGCTCGGTGATCGCATCGTAGCGCCCCGACGCACCGCCGTGGCCGGCGCCCATGTTGACCTTCAACAGCAGCGGGTTGCGGTCGGTCTTGTAGGCGCGCAGCTTGGCGACGTATTTGGCCGGCTCCCAGTACATCACCTGGCTGTCGTTCAAGCCGGTCGTCACCAGCATCGCCGGATATGCCTTGTGCTCGATGTTGTCGTACGGCGAATAACTGCGCATATAGTCGTATGCCGGTTTCTGGTTCGGGTCGCCCCATTCCAGATATTCACCGGTGGTCAACGGCAGGCTGGCGTCCATCATGGTATTCATCACGTCGACAAATGGCACCGCTGCGTGCACCGCATGGAACAAGTCGGGTCGCATGTTGGTGACCGCGCCCATCAGCAGACCGCCGGCGCTGCCGCCTTCGATGATCATGCGTTGCGGCCGGGTCCAGTGTTGCTGGACCAGGTATTCGGCGCTGTCGATGAAATCAAAGAATGTATTTTTCTTCTGCATCAGCATGCCGTCGTCGTGCCAGGCTTCGCCCAGATCGGTGCCACCGCGGATATGCGTTTCGACGAAAATCACGCCGCGGTCGAGCAGGCTGATACGTGAATTGGAGAAGCGCGCCTCGGCCGAGATGCCGTAGGAGCCATAGCCGTACAGCATCAACGGCGCACTGCCGTCGAACTGCGCGTCCTTGCGGAACGCGGCCCACAGCGGCACCTTGACGCCATCGCGCGCGGTGGCCCACAGCCTGCGTGTTGCATAGCACGACGCATCGTAGCCCGGTACTTCCTGCTGTTTCAGCACATGGCGCTGGCCGCTGGCCATCTCGATGTCCAGTACCATCGACGGCGTCACCGGCGACTGGTAAGACAGGCGATAGCGGTCGGATGTATATTCCGGCGTGCCGCCGGGGCTGGCCAGATACACCGGCTCGTCGAACTGGACCGTGTGCCAGCGCTCGTGCGCAAAGTCGTAGATGCGTGAACGGTTCAGTGCGCCGCTCTTCTCGCTCAGCACCAGATAGTCGCGGAACATTTCCAGGTGTTCTACCAGCACGTCCTTGTCATGCGGCACCAGGCTGGTCCAATGACTGCTGTCCGGCGCCGCCAGCGGCGCGCGCACCACGCGGAAGTTTTTCGCGTCCTTGTTGGTGACGATGAACAGCTCGCCGTTGCGATGCTCGACACTGTAACGATGGCCGGTCTCGCGTCCCAGCACGGAACGGAACTGGCCCAGCGGCTGGTCGGCCGCCAATAGCCGCACTTCGCTGGTATCGGTGCTGCGCGCGGTCAGCGCAATAAATTTGCGGTCGCTGCTGTTGCCAACGTCCAGATCGAATTGCTCGACCGCTTCGTGGTACAGCAGCTGCGGCGCCTGGCCCAGCTGCAGGCGCAACAGGCGGTCGGAGCGCTTGGTGACTGCGTCTTCCTGCACCAGGAACAGGGTGCGGTTGTCGGCCGCCCAGCTGACCGAGGTCACGCGCGGCACCTGATCCTTGAGCAGTTTGCCGCTCCTTAAATCCTTGATATGCAACTGGTACTGGCGGTAGCCGGTGGTGTCGGTGCTATACGCCAGCAACTGGTCGTTCGGGCTGACGGCAAATGATTCGACATGGAAAAATTGCTGTCCTTTGGCCAATTGGTTCTGGTCCAGCAGTACCTGTTCCACCGCATGCGCGTCATAGCTGAAATCGGCGGCGGCGCGGCGCCGGCAATTGACCGGGTATTGCTGGCCGGCCTCGGTGCGGGTGTAGTAATAATATGCGCCGCGTCGGGTCGGCACCGACAGGTCGGTCTCCTTCATGCGCCCCTTGATCTCGCCGTACACCTTGTCGGCCAACGGTTGCAGGTCGGCGGTCATCGCTGCGGTGTAGGCGTTTTCGGCATTCAGGTAGGCGATCACTTCCGGCTGCTCCTTCTTCTGCAGCCAGCGGTAGTCGTCGGTCACCAGTTCGCCGTGGCGGGTTTCGTGCCAGGCGGTCTTGGCGGCCACCGGTGGTGCGGGCATGTCTGCCGCTTGCAACTGGGGATTGGTCATGATGGTCAGTATGAGCGCGCCGATGGCGCGTTTTTGCTCGATCCGCGGGAATTTCAACGGCGGCTCCGTGTTGTTTTTTTGTGCAGGCATTCTAGCAACAATCGGTGTCGACTCATGTCGCCCAGATTTGCGGCGCAAGTTGACATCGGCGACGCCATGCTTTCCTCAAGTACATCCACCCGGCGGACGCGTCTTGATTGATTCCGCTGCTATCTAGCCCACTTGGGGCGTGTCGCCAAAATCGACCACGGCGCGCAACGCTCCACGCAACGCGTTGCACACCACGACCTGTTCGGCGGCGCGCAGATCGGCCAGCGTCAAGCGTCGCTCGCTGGCCTGCCACGCCGGATCGGCCAGCAGCTGTGCGCGCATCACGCCCGGCAGCACGCCAGATTCAAGTGGCGGCGTGTACCAGTGACCAGCCAGCCTGACGAAGACATTGCTGCGACCGCCTTCGGTCAGTTCGCCATCGGTATTGCAGAACAACTGATCGAAGCCGCCGCGCGCCTCGGCCGCACGCCAGGCGGCGTCGTAGGCGGCGCGCACGCTGCTCTTGTGACGCAGGAACGGGTCGCCAGCCGCCGTCGCTGGTGCGGCCAGGAACAGCGTCACCGGCTCGGCCAACGGCGTCAAAGGCGCGCTCTGCACGCTACAGATGCCGGCCTGATTCAGCGCCAGCCGCAGCCGGCATGCGCCATCGGGCAGCGCCGCGCAGGCTTGCTGTACCTGTTGCCGCAGCAACGCGTCGTCGCACGCGAAGCCGAAATAGCGGGCCGACGCCTGCAAGCGTTGCAGATGCTGTTCCAGATGGCGGCAGCCGTCGGCGCGGGTCGCGTGGATCGTTTCAAACAATTCGAAATCGTTCGGCAAACCGGTCAGGAAACCTGCCTTCAACCGGCATTCGGCATACTCGTCGGCCGCGATGCTGTCGTGCACAATGCCGGCACCGACGCCCAGTTCGCCGGCGCGCACGCCATCGGCGCGCGGCGCTTGCAGCGACAATGTGCGGATCGGCACCGACAGGCAAAAATCGCCGACGCTGCGATCGCCCAGCGGCGGCTCGAACCAGCCGATCGCGCCGGTGTATAAGCCGCGCGCGTCGGGTTCCAGTTCGCGGATGATCTGCATGGTGCGCCGCTTCGGCGCACCGGTGATCGAGCCGCACGGATACAGCGCATCGAAGATGTCGGCCAGCGTCGCGTCGGCGCGCAACTCGGCCTGCACCGTCGACGTCATCTGCAGCACGCTGCTGTAGCGTTGCACCTGGAACAGTGCCGGCACCTTGACCGATCCGAGCTGCGCGACCCGGCCCAGATCGTTGCGCAGCAGGTCGACGATCATCAGGTTTTCGGCGCGGTTCTTCGGATCGGCCGCCAGTTCCAGCGCACGTGCGGCATCCTGCCGCGGATCGCCGCTGGCCGGTGCGGTGCCCTTCATCGGCCGCGCGGTCAACACGCCGCGCTGGTGCTGCACGAATAATTCCGGCGACAGCGACAGCACCGCGCGCCGGTCCGGCAAGCCAATCAGCGCACCGAAAGGCACCGGCTGGCGCGCGCGCAGGCGGCGATACAGCGCCAGCGGCGTGCCGAACGCATCGAAGCGCAACCGGTAGGTGTAATTGACCTGATAAGTGTCGCCGGCTTCGATATAGGCATGGATGCGGGCCAGCGCGGCGCCGAATTCGGCTTCGCTGACGCTGGCCTGCAGGTTGGCGATGCCGGCTGGGCTCGCGCTCGCACCCGCTACATCGGCTTGCGCTAGCCAGCGCTCGACTGCCGCCGCAGACAAGCTGTCACATCGTTCGAACAGCAGAATTTGCGCCAGCGGCGGCGCAGCCGGGCCGGACCCGCGTTGCGCGGTGCCGATCACTGCGGTACCCATCAATGCTGCGCCGAGTTCATAACTGAACAGGCCAACGGCGTGTTGTCCGGCCTGCAAGGCAGTTTGCAATTGCGCGAGCAGATCGGCGAAGCCGGCCGCGTCATCGCAGGCGAGCGTGCCAAGATGGCCGGTAAACAGGCGCGAGCGTGGCTCGCTGTCGGTCGCGCTACTGTCATCGAGCAAGGCGAAACAATCGGCGGTGGTGACGGAATTAATCACTGTAAATAAGCACGGCAAATAAGCACGGCGGTTGGCCTGAAACAATCCCCGCGGCGGCGCTAGCTGCCGCGCTTCGACAGATAGATGCCGAGCAACAGGATCGCGCCGCCGACCATCTGCAGCGGCCCGATCACTTCATGGAAGATGATCCAGGCCGCAATGGTCGCGGTCAATGGCTGGATCAGCAGGCTGACCGAGGCCAGCGATGCCGGCAGGTGCGCCAGCGCGTAGGCGATCACGGTCTGGCCGCCAACTTGTGCCACCACCGCCAGTCCCAGCAGCGGCAGCCAGCCGGCCGCCTGCGCCGGCCAGAACGCGCCCGGCATCGCCAGCGCGAACGGCAGCAGGAACACGGCGGTAATGGTGGTGCTCCACGCCATCAGGCGCGCGGTGGAATATTGGTTGCGCGCATCCTTGATCACCAGCTGATAGCCCGCATAAAACACGGCGGTCGACAGGCCGAGGCCGTCACCCAGCAATTTGGTGCCGCCGAGCGCCGCGTTCGGGCCGATCAGCAACACGGCACCGAGCAACGCGATCACCATGCCGACCATGAAGACGCGCGCGAACCGCATCCGGTGCACCGCCCACAGCCACAATGCGATAAAGATCGGCGCAAAATTCGACAGCAGGGTCGCGTTCGACACAGTGGTGTAGTGCAGCGACAGATGCCAGATTCCCATGTCGGCAGCAAAGAAAATACCGGCCAGCAGCAGCACCCTGGAATAGTCGGTACGCAGTCCGTTGCGCGTGTCCTGCGCGCGCACTGCCCACGCCCAGCCCCACAGCAACGGCAGTGCCAGCGCCATGCGCCAGAATGCGGATGCCAGCGGGCTGACGTCGGACAGCCGCATCAGGATGCCGGCGAAACCGATCGCGATGCCGCCCAGCAGCAGGCTGGCAAAGGCGAACACGGGGAATTGTTGTTTGTAAGGCATTGATATAGGGTTTGCGCGCCAACCCGCGCCGGTTTGTACGGGCTTGTGCCGGTCAGCGCACGCGTGCATGAGTGCGGATTAGTGCGGATTAGTGCGTCAGCTTATCAGCAGTACCGCCAGCTGCGTCTGCGCGCCTTCCGACGGGTTGTGCTTGAAGCCGCTCTTGGCATAACGATGCCAGCGGCCCAGGACGAAGCAGGCAATCAGGTTGCTGCGCGCGGCTACATCGGCCTCCTGCGCCTGCCCTTGGGTGGCGGCGATCCGCAACGCCTGTTTCAGCGCCAGCTCGATACGCTCGATGAATTGGTTCATGCGCAGTTGCAGCCGCTCGTCTTCATTGACCAGCGCATCGCCGATCAACACGCGCGTCATGCCGGGATTGCGCTCGGCGAAATTAAGCAGCATACCGATAATTGACTGCGCCTGGGTCAATCCATTTTCCTGTTGCGCGGTGATCTGGTTGATCAGCCCGAAGACGGTGCTTTCAATGAACTCGATCAAGCCTTCGAACATCTGCGCCTTGCTGGCGAAATGGCGATACAGCGCCGCCTCCGACACCTGCAGCCGGGCCGCCAGCGCCGCGGTGGTGATCTTTTCACCTTTCGGTTGTTCCAGCATCACCGCCAGGGTCTGAAGAATTTGTAGCTTACGTTCGCCCGGTTTGGTGGTTGCCATGTGATCTCGGAAAGGTGCGGTGAAAAAATTACCGTAATCGGTGAAGACTACCAGAAAGTTGCCGTACGGATTTTACTTTGACATCGACATACGCGGGGCGCTTAATTGTATTCTGCGCGCCCGCTTTGGCGGCAGGTGATTGTAATTTGGACGGCGTGCGCAGATATTGTGTCACCCAGGCGGTGCGCAATCCGACCTTTTTCGCAGCCCGCAGGTTGTCGACCGTGTCCTCCACCAGAATGCAGCGGTGCGCGCTGATCCTTTCCCTGGCCAGCAACTTGCGCAATAAGGCCTTGGACGGCTTCGGCCGCAACTGACCGTGCACCTGCATCGCCTCGATCGGGATGTGCCGCGCGAAATGCCGGTGCAGGCCCAGATGCCGCAGCACCTGCCGTGAATACTGGCGTGGCGCATTGGTCAGCAGTATCTTGCGACCCGGCAGCCGCTGCAGCAGGCGTTGCAGGCCGCGCTCGGCCCGGATCATCGAGGTCAAGTCATCGAAGCGATGCGCCTCGCGCAGAAAATCGGCCGGTTTCACATTGTGATGCTTGATCATGCCGAACAGCGTCGCACCGTAACGTTTCCAGTATTGCTGCCGCACCGCATTCACGGTCGCAGCATCGGCCGGCGTATCGCCGTCGCCCAGCACGCGCGCCATGTAGGCATTCATATTCTGGTGGATCGCCGGGAAGATCGCGTGCGACGCGTCATGCAGCGTGTTGTCGAGGTCGAATAGCCAGAGCAGGGAAGAGTTGGACAAGGATTAGCGATCGTCGGCTTGATTTAAATGATGTCGCCCGATCTTCTTCAGGCGAATCAATATGGTTCAGCAAATTCCCTCCCCCTTGCAGGGGGAGGGTTAGGGGCGGAGCAGGGAATCCAAGAGGCATGCCTCCTGCCTGCGCGGCGGTATCCGCTTGCAAGCGGATACGCGCACTGCAAGTGGGGGTAGTACGGTCGATTAATGAGCCATGTTCAGTGCCGCATGCCGCACCCCCATCCTAGCCTTCCCCCTCAAAAGGGGAAGGGACCAAGCACGGACATTTTGACAGCAAACGCATGGCAAATGCCATGCGTCATCAGAGTATCAATGCGAACGGATCATGGTCCCGAAGGCCTGTTCGGTCAGCACTTCCAGCAGCAGCGAATGCTCGATCCGACCGTCGATGATGTGCACCGTGTTGACGCCCGATTTGGCGGCATCCAGTGCCGACGAAATCTTCGGCAGCATGCCGCCCGAGATGGTGCCGTCTGCGAACATCTCGTCGATCTCGCGCGCCGACAAATCGGTCACCAGATTGCCCTGCTTGTCCTGCACGCCGGCGATATTGGTCATCATGATCAGCTTCTCGGCTTTCAGGATTTCGGCGATCTTGCCGGCCACCACGTCGGCGTTGATGTTGTAGGCCTGGCCGTCGTCGCCGAAACCGATCGGCGAAATGATCGGGATGAAGGCGTCGTCCTGCAGCGCCTTGACTACAGCCGGATTGATGGCGTCGATCTCGCCGACAAAACCGATGTCGAGGAATTCGCCCGGTTTCTCGCGGTCCGGCATGCGCATCTTGCGGGCCCGGATCAGGCCGCCATCCTTGCCGGTCAACCCGACCGCCTGGCCGCCGTAATGATTAATCAGCATCACGATGTCCTGCTGCACTTCACCGCCCAGCACCCACTCGACCACTTCCATTGTCTCTTCGTCGGTGATCCGCATGCCTTGCACGAAAGTGCCTTGCTTGCCGATCTTTTTCAGCGCATTGTCGATCTGCGGGCCGCCGCCATGGACGATGACCGGATTCATGCCGACCAGTTTCAGCAGAATGACGTCGCGCGCGAAGCCGTGCTTCAGCCGTTCCTCGGTCATCGCATTGCCGCCGTATTTGATGACGATGGTCTTGCCATGAAACTTGCGGATGTACGGTAGCGCCTCCGCCAGGATTTCCGCCTTGATACGCGGGCCAACATTGCTAAGATCGCCCTTGAAATCGGCGTTGAGGTCGGTCAATTGAGTCATGGCGGGTCCTGAAAATGGATTTTTGCGATTTTACAGGTAAAGTAGGCTTCTTTCCTGGCGATTTTGTTGCACTGTTCTTACAGTTTTATGGCGGTTTTCAGATATTCTCGGCCCGTTCTCACCAACTTTTGCGCAAATGACAACGACCAATGACCTGCACCGGCAACTCGAGGCGATGCGCCCGGCGTTGTTGCGTTTTGCACAATTGCAATTGCGCAATCAGACGCTGGCCGAAGACGCGGTACAAGACGCGCTGATCGCGGTGCTGGAAAAGCCAGACCGCTTTGCCGGACTCTCGTCACTGCGCACCTATGTCACCGGCATCCTGAAATACAAGATCATCGACAGCCTGCGCCTGGCGCAACGGGAACGCCAACTCGACACGCAAGACGAGCAATCGGAAGACGATCTGGTCGATTCCTTGTTCCTGAGCAATGGCCATACCCGGGACATGCCGCTGAAATGGGGCGATCCGGACGCGACGCTGGAGCAAAAGGATTTCTTCCGGGTGATGGAAATCTGTCTGGAAAAGCTGCCGACCAAGACCGCGCGAATTTTCATGATGCGCGAATGGCTGGAACTGGAGACCGACGAAATCTGTAAGGAACTCGGGATTAGCACGTCTAATGCGTGGGTGATGCTGTATCGCGCACGCCTGCGGCTGCGCGAATGCCTGGACCTGAACTGGTTCGGCAACCAGCCAGCACGCCAGAATCATCCGGCATCACGCTGACAACATCTGGCATCTTACTTACAACATTCAGCACCAACAACACGACACGCGCCATGGCAACTTGCAAGGAAATACATCGACTGGTATCCGAAGGACTCGATCGCGACCTGTCGGTGATCGAGCGCACAAAGATGCGCCTGCATCTGCTGATTTGCGATGCCTGCACCAATTTCAGCGGCCAGATGCAACTGATACGCAAGGCAATGCACAAGATGGCGCAACTCGACGAACCCGATGCAACACCCGATCCGGAATCGGATCGGGCACGCGGACCGGAGCGGCGATGAGTACCTGCCCGGCCTGCGGCGCCGCGTTTGGTTGCGGCATGGTGGACGCCGACGCAGAGGCAAGTGAAACCCAGCCGTGCTGGTGCACACAGCTGCCACCGTTGTCGCGCGACGGAATCGATGCGATCGCGGCGACGACTGCGCCAGCCGATGCGCCGGGCACGGCGCGCTGCCTGTGCCCGGCTTGCCTGCAGCAACGCAAGTCACAACTGGCCGCGCAAACCTAGCCTGCATGTTGCATGACCTGGCTGCGGGTGTGAATGTGAATGCGTGTTTAGAACAAGCTCATTCCTTCAGCCACTGGCGGCGGTCTTTGCCATCTTTACGCATGGCCCAGGTCACGAAGTCTTGCCTTTCGCTTCGTGCTCCTTGCTGCAATCGCTTTTTGGGAATGGCTGCTTGGCTTGTTCCGGGTTGAATTCCACTAGTGCTTCCTTGGCGAGGTCGACGTCCTTGCCAAGTTCAGTCAGATAACGTGAACGTTCCTCGCTTTGCCACTCGGCATCGGAAAAACCTTTGATTGGATAGACTTTAGTGACATGCGCGACACCTGCGATGCGCGGCATCAGAGCGCGATCGGGGTCGGTATCCTGCTTGAGCAGATAAGCATCCACGTCGCGCAGCGCAAGCGGGAAGCTCGGCGTTTGGTCACGCATCAGTTTGCCGAACACCGTCAAGCGCACTTCATTGCTGCCTTGAGTAAGCAGCTCGTTAAATGTGACGAGAGCAAACGGCTTGCCTTTTGCATCGTCCACCCTGCCTGTGACGACATACCGACCCGCGATCCGCACCTCTGCCTTGAGATAAAAATTAAGCGATCCGCCTTCCACCGCTTCACGGATAGGACCAGACCACGTCGCCGGGTTCTCCGGCGTGTATATGGTGTCGAACAGCACGACCCCGGCGCGATCGCCGACGTTATATTTGACCTCGGTGCGGATGGTGCCGTTGAAATTTGCAAAGCCGGTCAGGCCGGGCGCAAACGAGTTCGAAACTATGCCGTCGCCCTCCATCGCGTCGCCATTCTGGCCGTCGTCGGCAAAAGGCAGCACAACCTGGGGTGCTTCCCGACTGCCACGGAAGGTGATGCCGCGCGCCACGGCACGTGTAATAAACAAGGGCAATGTCTTGCCTTCGCTATCGGTCGCCTTTACCGAAAATACGACCGCTTCGCCAGCCGCCATATAGACGCGCGACTGCGAGGTTTGAATTTGCACGGCAGCGTCCGTGCCGCCACCTTCCTTGCGCATCGCGTGCGTCTCTTCTACTGCCCGATTCGGATAGAGTTGATCGGGATGCTCAGTAATGGGCCGTGAGCTGGTTGGATATTTTGTGCCGTCGCGATAACTGCACAAGGTGTGGTCGACCAATTCCAGTTGCCTGGTCAACGCCAGCTGGCGATCCGCCCGCGCGGCAGTTGACGCAAGTGCGGGGGCGCCATCCGACCGTCCCGGCGTCTGCATAAATGCCATGCTGGATTGAGCGCGCGACGGCAACGGCGGGGCCGCAGTCGCTGCCACGTCCGACGGCCAATACCAGGCACCGGCGGACAGCAGCAGCACCAAAACGATGACTGCTGCTCCCCCATGCTTGCGCAGCCATCCGCCCTTGCGGGCGAACGGCGGCTGACTTGTCCCCTGCTTGCGCTTGGGGCCGTTGGTGTTACGTGGCATTGCTTACCATGGCCGCTCGTACCACCGAGATAATTCCCTGCCAATTGCCGTTGGCATAGTGGTTGTAGGTTTCGTTATCGTCACGGAAGGATACCGAGTGATAACCCCACTTTGCGGTGCCGCCTTCATTGACCGCCGTACCCATCGTCAAATCATTGCAAAACCAATCGCTAGGATTGCAATACGATCCCCCCGCTGTGCCGGACACCCCGCCGGTACTGTGATAGGCAACCGCTTCATCGTCCTGTCCTGGCAAAATTCCCGAATACACGGTGCCCTTGGCGCCGGCGTACATGTAGAACCAGACGTTGTGCGTGTCGTTATGGTTGTACATGGCGCGGGCAGTAGTGGTTTTCAGATCTTTTACCAGCGGTTCGGACGTGGTCCACGAACCGTCATCAGAGAGTTCAGAACCACCGCCGGCGCCGGACGCAGCACGCACCCATTTGATATTCCAGCCGACCTGCGATGTGCCATCGCTGTTGCCGCACTGTCCGGCCGCGTTGGCGGTCGCATTTTTATTCATACGCGTCGAGCCACCGTAGTTGGCCAGCGTGTAACCCATCATCAGGTCGCCCGCGCTATGGGTCGCGATGTAGCACCAATTGGAGCCGGTGCAGAAACAGTCCAGCGCATCGCGCACCTTTCCGTTTTGTGACGAGATGCTGTTATAGCCATCCCAATTGACCGCCTTCTTGTTGACCCCGGCATCTGTGCTACTGGGCCCCCAGTACGAGAAGCTCGTATAGTCGCCGACCACGCCGCCACCGCCCCGGCCATTGACCCACAACGTATAGTTTGTTGCGCTTGCGATACTCGATACAGCAGTCAGCGATATAAAAAATATGGAAACAAGAATACGCATGATCTTGGTCATTTGACGCCCCCTCTGGTAGAACATGGATGAAAGAACCACCTGCAACCACTTGTTGAAACGGGAAAACGGTGAGCAGGCCAGAAACCTGACCCATTGCGAAGATATCTTCCGCACACGGCAGCCGCGTTGCGTTGCCGATGTTCAGTTGCTACAGGACGGCGCTAGAAAGGCCTGGATCTATGGTCAAGTTCGCGTTGCCTGAACCGTTCCTGACGCCATGCCATGTGCAAGCCGACTGAGGCGCAGTATCAAAACAGTTGAGGACACCTGTCAATTTGCAATGCAGCAAAATGCCATGTAACAGAGACCTCAATTTCACTCTCCGCCATAGCCTGTATCGCCATGCAAGCCGTTAGAGGAAAACCTCCAAAGGCGCGGCTTTCGGGACGACTCGGGCATTTTCGGAACGGGAGATCATCAATGCAGCAGCAGACGCGTTCCCGCCATAGCGGGACCGACGCCGCATTGACTAATTGAAGCGGAAGCACTCGTTGGGCGTAAAACGCAGCAAGGAGGCGAAGGTGAAGAAAGCCCCATGCCAACCGGTCGGACCGGTGTCGGGTACATCCGTGGTGGGGCGGCCTTTGAGGGCGTCCTGCGATCTGGCTCCGGCCGCAGATCCTAGCTGCAGCCGCGCAGTTCCTGATTCGGGAAGTCGGCCTTGATCTGTTCAACGCTGTCGCGCGTGGCCTGATCCAGATCACGCAACCGATACGACAGTTTGCCGGTCGTGACGCTACGCGTGCTGATGCGGGCGCTATGCACGCCCAGCTTGCTCAGGTTCGCCAACTGGCTCTTGGCGGCTTCCTCGCTCTTGAACACACCAAGCGAAATGCCCCAGCGCAGATTCGAATTATCCTGGATGACGAAGAAATCGGTCACACCGAGCCGGCGCAACTCACCGGCCTTCTTGTCAGCCCCTTCCTTATCGCCCTGCGGCGCGATATACACCATACGGCTGGCGACTTCCTGCACGTTATTCCGCGATTGCCGTTCGCCGAGCGCCAGGCTGGCCAGTCGCTGCTCGAAGCGCTTGGCTTCGGCAGCGGTGAAATTGCCGATCTCGGTACAGGCCACCCGTGTCGGCGGCGCGGCTTCGCGCGTGGCGGCAAGCGCCGACGCTGTTGCCGCTGCCGCTGCTGCGGACGCTGAGGATGTTGCCGCGCCGGCTTTGGCGCCAGCCGCCGGGGCCGGAATCAGCTTGATCTTGTCGGCATTGATTTGCCTGGCCATCCGTTCCGGTTCGCGACCGGACGGCGTGAGACCGTCAAAATAGCCCTGATGGTGGGCAAACAGCGCAGCATTGGCGGCCAGCAAACTCCAGAAAATCAATTTCAACATGCGGATCCCGATGGTTCCTGTTAATTCCTGTTGCGGTTGTGATGAACAGCGCAATGACGGACGCGGCACTGTGCTTCAGCCAAGACGATCCGCCACGGCACGCTGTTCACAAGATGCTAAGTTTGATGGTGCATCGCGACCGTATGCAGGCCCGTCAGCACCAGATTGTCAACGAGCTGGTGCGGGATCGACAGATGCGGCGCGACATACACTGCCGCGCCACCCGACAGGACGCAACGCACCGGAGCCGCCGCCGACGCGGTGGCCGACTGCCGCTTGTGGGTCGCAACCGCGCGCTCGATCGCACCGACCTGGGCCGCGATGCAGCCGCTGATGATAGCGCCGCCGGTATTGTCGGCAAAAGTCTGCGCCACCACAATGTCCTGCGCCACCAGCGGCAATTGCGCCGTGTTCCTGGCCAGCGAGGATGCCATCAGGCCGAGTCCGGGCAGGATCATGCCGCCCAAGAACATGCCGTCGGCGCTGAGTGCATCGACCGTGGTCGCGGTGCCACAGGTGGCCACGATCAGCGGCTGATCCGGAAACAGCGCATGGGCGCCGATCAGCGACGCGAAGCGATCGCAGCCGAGCTGGGCTGGATTGCGGTAGCCGTTGCGCACGCCGGCCAGTTGCGCATGCGATGCGAACCATTCGACCGCGATCGGCGCCGGATTGAGGTGTCGCAGCATTTCTTCCAGCTTGTTGCGCATCGCGTTGCCGGCCACGTTCGACAGCAGCACGCGCGAAATCTCCTGGCCCTGCCAGGTCTCGGCCAGCGATGCCAGATCCGCATGCGCGACCGAGCCGGATGAAGTCCAGCGTCCCGGCGCAACGCCCGCCGCCGCGGCGATCGGCGCCAGCGCCCACTTGACCTTGGTATTTCCTACATCGATCAGCAGCAACATCAGCAACCCTTCCGCTCGTTTAGTCCTACTTACCCTTGCGCGGCATCACGCCAGGAATTACGGCGCGGCGCTATGACAGCGGATCGCGATCAATGCGCAACGATACGTCGCCGGCCAACACCGCAATCCGGCCGTTGCTGCCATCGAGCAGCAAGCGCCCCATCGCGTCGACGCCCTGCGCTATCCCCTGATGCAACACCGCGCCACGATCGACAATCGCGACCCCCTGTCCGGCATACGCATGCAGCGCATTCCAGCGCGGCACAAAGACCTTAAAACCGTCGCGTTCGAATTGCTGCAGCGTCTCGGTCAAGCCGTTCAGCAGGGCCGCCATCAGTATATTGCGATCGAGCTGCGCCAGCCAGGTCGCGGCCGCTACTGGCCGCCCGATCTGCGCTTCCAGTGCGTCGGGCATCGCCAGATTGAGTCCAACTCCGATCACGGCCCAGATCGCGGGATCCTGGCCATCCGCGTGCCGCTCGACGGCGGCGCTTTCAATCAGCACGCCGGCCACCTTCTTGCCGTCCTTCATCACATCGTTCGGCCATTTCAGCGCCACCCGGACGTCGAACTGCTGCAATGTCTGTGCGATCGAGACGCCCACTGCCAGCGGCAAACCGGTCAACGCCTGCAGCGGCCGGTTGAACTTCCACGCCAATGAAAACGTCAGCGACGCACCAGGGGCAGACAACCAGCTGCGACCGGCGCGGCCACGGCCAGCGGTTTGCTTCTCGGCAACTAATAGCAGCGGCCCCTGCAAACTGTCCAGCCGCCCCAGCAGATCGGCATTGGTCGAGCCGGTTTCCGGCACGACTTCAAGCGCAACACTGCGTGCGGCCGGATCGCACAATGCGGCGATCCGCTGCGGAGAAAGTGAAGGTGTCATGCCGCGCATTGTAGCGGATGTATCTTGCCCAAGAGTCTGTCGGCGTTACGGCTCGGCGCCCCCGGAGAATCGGCTGCTAAAAACTCTCTGAACGGTCCAGTGTCACCGGCTTTTTGGCCAATTGCACGCTGTTGACGCCGCCAATCCGGCAAAATCTGTCCTCGTTCAGCACCATTTTCGCTTCGATTCCGTAACGCCGACAGACTCCGGGAAATAGGGTACATTCAGGATTCGATAGCAGCATAACAATGCTGCGGCTACCCAACACTCCGGAATCTTCTCCCTTATACGCCCATGTCCGATCAAGAATCCCGTTTCCCCGCGCTGGAGGTGCATGACGGATCGACCGTCCTGGCCAGCGGCGCGTGGCAGGCGCATGCCTTGACGCGCGGCGACCGTGCCAAAACGATCACGGCGAGCCTGAAGGCGGTGCCCGATGCCGCGGCGGCGCGCTGGGATTTATCTCAGGTGGCAGCGCTCGACCATATCGGCGCCCAGTTTTTCTGGAACGCCTGGGGCAAGGCGCGGCCGCGGCAACTGGTGCTGGCGCCGGCGCATGCAGAAATCTTCAATCGACTGGATCAGGCTGGTGCACTGACGATGCCGGACAGTACGCGACCGCCGGTCTCATTGCTGGCGGAATTTCAGCGCCAACGGCAAGTATTGCAGGACCATTTATTCGGATTCATCGGCCTGATCGGCCAGCTGGTGCTCGACATCGCCCAATTTATTGGGCAACCGCGACGCGGGCCGTGGAAGGAAATTTCGGCGAATATTTTTCACACCGGATATCAGGCGCTCGGCATCACCGCAATCGTCGGGTTTCTGATTGGCGTGGTGCTGTCGTATTTATCGGCGCAGCAATTGCATACTTTCGGCGGCGATATTTACCTGGTCAATATTCTGGGCATGAGCATCATTCGCGAGCTCGGTCCGCTGCTGGCGGCGATCCTGGTCGCCGGCCGGTCCGGCTCGTCGATCACCGCGCAGCTGGGGGTGATGCGCGTGAATGAAGAGCTCGACGCGATGCTGGTGATGGGAATGCCGCACGGCTTTCGGCTGATCATGCCGAAAGTGCTGGCGCTGGCAGTGACGATGCCGCTGCTGGTAGTCTGGACCGATGCGCTGGCCTTGATCGGCGGCATGGCAGCCGCCAAGCTGGAACTGGGCTTGTCGACCAGTTATTTTATCCAGTCGCTGCCGGATGCGGTGCCGCTGGCCAATTACTGGATCGGCCTGGCCAAGGGTGTCGTGTTCGGCAGCCTGATTGCGCTGGTCGCCTGCCATTGCGGGCTGCGCATCAAGGCCAATACCGAGAGCCTCGGCCAAGGCACGACCACCTCGGTGGTGACTGCGATTACGATCGTGATCCTGGCCGATGCGGTGTTCGCGATCGTGTTCAACGGCGTCGGGTATTCTTAACGATGCAGAACCCGTCACCGCCGCCGCTGATCCAGATCGAAGGACTGTGGTCCCAGTTCGGCCAGGTCGTGGTACATCAGGATCTCGATCTGGCGGTGCGCACCGGCGAGATCGTGTCGCTGGTCGGCGGCTCCGGCTCCGGCAAGACCACGTTGTTGCGGCAGATGCTGGGGCTGGAAACGCCGACGCGCGGCAAGGTGCAGGTGTTCGGCGAAAACATCCACCAGGCCGACGGCGCACGGGTGCAGCAACTGCGCAACCGCTGGGGCATGTTGTTCCAGCATGGCGCACTGTTTTCCGCGCTGACGGTACTCGACAACGTGGCACAGCCGATGCGCGAATTGCGCACATTGCCGGAGGATCTGATCCGAGACGCAGTGTTGCTGAAGTTGCAGATGGTCGGCCTGACGCCGCAGGACGCGACCAAGATGCCGGCCGACTTGTCCGGCGGCATGGTGAAACGGGTGGCACTGGCGCGCGCGCTGGCCCTCGAGCCGGAATTGCTGTTTCTGGACGAACCGACCGCCGGCCTCGATCCCAACCTGTCGGACAGTTTTGTCGAGCTGATCCGCACGCTGCATCAGGAGATGCGATTGACGGTACTGATGGTGACACACGATCTGGATACGGTTTTTGCGCTGTCGACCAGGATCGCGGTGCTGGCCGACAAGCACGTCGCCGCATTCGGCACGCCGCAGCAGATCGTCGCGGTCGACCATCCATTTATCCGCGAGTTCTTCCTCGGTCCGCGCGGGCGGCGCGCGCTGGAAGGGTTCCGCCAAGAGGCAGCGGCCGACGCCGGCCAGCACGGCACAGCATGAGGGGCCGTGCGGTGGCGCCGCCACCAGGAAAGCGCACCATTCAAGCGCACGATGGAAACGAATAATGGAAACGAATCATGGAAAATAAGGCACATGCACTGATGGCGGGCATTTTTACGCTGGCGCTGCTGACCGCCGTGGTGCTGATCGGCCTGTGGCTGAACCGCGACCGCGAAGTACGGGTACCGTACGAGATGGCGACCAAGCTGTCGGTACCGGGACTCAATCCGCAGGCAGCGGTACGTTACCGCGGACTGGATGTCGGCAAGGTCGACGAGATCGCGTTCGATCCGCAAGTGCCGGGACAAATTCTGGTACACATCAGCGTCAAGCCGGATACGCCGATCACGTTCTCGACCTACGGCACGCTCGGATATCAAGGCGTGACCGGCATCGCATACATCCAGCTCGACGACGACGGCATCGGGCAGGAGCGGGTCGTCAGCAACAAGAACCGGATCGCCCGAATTGAAATGCGCCCGAGCCTGCTCGACAACCTGCAGAGCAAGGGTTTGCAAATTCTGCAACAGACCGAGGAGCTGACCAAGCGCTTCAACACGCTGCTGGAGGCGGGCAACCAGAAAACCATGCTGACGGCCTTCACCGATGTCAGCCGCGCCGCCAACGAAATCGAAGCGATCCCCAAGCAATTGCAGCCGACGCTAACCCAACTGCCGGCCATCGCAAAGCAGGCACAACAGTCGCTGGCGTCGCTCAACACGCTGTCGAAAGATGTCAGCGCCTTGAGCGCGAATCTGAACACGCTGACCACCTCGTTGCAGGCGCCGCAGGGACCGATCGCGCAGATCGGCGCGATGGCCGCCAGTGTCGACAACGATGCATTGCCGCGCATTAATCTGCTGGCCAACGAGGCGCGCAGCACGGTGCGCACGCTGAACCGCACCGTGGACAGCTTCAACCAGCATCCGCAAAGCATCCTGTTCGGCAACTCCGCGCCGCAACCTGGTCCCGGCGAGACCGGCTTCAGTGCGCCGGCGCCACGGTAGACCACCTTTTCACTGGTTCACGCAGAAAGACGACCCATGACAAAAAACCTCGAACCCCGGTTGATCCTGTGCGCTTTGCTGTGCGGTGCGATCGGTATTGCCGCATTGAGCGGTTGCGCCACGCGAGGCGCGGACCCGACGACACAATACGACTTCGGCTCCTTGCCCGCGAATGCCACGGTTGCGCGCAAGCTACCACCGCTCAGCATCGCCGACATCAACGCCCCGGCCTGGCTCGACAACACACTGATGTTTTATCGCCTGAGCTATGCCAACCAGCAGCAGACCAGGCCCTATGCCGGCAGCCGCTGGAGCATGGCGCCGGCGCAGCTGTTCGGCCAGCGCCTGAAGGCACGCATCGCCCAGGCCGGCGGCGTGGTGCTGGCCGCCGCCGATGGTGCGACCAATATGCCGGTGCTACGCATCGAGGCCGACGACATAATCCAGAACTTTGACAGCAGCATGCACAGCAGCGCGCAACTGGCGATGCGGGTGTCACTGCTCGGCGGCCGCAGCCTGCTGGCGCAGAAAACCTTCAGCCGCCAGGTTGCAGCGACCAGTGCCGACGCCGCCGGCGGCGCTGCCGCGATGGCCGCTGCCAGCGACGCGCTGATCGACGACATCATCGACTGGCTGGCCGGCCTGCCGATCGACGCTGCGGTCGGTCAAAAATGATCGCATGACGGATCCAGCAAATAATCAAATACATCATTGTGGGACTTGCGCAAAATGCACAATTTCGTCGGATGGGTGCAACCCATCATTGCGCTTCAAGGGAGAAAGATGGGTTGCACCCATCCTACTTTCTTTCTCGTTTGCGTAAGTTCTGAATGGAATCAATAACAAAATCAATGATCGCAGCCGCACCGCCGCCAACATCCCCATCTGCATCGCCCTTTGCCCGCGCGGCGCTGATGGCGTATCTGCTGCTGATCGTCTATGCCAGCTGGTATCCGTTCACCGGCTGGCAAGACATCGGCGTGTCACCGTTCGCCTTCCTGACCGCGCCTTTTCCGCGTTACTGGACGCTGTTCGATGTCTGGACCAATGTGGTCGGTTATGTCCCGTTCGGCGCACTGGCGGTACTGGCGCTGTATCCGTTGCTGCGTGGCGCGGCGGCTTGGCTGCTGGCCAGTCTGGCCGGTGTGCTGGTGTCCGGCGGCATGGAGGCGGTGCAAACCTTTCTGCCGAACCGGGTCTCGTCGAATGTCGATTTCTATACCAATGCCACCGGCGCCTGCATCGGCGCGCTGCTGGGGCTGCTGCTGACGCCACCGCTGCTGCAACGCGGCCGCCTGCGCCTGTTGCGCCAGCGCTGGTTTGCACCGGAAGCCAGCCGCGGCCTGATCGTGATCGCGCTGTGGCCGCTGGCGCAGATTTATCCGCAGGCCTTTCTGTTCGGCCACGGCCAGCTGCTGCCGATCCTGTCGGACTGGCTATCGAGCTGGCTGTCGATGCCGATCGACCTCGGCGACCTGCTGCGGCACGGCGCCGAACTGACGGTCGAACAATACTGGCTATCGGAAACCATCATCACCGCCTGCGGGCTGACCGGTGCGGTGCTGACCTTGCTGTCGCTGCTGAACCGCGAGGCGCCGAAGCTGCCGCTGGCGCTGCTGGTGCTGGTGGCAGCGCTGACGGTCAAATCGCTGGCCTGCGCGCTGTTGTTCGCGCCCGACAATGCCTTCGTCTGGCTGACGCCGGCGGCCTTCGGCGGCATCCTGATCGGCGCGCTGATGCTGGCCGGGCTATTGTTCACGCGGCCGTACGCGCAACGCCGGCTCGCCATCGTCACGCTGCTAATCTCCCTGGCGGTACTGAACGCGATTCCGGCCAACCCCTATTTCATCGCGACCCTGCAAACCTGGGTGCAGGGGAAATTTCTCAATTTCAATGGCGCCGCGCAATTTCTGTCGCTGCTGTGGCCCTTCTCCGCGTTGTGGTTTCTGTTCCGGCGTTCTGCTGAAGCAAAGCCGGGCGCGCGGTATCATTGATACTTCGCCGCTACCGGCGGCAAGCTATCCACCCCATTCAGGCAACCCTATGAGCGATACCCCGTATTACGAACACCACGTTTTCATTTGCATGAACCGGCGCGAAGATGGCAGGCCATGTTGTGCCGCGCGCGGCGCCCAGGCGGCGCAGCAGCACGCCAAGCAGCGCATCAAGCAGCTGAATCTGAACGGCCCGGGCAAGGTGCGCATCAACCAGTCTGGCTGTCTCGACCGCTGCGACGAAGGGCCGGTGATGGTGGTTTACCCGCAAGGCACCTGGTACACCTATGTCGACAATGAAGACATCGACGAGATCATCGACAGCCACCTGATCGGCGGCAACGTCGTCGAGCGCCTGAAGATCTGACACCAGCCACCTGCCCCCAGTAGAACAAATAATCAGCATGAACGTCCATACCCAAGCCTTTTCTATCGCCGGCGCCGCAGGTCAGATCGAATGCGCGCTCGACCTTCCCGACGCCGAACAATTCGCAACGCCGCGCGGCATCGCACTGGTCGCGCATCCGCATCCGCTGTATGGCGGCACGATGAACAACAAGATCGCGCAGACGCTGGCACGCAGCTTCGTCACTCTCGGTTACGCGACGGCACGGATGAATTTCCGTGGCGTCGGCGCGTCCACCGGCAGCCATGACCATGGCGTCGGCGAAACCGATGACATGGCCGCGTTGCTGGCCCATATGCAGCAGCGCTATCCGGCGCTGCCGGTGGCACTGGCCGGATTTTCGTTCGGCACCTTCGTGCAGGCGCAATTGCAGCAGCGCCTGATCGCGCAACAGACTCCGGCGGAACGGCTGGTGCTGGTCGGCTGTGCCGCCGGCAAGTGGGCCATGCCGCCGGTGCCGGCCAACACCATCCTGATCCATGGCGAACTGGACGACACGATTCCGCTGGCGGCCGTACTGGACTGGGCGCGTCCGCAAGACCTGCCGGTCATCGTGATTCCGGGCGCCGATCATTTTTTTCACCGGAAATTGCAACATATCAAGAATTTCGTAGTCGAAATGTGGCGCCGATGACAAGCTGACAATTATTTCAGGAGTCGTAACGCTATAATTTGCCATCCGTACCAACCATATTGTCCCGCTGTGTCGGGACTCATCCGTTTTCCATTGCCTTGCTAATTCATTCCATGAAAAAAATATTCGCGGCTGTCGCCGCCAGCGTTCTGTCCTTGTCGGCCGCGATGGCCCAAACCCTGCCATCGCCGAACATCGCCGGCAAGTCGTGGCTGTTGCTCGATGCCACCAGCGGTCAGGTGATCGCGTCGCAAGAGCCGAACGGCCGCATCGAGCCGGCATCGCTGACCAAGGTGATGACCGCGTATGTGGTGTTCGAGGCGCTCAAGGATAAGAAAATCAGCCTGGACCAGAAAGTCAGCGTCTCGGTGCGGGCCTGGAAAGTCGATCCGAGCAGTTCCAAGATGTTCATCGATCCGGCCACGCCGGTGTCGGTCAACGATCTGCTGTACGGTTTGATGGTGCAATCGGGCAATGATGCGGCGGTCGCGCTGGCCGAAGCGGTGGCCGGCGACGAAGCTGCGTTTGTCGTGCTGATGAACAAGGAAGCCGAACGGATGGGCATGAAATCGACCCATTTCGCCAACCCGCATGGCTTGCCGAGCCCGGACAATTACTCGACCGCGCAGGATCTGGCGACGCTGGCCTCGCGCGTGATCCTCGACTATCCCGAGTTTTACAAGATCGACTCGGTCAAGAGCTTTACTTACAACAAGATCAAGCAACCGAACCGCAACCGGTTGCTGTGGAGCGATCCGACCGTCGACGGCATGAAAACCGGCCATACCGAAGCTGGCGGCTACAGCATGATCGCCTCGGCCAAACGCCCCAACGGCTCGGGTGACCGGCGCCTGGTCTCGGTGTTGCTGGGCGCCACGTCGGACCAGATGCGGGCGCAGGAAAGCCAGAAGCTGCTGAACTGGGGCTTCCAGAATTTCGACACCGTCAAGCTGTACGCCAAGGGGCAGGCGATCGATACGCCGCAGGTCTGGAAAGGTAGCCAGAACCAGATCAAGATCGGTTTCAACCGCGATACCTTTGTGACCCTGCCGAAAGGCGTCGCGCAAAAACTGAAGCCGGTGCTGGAACGCAAGGACCCGCTGGTGGCGCCGATTGCGGCGGGCAGCAAGGTGGGAAGCGTGAAGATGATGCTCGACGGCAAGGTCCAGATGGAATTGCCGGTAGTCGCGCTGGAGCAAGTCAACCAGGCCAGCATCTTCGGCCGCGCCTGGGATTCGGTGCGCCTGCTGTTCAAGTAATTGCGCGGGTGGCAAGTCTGCACAGGCCGGCCATGCCGGCCTGTGCCGTTTCGAGCCCCGCCGGTACGCCGCCATAGTGCATGTTGCTGAAGATCGCTGCAGTGCGCATGCTTTATTTGCATAACCGGCCGCCGCGCTCTGTGCAAGAATTGTGCATCCAGCTGATGCCTCTTGTTCAGCGCCCAGTTTCTTACCTTCGCAGGAATCCGCCATGCAAGAACCACTCGTCTATCTGAACGGCAATCTGACGCCCATCTCCGAAGCGAAGATCCCGGTGCTCGACCGCGGCTTCATCTTCGGCGACGGCGTCTATGAGGTGATCCCGGTCTATGGGCGCAAGATGTTTCGGGCCGAACAGCATCTGGCGCGGCTGTTCCGCAGCCTGCAGGCGATCGGCATCACCAATCCGCATAGCCGGGAACAATGGTTCGCGCTGATCCGGCAAGTGATGGACGCAGACGAGGCCGACGACCAGATGGTGTATCTGCAAGTCACGCGCGGTGTTGCCAAACGCGCGCACGCGTTTCCGGCCGATACCACGCCGACCGTGTTCATCATGACCAACCCGATCGTGCTGCCGTCGGACGCGGTGCGCGCCACTGGCGTGGCCTGCGTCTCGATGGAAGACAAGCGCTGGCTGCGCTGCGAAATCAAGTCGATCTCGCTGCTGGGCAATGTGCTGGCGGCGCAGTATGCGTCCGAGAACGAGGCATTGGAAGCGATCCAGTTCCGCGACGGCTACCTGACCGAGGCATCGGCGTCCAATGTCTGGATCGTGAAGAACGGCAAGCTGATGGCGCCGCCCAGGGACAACCTGATCCTGGAAGGCATCCGCTACAGCCTGATCGAGGAATTGTGCGCCGCCGGCGCGATCCCGTTCGAGCCGCGCCGCATCACGCGCGCCGAAGTGTTTGGCGCCGACGAGGTGCTGCTGTCGTCGGCCACCAAGGAAGTATTGCCGGTGGTCAGCATCGATGGCCAGGCTATTGGAAACGGCCAACCCGGCCCTATATATGAACAGTTATACGCGGCCTATCAACAGGCCAAGGCGGAGCAAGCCGGCTGACGGCCGGCCCTGGTTCTTGGCCCTGCACCGGTCGCGGCCACCTGAATGGAGTTTTTGATGGACAGCAACAAACCTGCCGACAGCCTGATCGAATACCCCTGCGATTTTCCGATCAAGATCATGGGCCCCACCCATGAAGCATTTGCGCAGACGATGGTCGAGGTGATCGTCCTGCATGATCCGGAATTTCACGCCGGCAAGATGGAAATGCGGCCATCGTCGAAAGGCGCCTACATCGGCCTGACCGTCACCGTGCGCGCCACCAGCCGCGAACAGCTCGACAACCTGTACCGCGCGCTGTCCGCGCATCCGATGGTCAAGGTGGTGCTGTAATCCCGCCGCTGCGCGCGCCGAACGAAAAGGCGACGAGCACGCGGCGTGGGAGTATAAGCTAAAATAGCCAGTAACCCGCCCGGATTCAAACGGGCCTCAAAAATACACCGCCCAGTATATTTTTCCTGTCGAGTCGCGACTGTACTGCACATTCATCCGATGACCGTCATGTCTGCCCCGCCCATCATCCGCCAGCTCGGTCGCGCCGACTATCAGGCGACCTTCGACGCGATGCGCGCATTCACCGATGCCCGCAGCGCGGCGTCGCCGGACGAGTTGTGGCTGGTCGAGCATCCGCCGGTGTTCACGCTCGGTCTCGGCGCCGATCCCGCGCATGTGCTGGCGCCGCATGCGATCCCGGTAGTGCAAACCGACCGCGGCGGCGAGGTCACCTACCACGGCCCCGGTCAGGTCGTGATTTACCTGCTGCTCGACCTGCGCCGCCGCAGCCGCGCTGCGCGCCTGCTGGCACGCGAATTCGTGCACAAAATCGAGCAGGCGGTGATCGACACCCTGGCCGGGTATAATCTGGCCGGTGAACGCAAGAGCGGCGCGCCGGGCATCTATGTGGCCGCCAATGCGGTTGCCAATAGCGTTGGCAATGAGGTCGCCAACGGCCAGTGGCAAGGCGCAAAAATCGCGGCGCTCGGCATCAAGATACGCGGCAATGGCTGCACCTACCACGGCGTCGCGCTCAATGTCGCGATGGACCTGCAGCCGTTCGACTGGATCAATCCCTGTGGTTACGAGGGACTGGCCACGGTCGACATGAAGACGCTGGGCGTTGCTGCGACTGTGGCAGAGGTACAGTTAGCGCTTGCTCACCAGCTGCAATTGCAACTTGGCAACAATCCACCGAACCCGGCAGCCCGAACACCGACCGCCAACCCAGAACCGGTAACACACCGATAGCCCAAGCGACATCATGACAACCGACAGCACGCCAGAATCGACCATCGCCATCTCCACCGCCACTGCCGACACCGCGCCGGCCTACAACGCCAGCGACAAGCAAAAAGGCGCCAGCAAGACCGCCCGCATCCCGATCAAGATCATCCCGTTTGAAAAGCTGGCTAAGCCGGACTGGATCCGCGTCAAGGCGGCGTCGCCGACCACCCGTTTCTATGAGATCAAGGACATCCTGCGCGCCAACAACCTGGTGACGGTGTGCGAAGAAGCGAGCTGCCCGAACATCGGCGAATGCTTCGGCAAGGGCACCGCGACCTTCATGATCATGGGCGACAAATGCACCCGGCGCTGCCCGTTCTGCGACGTCGGCCACGGCCGGCCCGACCCGCTCGACGTCAACGAGCCGGAAAACCTGGCCAAGACCATCGCCGCACTCAAGCTCAAATACGTGGTGATCACCTCGGTCGACCGCGATGACCTGCGCGACGGCGGCGCCGGCCATTTTGTCAAATGCATCCGCCGCATCCGCGAACTGTCGCCGAACACAAGGATTGAAATCCTGACGCCGGACTTCCGCGGCCGCATGGACCGCGCGCTGGAAATCCTCAATAGCGCGCCACCCGACGTGATGAACCACAATTTAGAGACCGCGCCGCGCCTGTACAAGGAAGCGCGCCCCGGTTCCGATTACGAATACTCGTTGAACCTGCTGAAGCGTTTCAAGGCCCAGCATCCCGACACCCCGACCAAGTCCGGCATCATGGTCGGCCTCGGCGAAACCGACGAAGAAATCCTGCAAGTGATGCGCGACCTGCGCGCGCACGACGTCGACATGCTGACCATCGGCCAGTATCTGGCGCCGAGCGGGCATCACCTGCCGGTGCGACGCTACGTGCACCCGGACACCTTCAAGATGTTTGAAACAGAAGCGTACAAGATGGGCTTTATCCACGCCGCAGTCGGGGCGATGGTGCGCTCCAGCTACCATGCGGATGAGCAGGCGCATGACGCCGGTGTGCGGTAAACGTTAGGCATTCACGTACACACACCCACTCATTGCCAGGGTTTGCAATGAGCTCGCTGCTGAACGGCGCGCACATGTACTTTCAGAGCGCCTTTAACAAATATGCGCAAACCGCATACTTTATGCCGATACCCATTGAAAGCAACAGGTCGGCGCGCTGAATTCATAGCGCTGAAGGCCTCTGTCTTTGAGCAAAATTTAATCAGCAACGTCCAAACGCAGCAAGACGACGCAGGACATACCTGGCAACCCAATCTGGGATTGCATCGCGGATATCGCTCGGACGACCGACGAGAAGAAGCAAAACAAAATCACGAGAACTCCGCATCGATGTTGAACGATGCGGATTTCTGTGCAGGAGCAGCAAAAAATCCTGGCAACAATTAGTCTTGCACGCTTACGGTGTTACGTCCTTGTATGCGAAAGCATCAATGATGGATGTGCCGTTTTCAGCGACAAGCCTGAAGGAGCTGGGTTTGTAATCGGTTGCACTGATCAGATAACCGTTGAACGCCCCGGATTTTGTGCACCCGGACATCGTGAATGCAAAGGGCACCGTGCCTACAATTCCGGTCGGGACACCCAATCCTCCCCTCAGCTTGCAAGCAGAGGTCGGTGTCGAGACGGTGCCATCGTGTGCGATTTGGAAATCGGTTGGCACGCCATCAATCACGATCGTATAGGTCCCGACAATTTGTGCCAACGTGATAGGTGTAGTCTGAATTGGCGCGGTACTGGTGGCATCAAACGATACCGGACTGGACAAACCGCCTGGCACGCGTTGTGTCGTCTCGTTGCTGATCCGATAGAGGGCTTGCGCGGGCTGATTATCTGTTGGCGAGACAACGATGAAACCATTGCCATCTGGCCCGACAAATGACTCCCCAAAATTACCCGCCGGATCACCGCTCACCGAAAACGAGCTAGCAAGGCCGACGCCAGGCTTGGTTGTGAGGGTAGCATTCGATGCTGGCAACGACGAGTCGCCCGAACATGCGGTCAGCAACACGCTGGCAAGCAGTACCGCCCATGAAAAAATTGATTTCATGGCCGCCTCACTTGACAAAATTGATCAGCTTGGCACGCAATGCCGCTTCCTGAGCGCGGGAAGCCTGATGCGTCCCCTGCATCACTGACACGGCAATCGTTCCAGAATTCACGACATTTTGCTCTGAATTGGGATCAGTATCCTGGATGTATGCCAGCCCGGCAGGCACAGGCGCCGGATTGATCACCAGCGTCACGCCAGGATAGGCAGGAATACCGTTCGGAAATGCCTTGGCCAAATAGCCCTGGGCTACCGGGTCTTTCGACAGATCTTCGACGAAATACGGCAGCGCGATGGTAGCCAAGCCGAGCTTGCTGAATTTAACCGGCAAAGATGACGCGGCGCCTTTTGTAAACTTTGGCAGGTTGACATTCAAACCGACCCCTTGCGGCAACAAGCTGCCACCAGCCACCGCCTTACGCCTTTCCAACTCACCGACCAGCCTGACGACGACATCCGCCACTTCATACTCAGGATCGCCATCGACCAGTTGATTGAATGGCTTATAGCTTTGTGGTTGTGCCGCGCTGACGGCAAGCGCTGGAATCCCGCGATTGATCGCGATCAGCGCCGCATTGACGGTACCGGAACCATTATTGACGAGACCGGTATTGTTGCCGTAATTCGGGCCGGAAATGACCAGGTCGGGCACTTGTCCGAACGCAGTTTTCGACGCGATATCAATCCCATACAAGGTCGCTGCCACTGGCGTGCTATTGACGTAATACGCATAGGGCATGCCCGGCAAGGTACCGATACCGGCCGCACCAGCGCTCAACACGCCGCCGCGACTGGGAGTGGCGCCACAGTTAGTCGCCGACAACGGGCCGATCGGACGCAAAAAATCCAGGCCACCGCCTTTACCACTGTTATCACAGACCTCCGAAGAGATGATCACCTTATGGCCTGCAGCCGTCAGGCGTTGATACAGCGCATGTACGGTTGACGATTCTGTACCATCGTCGTTAGTGACGACGATATTCAACGCGTAGGACGAAGATGCGGCGCTCGAAACAAGTGCCACAGCCATCAAGCATTTCACTATTTTTTTCATTTTCATTTTTTATCTTTCTGTGCAATTTAAGTCCGTTCAACTTAGCTAAAAGTTGGGCCGACCGAAATGTAGCGATGAAATATCACGGGCTCATGACCGTGATCGATCATGCGTCTCCCCCCAACATCAACCAGTTGGAACAGGACCAGCCAACCAACCAGTTCAGGTGTCGGCATCATGCCAACATCCACATCGAGAGTAGCGGCATTACCTTTTAGAATTCATCGTCTGTTCAGACTATCTGCCCTGATGACATCGGCTATCACGACTGTTTAAGCGGCGTCACAAGAGGAACATCATGCTCAAGCAACTGAAAAGAGAGGCGACACCAGACGACAAGACACTGGCAGATGCAGTACGCGCATCAGCCCATCGAATTTGGCAAGCGGGCTTGGGAGCTTGCGCCAAGGCCCGGCAGGAAGGTGGAAAGGTTTTCGACAAACTAGCTAAGGATGCCCGCCAGGCGCGCAGCCACTGGCAGCGGAAGCGGTGGTTACCGCTCTCGGTTTGGCTTTTGTATGTCCAGGTCAAGCTGAAGCGGCGCTATCGTGCGCCGGAAAACGCAGCGTCACCTGCAATCCGCTGCCATGCGCGGCATCGGACAATTCAACACTGGCACCGTGCGCGGTGGCGATGTCGCGCACGATGGCAAGTCCCAGGCCGGCGCCGCTCGGGTTGGCCTGTTGCGCCGACGCGGCGCGATAGAACGGTGCAAACACGCGCTCGCGTTCGCCGGCGGCGATGCCTGGTCCGCTGTCTTCCACCTGCAGCAATGCCGCGCCATCGCCGCCATCCTCGGTCAGCACCCGCAGCATGATCTTGCCGTTGGGCGGCGTGTAGCGGATCGCATTGTCAAGCAAGTTGGTCAGCAGCTCGTGCAATTGCAGTGGATTGCCGTGCACCTTGACGTCGCGCGCCGCTTCCAGCGACAGGTCGAGGCCTTTCCTGACTGCCGCCTGTGCCAGCTCCAGCCCGACCTGGCGCGCGCAATCGGTCAGCGAGCATGCGGTCATTGCCGCTTCGGTCGCGCCATGTTCAGCCCGCGCCAAGGTCAGCAGGCGGTTTGCCAGATGGACCGTGGCATCGGTGGTCTTGACGATGTTCTCGACGATGTCGCGCAACGCCGCCGAATTATTGGGCGCGTGTTCGAATTCACGCAGCGCCAGTTCGGCCTGCATTTTCAGCACCGTCAATGGCGTGCGCAACTGATGCGAGGCGTCGGCGATGAAGCGCCGCTGCCCGGTGATCAATGCCTGCAGCCGTGCCATATAGCCGTTCATCGCGATCACCAGCGGCCGCACTTCCTTGTGCACCAGGTTGGGGTCGAAATCGGACAAGTCGGTCGGCGCCCGTGCTTCCACATTGCGCCACAGCTGCATCAACGGACGCAACACGAAACGCACCGCAAACCACACCAGCAGTACCGACGCCAGCACCAGCGCGGCCTGGCGCCACATGGTGTCGAACAGGATCTGGCGGCTCAGGCCACTGCGGGCGTCGAGCGTTTCCGCCACCTGGATCAGCGCGATGCCGCGCATCGTATCGTCATACACCGGCTGGTACAGGGTGGCGATCCGCACCGGCTGTTCGTGGTAAGTCGCATTGTAGAAATACACCAGCGCCGGATACGCTTCCGAGCGCCGCACCTTGGACGGCAGCGCGGGCAGGTCGTCGTAGCCGGACACGAAGTCGCCATTGATCCCGGTGACCTTGTAATAGATCCGTCCCAGCGTGTCGGTCTCGAAACTGTCGAGCGCCACATAGGGCACGTCGGCGACCACCTTGCCGTTGACGATCGAGACCCGCTCCGCCAGCGCGCGGGTCGACGCCAGCAGGGACCGGTCGTACGCGACGTCGGCGGCATTGAGCGCATTGCGGTGCACCGACACCGCGTCGAGCGCGACCAGCAAAACGAGTGGAATCAGCAACCAGCGCATGAGCTGGCCGCGCAAACTGCCGAGAGGTTTAACGGTACTGGTGGTCATGGGGAGTTTGAATTGGTACAGCGGCGTGCGCTGGCCGGCTCATTCGGCATGGCGTTCCTGCAACAGATACCCGATGCCGCGCAGCGTGGTGATGGCCACGCCGCCGGCGACCGCGGGATCGAGCTTCTTGCGCAGCCGATGGATGTAGATCTCGATCGCGTCGGGATTGGCATCATCGGCCAGCGTGAATACTTCGTCGAATAACTTTTCCTTCGATACCGCCAGACCGGCACGGGTAATCAGCACCTCCAGCACCGCATATTCGCGCGGGGTCAGCGCCAGCGGTGCTGCGCCGTAACGGAACTGGCGCGACACGGTATCGAACGACAGCGCGCCGCACGTCAGCGTCACTGCTTCATGGCCACGGGTACGGCGCAGCAACGCCTTCACGCGCGCCTCCAGCTCGCTCAGCTCGAACGGTTTGGCGAGGTAATCGTCGGCCCCCAGGTTCAGTCCCTGCACCCGTTCGGTCAGTCCGCCGCGCGCAGTCAGGATCAGCACCGGCGTCTTGCTGCCGCGCGCGCGCAGGCGCTTCAGGACTTCCAGTCCGTCCATTTTCGGCAAGGTCAGGTCGAGAATCACCAGCGCGTATTCCTGCGTGTGCAACAGGCTGTCGGCATCGGCGCCGTTCATCGCGCATTCGACCGACCAATGCGCATCCTGCAGCGCCTTGCTCAGCCAGTGTGACAATTCGACATGATCTTCAACCAATAAAATGCGCATTTTTTGAAACGAACTTGGAAATAAGGTTGGAAATGAAAGGAGTTTGAAAGCAACCGGCGCGTATGGTTGCGCTACAAAAAATAAATCAACGGAGACTGCCGGCATGGATCGCATCGTTTTTTTCATCATACTCACATTCGCTGCATTTGCAAAAGCGCAGGACCGCGCCCCATCCGACAAGTTGGTGGTCGGCCAATCGGTGGAATTGTCGGGCCAGGCCACCGGCAGCGAAAACCGGCAAGGCGCGCTGGCTTACTTCGGCTGGCTCAACAGCCAGGGAGGCGTGCATGGCCGGCAAATCGAATTGAAATCCTATGACGATAAGCGCGATCCGACCTTGACCAGGAAAAATACCGAAAAATTACTGCAGGAAGACCACGCGATCGCCTTATTCGGCTATCGCAGCACGCCGACGGTGGAGGCGGCGTTGCCGCTGCTACTGCAATCGAAAGTGGCGCTGGTGGCCCCATTCTCCGGCGCACAATCCCTGCATCTGCCATTCAATCCCTACCTGTTCCATCTGCGCGCCAGCTACCAGCAGGAGGCCGCCAAGATGGTCGAATCGCTGGCTACCTTGCAAGTCAGGAAGGTCGCCGTGCTGTATCAGGACGACTCGTTCGGCAAGGATGGCCTGGCCGGTTTCGAGCGCAGTTTGCAGGCGCGCCAATTGCAGCCGCTGGCGATCGCGAAATACGATCGCAAGGATTTGAACGTGAGCGCCGCGGTCGCCGCCATCGCCGCGGCCAACCCGCAGGCGGTGCTGATGGCATGTACGCCATCGGCGTGCGCAGACTTCATCAAACAGATGCGCCGGAAGGGCGCACCGCCGCAATTTCTGATGCTGTCCAATGTCAACTCGGATGAGTTCTTTAAGAGCTTGGGCGAAGAGGGACGCGGCATCGGTGTGATGCAGGTGATGCCGTATCCGCGCGACGTCGGCGCGGCCACGGTGCGTGAGTTCCAGCGCGTGCTGAAAGCGATGCCCAGTCCGCCGCCAGCGTCGTATGCTGTGCTGGAAGGTTTCGTCGCCGCCAAACTGCTGACCGAGGGGCTACGCCGGGCCGGGCCGAATCCGAGCCGGCAAAAATTGGTCGCCGCGCTGGAGGCAATGCACGACACTGATTTGGGTGGCGTAACGGTCAACTATTCGGCCACCAGTCATGACGGCTCGCGCTTCGTCGAGTTGGTGGTAGTGGGTAAAAACGGCCTAATCCTACGTTGAAAGCAAATTGAAAGATTCACATGGTTATGATGCGAATCATGTTACGCCTCCTCGTCCCCGCCAACTGGAATACACCCGCCAAACCGGCGCGCCGATTACTGGCAGCCACGCTGCTGGCCGCGAGTGCCTGCGCCGCCGCAGGCGCGCAAGCCGCGCCGGAGTGCGTGGTGCCGGCCAAGCCCGGCGGCGGCATGGACGTGACCTGCAAGCTGATGCAAAAGGCGCTGCCAGGCGATGTCAAAATTGCATCAAAAAGCGGGACAGTGCACATCAGCTATCTGCCCGGCGGCATCGGTGCAGTAGCCTGGAACTCCGTGATATCGCAACGCCGCGCCGAACCCGATACGCTGGTGGCATTCTCCGGCGGCTCCTTGCTGAATCTGGCCCAAGGCAAGTATGGCAAGGCCTCCCCGGCCGACGTGCGCTGGGTCGCCGCCGTCGGTACCGACTACGGCATGATCGCGGTGCGCAGCGACTCCCCTTACAAGACCCTGGGCGATTTGGTCGAGGCGCTCAAGCGTGATCCGTCCAAGGTGACGATCGGCGCCGGCGGCACCATCGGTAGCCAGGACTGGCTCAAGGTGGCGCTGGTGGCCAAGCAGGGTCATGTCGATCCGAAGACTCTGCGTTTCGTCGCGTTCGAAGGCGGCGGCGAGTCATTTACCGCGCTGCTGGCAAATCACGTGCAAGTGGTGTCGGGCGACGCCTCGGAAGCGACGCTGCATTCGATCAATGACCAGATCCGGGTGCTGGCCGTGCTGTCCGACGCGCGCCTGCCGGGAACACTCAGCAACGTGCCGACCGCACGCGAGCAGGGTTTTGACGTGACCTGGCCGACCATCCGCGGCTTTTACATGGGGCCGCAAGTGTCCGATGCAGATTACCGCAAATGGGTCGCGGCCTTCGACCACGTGATGAAAACCCCGGCCTTCGACCAGCTGCGTGCCGCCAATGGCTTGTATCCGTTCGCGATGACCGGCGCCCAACTGACTGACTACATACAGAAAACCGTCGACGCCTACGGCAGGCAGGCCAAGGAGTGGGGTTTGGTGCGATAGCACACCGGCAGTAACGATTTTGGAACGTCACGGCAACATCAGATCAATCACGCAGCAATCTGCAATACCAGTCAGCAAAACCAACGCAGCATCCATAATAATCAGGAGATGACACCATGTTTTCAAAAAGCCTCATTGCAACCGTCGTCGGCAGCGCGCTGGCGACCTTGATCGCAGCCACCGCCATCAGCGCCTCGGCCCAGGTGCCGGCCGCGTATCCTGCCAACTACCCGGCCGACTACACAAAAATCATCGAAGGCGCGAAAAAGGAAGGCAAGCTGGTGATCTACAGCGCCACCGACTCCAAGGCGGCGGAACCGCTGATCAAGGATTTCAGCGCCTTGTATCCCGGCGTCAAGGTTGAATACAACGACATGAATTCGACCGAGGTCTATAACCGTTTCATTTCCGAAGCGGCCGCCGGCGGCGCCACCGCCGACCTGCTGTGGTCGTCGGCGATGGATCTGCAAGTCAAACTGGTATCGGACGGTTACGGCCTGGCCTACAAGTCGCCGGAAGCGGCCGCGATCCCGGCCTGGGCCAACTGGAAGGACATGGCCTACGGCACCACGTTCGAGCCGATCGGCTTTGTCTACAACAAGCGCCTGGTACCGGCCGATGAAGTGCCGACCTCGCACGACGACTTTGTCAAACTGATCAGCAGCAAGGCTGACAAGTACAAGAACAAGGTCACCACCTACGACATCGAAAAATCGGGCGTCGGCTTCGCGTTCATCACGCAGGACGCGATCGACAATCCGAAGTTCTGGGAACTGGCGAAAGCGCTCGGCGATGCCGGCGTGCGGGTGCAGTCGTCCACCGGCACCATGCTCGAACGCATCTCCTCCGGCGAGAACCTGATCGGCTACAACATTCTCGGTTCTTACGCGCTGGTGCGTGCCAAGAAGGACCCGTCGATCGGCGTCGTCTTCCCGAAGGATTACACGCTGGTGCTGTCGCGCGTGATGTTCGTCAACAAGTCGGCCAAGAATATCAATGCCGCCAAGCTGTGGCTCGATTACACGCTGTCCAAACGTGGCCAGACCGTGATCGCGAATGAGTCGCAACTGTATGCGATCCGGGCCGACGTCAAGGGTGAAACTACCTCCGCCGACCTGATCAAGCAATACGGTGCGAGCCTGAAGCCGTTGCCGGTCAGCCCGGCATTGCTGCAATACCTCGACCAGGCCAAGCGACTGGCTTTCCTGAAGCAGTGGAAAGACGCCGCCGGCAAAAAATGATGCGTCAGCTCAGGCGCGCATAGGAAACCCTGTGCGCGCCTGACGTCTCGGCACTCATCCTCATCCTGTCGTCCCGGTGCAAGCCGGGGTCCATGCAAGGCCGATCGCCTCCGGTGACCGGCAGCGGGACCCCGTTTGCTCCGCAATGACCTTTCTTCATTGGTGTAGTCCATGCAAACCCTTGCTCCAACACGTCGTTTCGGTCAGCTCAATTGGCCGCGCTTCGGCCAACTCAACTGGCCGCGCGGGCTGGTCGTGACGCTGACCGCGATCGCGATCTTCCTGCCACTGACGTTGATTTTTTATCAAAGCTTTTTATCGGCGCCGTTCTTTTCGCCGGCCAAGGTCTTCAGTCTGGAACCGTACCGCTTCATCTTCGATGATCCGGATTTCCGCACTGCCTTCATCAACGGTTTCATTCTCGCTGCCGGTCTGGCGCTCATCGCGGTACCGCTCGGCGCGATGCTGGCTTTCCTGATGGTGCGCACCGATCTGCCGGGCCGCAATGCGATTGCGCCGTTGCTGCTGGTGCCGATTTTCGTGTCGCCGATGGTGATCGCGTTTGGCTATGTGGTGTCGATGGGACCGGTCGGTTTCTACACGCTGTGGGTCAAACAGTTGATCGGCGTGGAACCGTGGAATATCTACGCGTTTACCAGCATCGTCATCATTGCCGGTCTGACCCACGTGCCGCATGTGTACCTGTACGCGTCGGCCGCGCTGAAAAGCCTGGGCTCCGATGTCGAAGAGGCAGCCCGCGTGGCCGGAGCCTCGCCGCTGCAGGTCGCCCTCAACGTGTCGTTGCCGATGATCACGCCGGCGCTGGCGTATTCCGGCGTGCTGGTGTTCTTCCTCGGCTTTGAGGTGTTCGGCCTGGTGCTGGTGCTGGGCGATCCGGAAGGCCACCTGGTGCTGGCGACTTATCTGTACAAGCTGACCAACAAGCTCGGCACGCCGTCGTATCACCTGATGGCAGCGGTCGCGGTCTGCCTCGTGATGGTCACGCTGCCGCTGGTGATGCTGCAGCGCTGGCTGCTGAAATCGGCCAATAAATACGTGTCGATCAAGGGCAAGGGCTCGCGCCAGAAATCGCTGCCGCTGGGCAACTGGAAATGGCTGGCAGTCGGCCTGATCGCGGCCTGGGTACTGTTCACCATCGTGATCCCGATTTCCGGCATCGCGCTGCGCGCGTTCGTGTCGAACTGGGGTGAAGGCGTGCGGCTGGCCGAAGTCCTGACGCTGGACCACTTCCGCGACATCTGGGCCACGCCGACCCTGATGCGCGGGATTCTCAACACGGTGCTGATCGGCGTCATCGGCGGCGCGATCGCGGTCGCCTGCTACAGCGCGATTGCGCTGGCGATGCACCGCAAGCCGGACGGCATCACCCGCTTTCTCGACTACAGCGTGCTGGTGCCGCGTGCGGTGCCGGGCCTGCTGGCCGGCTTGTCGTTCCTGTGGGTGTTCTTGTTCGTGCCGGCGGTGCTGGACAACGCCTTGAAGTGGTTCGACCACCCGGCCGCACTATGGCTGAGCGAACACCTGATTCCGCAATTGCGGGCGCTGCGCTCGACCATCTTTTCGGTCTGGCTGGCGTACTCGGTGGTGTGGCTGGCGTATGGCCTGCGCCTGATCACGACCGCCTTGCTGCAGGTCGGTCCGGAACTGGAAGAAGCGGCGCGCGCGGTCGGCGCCCAGCGCGCTCAGGTGACGCGCGACATCACGCTGCCGCTGGTGCGCCACGGCCTGATCGGCGCCTGGCTGATGGTGTTCCTGATTTTCGAACGCGAGTATTCGACCGGCGTCTATCTGCTGTCGCCCGGCACCGAAGTGATCGGCGCGATGATCGTCTCGATGTGGGGCGCCGGCGCGGTCGACCTGGTCGCGGCGCTGTCGTTCATCAACATCACGCTGGTGGCGATCGGGCTCGCGATTGCGTTGCGCTTCGGGGTGAAATTGCACGCTTAATTGCACGCTTAAGTGGTCGACTCCGCAATCGACCAGCACACCACATTCCAGTATCGGCATTTTTGAACAAATTCGAAAGACCATCATGTCAGAACTCACCGTCAACAATCTCTATCTCGACTACGGCAGCGGCGCCAGCGCCAATCCGATTCTGAAAGGCGTGTCCATGCAGCTGCAGCGCGGCGAAGTGGTCGCGTTGCTGGGTCCGTCCGGCAGCGGCAAGACCACGCTGCTGCGTGCGGTAGCCGGGCTGGAAAGCCCGAAGGCGGGCCGCATCAACATCGGCGAGCGGGTCGTATTTGAGGGTACGCAGAATGGCGCGCGCACGCTCGAGATGCCGGCCGAACAACGCAATCTCGGCCTGGTGTTTCAGTCGTATGCGCTATGGCCGCACAAGACCGTGGCCGACAACGTCGGCTACGGCCTGGTGCTGCGCAAGATGAACAAGAGCGAGATCGGCGAGCGCGTCAAAAAGGTACTCGGGCAACTCGGCCTGGGTCATCTCGGTGAGCGCTTTCCGCATCAGTTGTCGGGCGGCCAGCAACAGCGGGTCGCGATTGCGCGCGCACTGGTCTACAACCCGCCGGTGATTCTGCTGGACGAACCGCTGTCGAATCTGGACGCCAAGCTGCGCGAAGAAGCGCGCGCCTTCCTGCGCGAACTGATCGTCCGGCTCGGTCTGTCGGCGCTGATGGTGACGCACGACCAGGCCGAGGCGATGGCGATTTCGGACCGCATCCTGCTGCTCAACAACGGCAAGATCGAGCAGCAAGGTTCGCCGCAAAGCATGTACCAGACGCCGGACACGCTGTTCACCGCCGAGTTCATGGGTAGCAACAATCGACTGCCCGGCAAGGTGCTGCAGCGCGACGGCCAGCGCGTCACGCTGCAGGTCGAGGGCGGTACCGTACAGGGCTTCGCGCGCGGTGGCAACAACGGCACCGACGTGATCGGCATCGTCCGGCTGGAACAGGTGCGCATCTCCGATACCCAAAGCGACAACGCGATCAGGCTGCCGCTATCGACCTGCATGTATCTGGGCGACCGTTGGGAATGCCTGTTCCACAGCGGCGGTCACGACAGCGTCGGGCTGCGCGCGTATGCAGCGCAGCGGCTGGCACCGGGCGATTACTGGCTGCAGCTGCCACAGGATTCACTCTGGGTATTTTGAGCAGCAACCCGGAGCGTTTGAAGGTCCACTTAAAAGCCCACTCATAAGGCTTACTTTTTATAAACTTTGGAGAATACTGAATGAAGAAATCGCTTCTCACGCTGGCCGTGCTGTCCGCCGCCGGGGCCGCCCAGGCTCAGTCGAACGTGACGATGTACGGCTTGCTCGACGCCGGTGTCGAGTACACCAACCACGCCAACGCCACCCAGGGTTCGCTCACCCGTGTCACCTCGGGCGGCACCAACACCTCACGCTTCGGTTTCAAGGGCAGCGAGGACCTGGGCGATGGCATGAAGGCAGTCTACCAGCTGGAAGGCGGCATCTTTATCGACCAGGGCATCTCCGACGGCGTGTTGTTCAAGCGCCAGGCCAATGTCGGCCTGGAAGGCGCCTTCGGTCGCGTGGTGGCAGGTCGCTCGTACACCACCAGCTATGACTTCATGCTGCCGTTTGATCCGATGGGCTATGCCCCTGAATATTCTTGGGTCACCTCCGGCAACGGCACCGGTGTCAGCAAGTACGGCATGCCGACCGCGTTCGACAACATCATCAAATACCAGGGCGAATTCAGCGGCTTCAAGCTCGGCGCGTCGGTTGGCTTAGGCGAGCAGGCCGGCAGCACCGCCGACAGTGCGAAATACAATCTCGGCCTGGGTTATGAAAGTGGACCGTTCAGCATCGCCACCACTTACGACCGCCAAAACGGCAACACCGTGGCGGCGACCGGCGACCGCAACAAGACCACCACGATCCACCTCGGTGCGGCTTACAAAGTGGCGAACGATGTCACGATCAGGGGTGGCTATCGCAATTACAAACTGGTTTCCGCCGCGGCCACGCGACCGGCCGATGTCCGGGCCGACATGTACTGGGGCGGCGTCACCTACCAGGCCACGCCGGTCGTGGGGCTGACTGGCGCGGTGTACTACCAGAACGTCAAGAACGTCGCGCCGGGCACGGATGCCGATCCGATCATGTATGTGCTGCAGGCAAAATATACCTTGTCGAAGCGCACCTTCCTGTATGCCGCCACGGCGTATGCCAAAGCCAAGCACAATCAATTGGTGGGTCTGACGCGTGACAGCACGGCCGACGGCGGTGTCAGTGGTTTTGCCAGCAACCAGACTGGCGTGATGGTGGGCATGCAGCACCGCTTCTGATCATTGTCAGGTGGTTCCGACAGGCGCTGTGCGGCGCCTGTCGGGTCGCTGCCGGTGGCGCGTGACGCAGGTGCCGGCAGACCGAACATCGTCCCTGCCCAGCAAGCAGGATTACACTTTTCTCAACCGACCTTACCGTACCGCCGCCGAACTGACGCCGCTGATGCGATCGATTCGATGCGGTCGATTCCATGTTCCACTCCTTACGCTCGATTGCCCGTCCGTTCTCGACTGCGCTGCTGCTCGGCTTGCTCGCGGCCACTCTGTGCCTCTGGCTCAAGACTCCGCTGCCGTGGATGATCGGACCTTTGCTGGCGACCGCGGCGGCAAGGATGAGCGGGCATGACCTGCGCTGCCCGGTACAGGCGCGGGAAGCCGGGCAATGGGCGATCGGCACCGCACTCGGCCTGTATTTCACCCCAACGGTGCTGAAGGTGTTGGCGTCCTATATCGGTTTCATCATCGTCGCCGTCGTGTTTGCATTAGTGCTTGGCATGGTCTGCGGCTGGCTGCTGCACAAGCTGACCGGCGTCGATCAAACCACCGCATTTTTCGCGATGGCGGTCGGCGGCGCGTCCGAGATGGCGACGCAGGCGGAGCGGCATGGCGCGCAGATCGACCGGGTCGCCGCGGCACACAGCCTGCGCATCATGATGGTGGTGATCATCGTGCCGTTCGCGTTCAAATTCTGGAACGTGCATGGGCTTGACGCCTACGTGCAGGGTGTGCGCCAGGTCGATGTGGTGGGCTTGCTGACGCTGATTATGTTCACCAGTGCGGTGGCGTATGCGCTGCGCCGCCTGCAGCTGCCGAATGCCTGGGTCATCGGTCCCTTGATCATGACGGTCGCGTTGACCGCCAATGGGGTGAACCTGTCGGCCTTGCCGCAATGGATGATCAATGGCGGCCAGTTATTGATCGGCACCGCGCTCGGCACCCGTTTCACGCCGGCCTTTCTGCATACCGCACCGCGCTATCTGGCCGCGGTCGCGCTGTGCGGCTTGGCCGCGGTGTTGCTGGCAGCCGGCTTCGCGCTAGGATTGGCGGCCTGGTCCGGAATCAATCCGGCGACCGCGATCCTGGCCACCTCGCCCGGCGGCATCGCCGAGATGTCGCTCACTGCCAAAACGCTGCAATTGGGGGTGCCGATCGTGACCGCGTTCCACGTCACCCGCATGGTGACGCTGGTGCTGGTGATCGGGCCGCTGTTCCGGTTCGGAAAAAGCTTGCGCAGGCGTCTGAAACCGCAATAGATCATGCGATCACGCCGGCAATATTTTCGTGGCAATGATGAAACCCGCACGGCGGATCAGGAAGCTACTGCGGGAGCTGGCCGCCGAAAGCGCGGCAGCCACCAGGCATCAGGTCGCCAAGGCTTTTTCGAGCAATCGATGCAGGGCCGGGAACTCCGGCTCGCCGACATAGCGCTTGAGGATGTTGCCCTGCTTGTCGATCACGAAGGTGGTCGGGGTCAGCTTCACGTCGCCGAAGGAATTGGCCAGAGCACCGGTGGTGTCGAGCGCGACCTTGAACGGCAGCTTGCGCGTTTCGGCGTAGTTCAGTACATAATCCGCGCGGTCGTAGCTCATCGCAACCGCGACGAATTCCAGCCCCTGGCCCTTGTACTTGTTGTAGGTCTCGACCATCTGCGGCATCTCGTGCACGCAGGTGGTGCAGGACGTGGCCCAGAAATTGACCATCACGACCTTGCCGCGCAAGCTCTGCGATGAAATCTTCTCGCCGTTGAGGCCGATGAAGGTGACGTCGGGCGCTCTCGTCTTGCTCGATACGGCGAGATAGCCGGCACCGGCCACCGCCAGCAGCACGGCCACGGCCAGCGCGGCCGTGATCGACTTGCGCTTGCTGGAAGAAGGGGTAGCGGTTGCTTGCATGATGCGATTGCCTCGACGGAATCAGACTGCCATTATAGCGGCCAGCCGGCCGGCGCGCTTTCTAGCGCCGCTGCGGGTCGACGCTGCCGGCGGCCGACCAGGCAGTGACGCGGCCGATCGACTCATGGCCGGAAATACACATAGCCTTCCCTGGCTTGCAGCCGCGCGATCTCGACCACGCCGGCCGGCACCACCTTGGCTTCCGGCACCAGCATCGACGGCGTGATGTTGCGCGCTTTCATGGTGTTGTTGCAGGCGCGAAACTCCACGCCCTGGGCCGCCAGCGCGCTGATGGCCGGCGCGAACGGCTCGCCGTTGCGGTCCTTGGCGCCTTGCAGCAGGAAGTTCAGGCCGGCGCCGAGCGCCACCACCACGATCTTGGTATCCGGTTCGCCGCGCAACTGGTTGCGCAGGTTGCCCAGCGCGAACGAAGCCTGGTCGACGCCGTCGGCGAGGTGGTAGACCACCTTGATCGGCTCGCCCGCCAACGCGGGCGCGGCCACCAGGCCGAGCCAAGCGGTCGCCAGCAGCGCGCCGCCGGCGTACTTCAGAAACTGGCGCCGCGCGCTGCCGCGCGATACCGTAGTGTCGATCGTCATTGGCTGGAGCATTGGCTGGCCTCGCCGCTTATTGAGCCGGTGCCGGCGACGCCGACGATTGCCGCGCCTCGTCGTCGCCGATGTATTCGAACACCTTGACCACCTTCTGCACGCCGCCGACGCCGCGCGCGACCTCGCCGGCCATCGCGCCTTCGCGCTGGCCGACGCGGCCCATCAGGTAGACGATGCCGCGCTCGGTGACGACCTTGTAATTGTTGACGTTGATGTCGCGCGTGTCGACGAAGCTGGCCTTGACCTTGCCGGTAATCAGGGTGTCGTTCGAGCGCGACGTGAAGCTCGACGTGCCACCGACTTCGAGCTCGTTGACGACGCCCTGCACGCCTTCGATTGCGGCAATTTCACGCTCGGCCGTGGCCTTCATCTGCTCGTCGCGCACTTCGCCGGTCAGCAACACACGCCGGTTGAACGTGTTGACATTGATGTGGGCGCCGTCACCGAGCGCATTGCGCAGGCGCGTTTCACCCTTGACGATGATCGACTTGTCCTCGGTCTGAGCGCCGAAGGTCCGGCGGTCGGTCGCGGCCATGGTACCGGCCACGGCACCGCCCACGGCGAGCCCGATGCAGCCTTGCAAGCTGACGGCGATCGTGCCGCACAGCACGGCAGCGGCCAGTGGGCGTTGCATGCGGCGCACATTACGCTTCAAGTTTTCACCATCAATCATGTAAATCTCCTCCAAATAGAGCGATATCGATGCCATCGCATAAGCAGTGTATTGTCAACAAATGCACTTCCTGAATCCTGACGGTGCGGTCATGTGGCACGCAGATATGGACGTCGGCGTCGGTGATCAGCGTGGCCGTGGCGCCGCCGCCCTTGCCGGTCAGTGCCACCACCCGCATGTCGCGCTCCAGCGCAGCGTCGATCGCGGCCAGCACGTTGGCCGAATTGCCCGAGGTCGAAATCGCCAGCAGCACGTCGCCCGATTGACCGAAGGCTTGCACCTGCTTTGAAAAAATCTCTCGGAAGCTGTAGTCGTTGCCGACCGCGGTCAAGATCGAGCTGTCGGTAGTCAGCGCCAGCGCCGGCAACGGCAGGCGCTCGCGTTCGAAACGGCCGACCAGTTCGGCCGCAAAATGCTGGCAGTCGGCAGCCGAACCACCGTTGCCGCAGGCCAATATCTTGTTTCCGTTAGACAACGCCGTGAACATAAGTTCAACCGCTTGTGCAATTGGCTGCGCCAGTACGGCTGCCGCCTGGATCTTGAGTTCGGCACTTTCGTGGAAGTGCCCGAGTATGCGTTGGTTCATCATGGTGGGGGCGATTATAGTGCAGGTCGCGGAAATTCCGTCGGCCATTGGATTCATACCCGCCGGATTTAATGCCGACGAACACCAACTTCGAGGGAACCGTAAATGCGTCGTCCCAGCGAACGCTGGGACCCAGTGTCGTTGGCCAAACATGGTGACCCAGGTTCGCAGTACCGCCTGCGACACCATCTAAACGATACGCATATTGCGTGCGGCGTCCGACAGCAACGAACGCCGCTGGGTCCCAGCGTGGCCACAGGCCAGTTTATCCTGAGCTTGTCGAAGGGAAGGGCTGGGACGACGGTGCACAAGGTATGCGTTGATTCGGCGGTTCGGACACTGGCGATGGCCCGGAGCGTACCGCATCACAAAGCATCGACGCATTTCTTGTCGATGCCAGATTATTTTCTCCTTGAAGCGCCCTATGCCTCGATCGCATTCCGAATCCAATTGAGCACATCGCCGTCGATCGCAATCACGTCGAAGCGGCAGGCCGGCGGTGTCCGGTAACGCTGCAAGAATAGCTGGGCGGCGAGGATCAGGCGCGCTTGCTTGCGCGGGGTGACGCTGGCGGCGGCACCGCCGTGCCGCAGGTCGGCGCGTTTTCTGACTTCGACGAACACCAGCTCCTCGCGGTCCTGCATGCGGTCCTGCATACGCTCCCGCATGATCAGATCGATTTCGCCGCCCTTGCAGCGGTAGTTGCGCTCGACCAGGGTCAAGCCGTGTTGCAGCAGATGCGCCAGTGCCGCGTCTTCGCCGGCCTTGCCGGTGATTTGCTTGTCGGTCGGCGCAGCAACCGACTGCCCGGAGATCTTGCCGAGGCGCGCCAGCCAGCCCATCTAGTGTAGTGTTGCATTCTGTTTGCCGCTTAACCGGCTGTTTGCGCGAATCACT
>NZ_JBHRTP010000023.1:0-114431 GCF_042646465.1 Pseudundibacterium arcticum
TGTAGCGCATATTCGGCAACTTTCGACTGGCTGGTCAAAAGGCGCGAATGCTACCGCATCTGGCCCTTCAACCGAATAATCAAAGTTGCACTTCGTGTCTGAATCCGCGGGATAATTAGCGCATTTTTTGCACGGCATCATCGCCAACGCTGTACAGGCCGCGCCAGAGCAGCATACCGAACAACAAGAAAGGACCTGGTCTTGCCCGTTTCAGTCCCCATCACGCCTGCGCCGAAGCGCTCCACCATCGCCTTTATCCAGATGCTGCGCGGCATTGCCGCGGTATTGGTGGTGCTGTATCACTACCGGCATGACGTGACCAATCCGTTTGCCGCCTACGGTTTCCATTCGCTGTTTGTGAACGCGCCGGTCGGGGTCGATATCTTCTTCGTGGTCAGCGGCTTCATCATGTGGGTCACTACCAGCAAGTTGACGGGCGGGCTGGCCGATGCGGCATCTTTCGTAAGCAAGCGTTTTGCCAGAATTTGGCCGATGTACGCGCTGTTTTCGCTGGCGTTCGTGTTCGCGGTGCCGCATGAGGCAGGTTATCTCGCCAATCCGGCAACCTACGACAATCTGCTCAGCAGCCTGCTATTTCAGCCGCTGGCGACCAATAACGGCCCCTGGCTCGGCTTTGCCAGCCTGTTCGTCGGCTGGTCGCTCAATTACGAAGCCTGGTTTTACCTGGCGCTGGGCGCATCCTTGTTGTTCAAGCGACTGCGCTGGCCGGCATTTGCCGCGCTCATCGGCTATTTCCTGGTCGTGCTGCCGCTCATGCACGGCAGGCTGTCCTTCGACGGCTACAACGACTATTTCTTCCCCGAGCGTTATTTGAACGTAGTCGCCAATCCGATCATCTGGGATTTCGTGTTTGGCCTGATGATCGGCTGGCTGTATCAGTCGCGCTTTAACCTGCCTGGCCAGCGCAGTGCGCGCGCGCTGCTGGCGCTGGCCGTGACGCTCTTCGTCGCGCAATTTCTGACCGGCTTCCAGGCTGGCCACGGCATCACCCGCTGGGGCCCGTCGGTGATCCTGCTGGTACTGGCGCTGGCGGCTACCGACAAGCTGGCGCCGCTGCGCATCCCGCCGCTGTTTGTGTGGCTGGGCAATATCTCGTATTCACTGTACCTGGTGCACATCATCGCGCGCGACTGGCTCGGCGCAGCATTTCGCGCCATCGGCGAGGAATCATTCACCCATATGCTCAGCTTTGCGACACTGTCCCTGCTGGCGTCGATTGCACTGGCGACGCTCAGTTACCGTTACCTGGAGCAGCCGCTGGCACGCCTGATCAAGCGGGTCGGCGTCTGGATCGATAACAAGCTTAGCGGCGCCGTCGCTGTGAAAACACCGCGCTACCAGCCGGATCTTGTGTATCCGCAGACCTGAAAATTCGGCCGTCATCCTGCCCCACGACATCTCAGGATAAACTGACCTGCGGCCACGGAGGGATCCAGTGGCGTTCTCCGCAATGGCGCGCGACCGTTGACAGAGCCGACACATGGGAAACACCCATGATTGCCCAATCCGATGCTGCTGCCGCCACCGGGCAATCGACGGAAGACACTGGATTCCTGCGTGCGCAGGAATGACAGCTAATCACACATCGGCGGTGCATTGCAAACTCCCGTCGACACTCCTTTACCAGCGGTATGTTTTGTATCCATGAACCAGAAAATAGCACCGTCATCCCTGCGCACGCAGGGATCCAGTGGCGTTCTTTGCAATGGCGCGACCGTTGACAAAGCCGATGCATGGAAAACACCCATGATTGCCCATTCCCATGTTGCTGCTGCCACCGGGCAATCGACATAAGACACTGGATTCCTCCATGGCCGCAGGCCAGTTTATCCTGACCATGTCGAAAAGCAGGGATGACAACTAATCGCAATTCAGCGTGCGTTATGTTGCTTTATTGCCATAAAAAGGCAAAAAAATTGGCGAAGCTGCAATGCAACTTCGCCAATCGATTATTCCAGCCAGCGCTGAAACCGACTACGCCAGCTTCACCGCATGTTCGCGCGTCGCATGGAAGGTCAGCTTCGGCCAGCGCTCCTGCGTCAGCTTCAGATTGACGCCCGACGTTGCCAGGTAAGCCATGTTGCCGGCCGCATCGTAGGCGACGTTGTGGCCGAGCGCCCTTTCAAAATCCGCCAGAACCCGCTTGTCGTCGCCGCTGACCCAGCGTGCGCTGCTGATGCTGGTGCCTTCGAATACCGCGTCGACGCCGTATTCGTTCATCAGGCGACTGGCGACCACTTCAAACTGCAGCACGCCGACCGCACCGAGTACCAGTTCGCCGCCCTGCACCGGCTTGAACACCTGCACCGCGCCCTCTTCGCCCAGCTGCTGCAAGCCCTTGTGTAGCTGCTTGACCTTGAGCGGGTTGCGAATCCGCACCGAGCGGAAAAAGTCCGGCGCGAAGTACGGGATGCCGGTGAACTGCAGCAACTCCCCTTCGGAGAAGCTGTCGCCGATCTGCATGTTGCCGTGATTCGGCAGGCCGATGATGTCGCCGGCATACGCCTCCTCGACTTGTTCACGGCTCGACGCCATGAAGGTCACTACGTTCGATACCTTGATTTCGCGATTCAGGCGCAGATGCTTGATCTTCATGCCGCGCTCGAAGCGGCCGGAGCAGACCCGCAGAAACGCGATACGGTCGCGATGAGCCGGGTCCATATTGGCCTGGATCTTGAACACGAAGCCGGAAAACAGCGCTTCGGTCGGCGCCACCGCGCGCACCGTCGCGTCGCGCTCGCGCGGCGGCTGAGCCCAGTCGAGCAGCGCATTGAGGATCTCGCGCACGCCGAAGTTGTTGATGGCCGAGCCGAAGAATACCGGGGTCTGGGTACCGGCCAAAAACGCCTCCAGATCGAACGGATGCGAGGCGCCATGCACCAGCTCGACTTCCATCTTCAGCTGCTCGATCTCGAGCGGGAACATCTCGGCCAGGCGCGGGTTGTCGATGCCCTTGATCACTTCAAAAGCCTGGTCGGCCTTCTCGCTGCCGGCGGCAAACAGCATGATCTCGTCGCGCAGCAGGTGGTACACGCCGCGGAAAGTCTTGCCCATGCCGATCGGCCAGGTCACCGGCGCGCACCGGATGTCGAGCACCGATTCCAGCTCGTCCAGCAGTTCCAGCGGATCGCGGGTCTCGCGGTCCATCTTGTTCATGAAGGTGATGATCGGCGTGTTGCGCATGCGGCAGACGTTGAGCAGCTTGATCGTTTGCGCTTCCACACCCTTGGCAGCGTCGATCACCATCAATGCCGAGTCGACCGCGGTCAGCACGCGGTAGGTGTCTTCCGAGAAATCCTGGTGACCCGGCGTGTCGAGCAGGTTGACCACGTGGTCGCGGTATTCGAACTGCATCACCGAGCTGGCGACGGAAATTCCGCGCTGCTTCTCGATCTCCATCCAGTCCGAGGTCGCGTGACGGCCGCTCTTGCGCGCCTTGACAGTGCCGGCCAACTGAATCGCGCCCGAGAACAGCAGCAGCTTTTCGGTCAGCGTGGTCTTGCCGGCGTCGGGGTGGGAAATGATGCCGAAGGTACGGCGGCGCTGCACTTCGCGTGCGATTTGCGCGGCCGGCGCATTGCGCGTTGGGGTCGCCTCGGGCGCGGTGCCGGTGTCGATTTCCGGCAGGTCTGAATCGGTGGCCATGTTAGCCCTTGCAAAAAGCCCTCAAGTCTACCGACTCTTGCCGGTTTCGTCTAATGCCTTGATTAAAAAAGAGAATCGATGAATTGCCTTGGCGCGGTTCTGGGTATCGGCAGCTCATTTAAACGCAGATAATGTGAGCCGGGTCCAGCATACTTGCCGGCCTCAGAGTTTTTGCTCAAAGCGAGGTTGACGTTTTGATATATTGTCAATTATCTGCATTACCGCCGCAGGGCAATCGCATCAAAAAGGTAGGATGGGTGTAACCCATCATTACGGACGTGGGTGATGGGTTACACCCATCCTACTGCGCTACGCCCTGATTACAGCCGCCGGCAACCTCGCATTGCGTCATTTTCCCGCCTGGCGCTGCGCCAGATCGATGTCCAAGTAGCGCCAGGTGGTGTTCTCCACCGGATGCCGTTTGTAATTTCGCAACCACGGCTGGCAGACGTCGGCCGACAACGGAATGATGCCGAGCACCCACGGCGTATAGGCCAGGATGGTCTGGGTCATCGCGCTGTACAGACGGCGCCGCTCGGGCGATTCCGGCAATGGGCGCGACTGCAGGTACAGCTTGTCGTAGGCCGCCAGATTGAAGCGTGCGTAGTTGGCGCCACCGACATTGGCGCTGTACAGCAGCTGGAAGTAATTCTCGCCATCGGGAAAATCGGCGACCCAGCCGGTGTCGAACATCTGCACCTTGCCCAGGCGCGAGGCCTTGATGATCTCGGTGTATTTGTCGTTCTTGAACACGATGCGGATGCCGATTGCGTCCAGGCTGCGCCGCCACAATTCGTCACGCAAGCGGCCGGTGGTCGACGCAATGGTGTGCATCACCAAGGTCAGCGGCTTGCCGTCGGGCATCTCGCGATAGCCGTCACCATCGCGGTCGACATAGCCGAAACGCTCGAGCAACTGGCGCGCCAGCGCCGGGTCATAACGGAGGGCGCTACGGAACGCCGGATCATAGCCCAGCACGTCCGGCGGCAACGGCGTAGTCGCCGGCAGCGCCAGCCCTTTTTGCAGGATGCGGATATCCTCGGCGCCGTTGTAACTGAGCGCAATCGCGCGCCGCAGCGCCACTTTCTCCGTGGTATAGCCGCCGAGCACCGGGTCTTCCATGTTCATCCACATGTAATTGGTCTGCAGCAGCGGAAACAGCGTCAGCCTGATGCCGCGTTGCGCCAGTTCGGGCCTGAGCTTGCCATCCTTTAACACCATGTCCGACAGCGGCGCCGGCACCTGATTCAGGTAGTCGAATTCGCGGTTCAGAAAGCCCAGCACCCGCGGCTGCTGTTCTTCGATCACCTTGACCTCGATCCGGCCAATGATCGGCATGCGTTTACCTCGTAAAGCGGCGGCCAGCTTGCGGTCCTCGTCATTGTCTCCCGGCGTGCCGTCGAAGAACATTTCGCGATAGTCGGGATTGGCTTCCAGCAAAATGCGGCTGGCACGCTGCCATTCCTTGATCAAATATGGGCCGGTGCCGACCGGATGCGAGCCGGTGTCGCCGGCATACGCCTCCATCACTTCGCGCGCCACCGCGCCGGTGGCCGGCATGGCCATCTTGAACAGGAAATTGCTATCCCGCTCGGTCAGCTCGATACGCAGCGTGTAACGATCCAGCGCGCGCACGCCCGGCACCCGCGTCTGGGTGTCGAAGCGGCCGTGCTTGCGCATCTGCAGCAGCGACTGATCGCCGGCGATCTTGTTTTCAAACAGAAACATCCATGGCGATTTCAACGCCGGGTCGTAGATGCGCTTGAAGCTGTAGACATAGTCGTCCGCAGTCAATTCGCGCTGCTTGCCCTTGAAGGCCGGATCCGGGGTGAAATAAATCCCGGGCCGGAGGCGGAAGGTATAGACCCGACCGTCGCTGCTAACCTCGGGCATCGCGCTGACGGTGTTGGGCTGCAGCTTCAGCGGCCGCGCCAGATAGTCGTAGTGCAGCAAGGGATCGAAAATGTTTTCGATCAGGCTGCCGGTATTGGCGTCTGACGCGGTGGCCGGGTCGATGCCGGTCTCACCGTTCGGGATCAGCACCCGCAAGGTCTTGGACAGGTCGGCCGCGACCGCCGGACAGGTCGCACCAACCCACGCGAACAGCAGCATGAAGGCAGCTTTTAATATTGGTTGATTACACTTAGCGCCAATTTGCCTGAACATGGGCGAACTTTCTTACCTGCGGTAGATTTCAATGCGGAATGAATGGCCAGAATCGCCCGCATAGGACGGCGCTCGCGCAGACGGTAATGTAACGCACGCCTGCGGCGCCCGGTGTGCGCCGAATAATTTGCCAGGAAGCCGGTGGCGGGCATGCATCTGGTCGGCCATGCGCATGCGACAGGAAACCATCTCCATGCCTTCAGGACGGACTAGGCGCCATCGGTTCCTGGTTTTCGCCTGAAGTAAATACTGGCCCGTGTATTTATAGCAGCGCTTTGTTTTCGTGGCCTTCCGAGCAATTTGGCACGATACTCCCCAAACTCCCACCACCCGGCCCAGCGACGCGCTCGGCAACCTAGTTTAGGACGGGACACGCCCAACAAAAAAGTCGCGAGCAGCGACTTTTTGTTGGACCGCCTGCCCTTCACTCAGGGTTTGGCGCATGACTACGCATGACTACTTTAGCAGTTCAAGGATTTCCAGCAGTTCGTTCCGGATGACGCCGGCGTCCAACCCGGTCGAGGGCATCGCCGTCGCTTGATTGGCATGATCGGCGTCATCGATGCGGCTATCGAGCTTGTTGCGCGCACCGCTGATGGTGAATCCCTGCTCGTACAGCAGTTCGCGTATGCGCCGGATCAGCAGCACTTCATGGTGTTGATAATAACGGCGGTTGCCGCGCCGCTTCACAGGTTTCAGTTGCGTGAATTCCTGCTCCCAGTAACGCAGCACGTGCGGCTTGACGCCGCACAGTTCGCTCACTTCGCCAATGGTGAAGTAGCGTTTGGCGGGAATCGACGGCAAAGCGCCGGCGTCTGGCTTAGGCACGCGGTCGTTCATGCGTCGGCTTAGGCTGCGCGAGCCAGCGGTTTGTTACTGGCATCCTCGACCATCGCCTTCAACTTCTGGCTGGCATGGAAGGTCACGACACGCCGTGCGGTGATCGGGATTTCTTCGCCGGTCTTCGGATTGCGACCGGGACGTTGCGGCTTGTCGCGCAACTGGAAATTGCCGAATCCAGACAGTTTGACCGCTTCGCCGCGTTCCAGGGCATTGCGAATTTCATCGAAAAATGTTTCGACCATGTCCTTGGCTTCGCGCTTGTTCAAACCGACTTGCTCGAACAATAATTCCGCCAGTTCGGCCTTGGTCAGGGTCGGCAGGTCCTTTTCGGCCTGCGACCTTGCCTTGGCCTGGAGCATCGCACGGTCCAGATCAGCGCTCAGCATGGACTGCAGTTCAAGCGAATTCACGTCATTCATGGCTCTGCGTCCGTCCTGGCTGATATCCTCTTGTGGCAGCATTGATTCGTTCATAACGCCTTTACATGACTAACTTGTAACTTGTTTGCGGGCTTGCCAACTGCCTAGCTCCGCAACCGCGCGCCGACCTTTGCAGCCGCTGCAGCGACCAGCGCGGCCATTGCAGCGTCCACCGCATCGTCGTGCAGGGTGCTTTGAGTATCTTGCAAGGTAAAGCGGAAAGCAAGACTTTTTTCGTCACTTTCCAGACCCCTGCCACGATATTCATCAAATAAAACAATGGCTTGCATGATGTTACATACAGGATTTATTTCTTTTTCAGCAACGAAAACATCGATCAATTCCTGCCCGGCGACACCCTGTTTGACCACCAGTGCAAGATCGCGCGTGACCGCCTGGAACTTCGAAATGTCATGATGCACTGGCAACTCACGCTGCTGCAAGGCGTCGCTGTCCACTTCGAATACTACAGGTGCCAGCGGCAGGTCGTATTTCTGCTGCCAACGCGGATGCAGCTCGCCGATGAAGCCAATGATCTTGCCGTCGAGTTCTACCTGCGCCGCACGTCCCGGATGCAGGGCCGGATGCGCGCACTTGACGAAACGCAGCGGCTGCGGTGCAAACAGCGCTTCCAGATCGGCCTTGACATCGAAAAAGTCGACATTACGGCTGTCCTGCCCCCATTGCTCATCCACCAGCGGGCCGTAGGCCAGCGCAGCCAGACGCTTCGGCTGGCGATAACCGGCCACCGACAGAGGACCGTCCTGCACCTGCGCATCGTGCATATAAATCGCACCGATTTCAAATACCCGGATCCGGTTGAGCTTGCGATTGAGGTTATAGCGCACGTTCGCGACCAGACTGCCGACCAGCGACGAACGCATCACGCTCATCTGGCTGGCAATCGGGTTGAGCAATTTGACCGGATTCGCATTGCCTGCGAAATCGGCTTCCCAGGCAGCTTCGACAAAGCTGTAATTGACCACTTCCTGATAATCCAGATCGGCAATCTGATGCCGGATCGAAAACAGCGAGCGGTGGTGTTCCGGCGCGATCAGCATCGCATTCGGCGCCACCGGCGCCAGCGCCGGGATGTTTTCAAAGCCGTAAACGCGCGCGATTTCCTCGATCAGATCCTCCTCGATCTCGATATCGAAGCGATACGATGGCGGCGTCACCACAAACACGCCGTGCTGCTGCGTAAAGCCGAGGCCGAGCCGGGTGAAGATATCGGCAATCTGTTCGTCGTTCAAAGCCACGCCGATCACCTTGACTGCACGCGCGGTGCGCAGCGTTACCGGATGGCGTTGCGGCAGGTTGACGATGTGATCGTCGATCGGCCCGACCGCGATGGTATCCTTCTCGCCGCAGATTTCAACGATCAATGCGGTGATACGCTCGAGATGCTCGACCGTCGTGGCATAGTCAACACCACGTTCGAAGCGATGCGCCGCATCGGTCGAAAAATTGTAGCGACGGGCACGGCCCTGAATCGCATTCGGCCACCAGAACGCGGCTTCCAGATAGATGTCCTGGGTGTCGAGCGTTACCGCGGTGCAATCGCCGCCCATGATGCCGGCCAGCGATTCGATCTGGCTATCGGCCGCGATCACGCCGACCCAGTCATCGACCTCGACCGTATTGCCATTCAGCAATTTTATCGATTCGCCGGCCCGGCCCCAGCGCACGTCCAGCCCGCCACGGATTTTGGCGAGGTCGAATACATGGCTCGGGCGCCCTAATTCCAGCATCACATAGTTGGAAATGTCAACCAGCGCCGACACCGGCCGCTGGCCGCTGCGCTCGAGACGACGCTTCATCCAGTCCGGCGTCTGCGCTTTCGCGTTCAGATTGCGAATGATGCGCCCGGAAAATCGGCCACACAGGTCCGGCGCCGAAATTTTCACCGGCAGCTGGTCCTGTATCGTCACCGGCACCGCTTTGTACTGCGGCATCTTCAACGCCGAACCGGTCAGCGCCGACACTTCGCGCGCCACCCCGAGTACCGACAGACAATCCGCCTTGTTGGGGGTCAGCTTGATCGTGAACTTGAGATCGTTCAGCGCGTAATAGTCGCGAAAATTCTGGCCAACCGGCGCATCCTGCGGCAGATCCATCAGACCGCCGTGATCTTCCGACAGCTTCAACTCGCGTGCCGAGCACAGCATGCCTTGCGATTCGACGCCGCGCAGTTGGCCAACCTTAATCTCGAACGGCTTGCCATCGTCACCCGGCGGCAGTACCGCACCGGCCATCGCACACACCACTTTCATGCCGGCGCGTACATTGGGCGCGCCGCACACGATGTTCAGGATCGTGCCGGTGCCGGCATCGACCTGGCACACGTTGAGCCGATCGGCGTTGGGATGCTTCGCGATCTCAAGTACTTTCGCGACGACAACGTTGGAGAACGGCGGCGCGACTGGCTCCACCTCTTCCACTTCGAGACCGGACATGGTCAGCAAATGCGCCAATTCGTCCGAAGTCATCTTCGGATCGACCATGGTGCGGAGCCAGTTTTCGGAGAATTGCATGGTTAAAGCCTTCTGCCACAAAATGCATATCGGACGCGCCGCTCAGAGTTGCGCGCGCGGGTCGGATACGGCGTGTTTCAATTGAGTTGCTTAGCTGAATTTTTAACTAAGTTGCTTAATTAAGTTGCTTAACTAAGTTGCTTAATTAAATTGTTTCAGGAAGCGCAGGTCACCTTCGTAAAACAGGCGCAAGTCGTTGATGCCATAGCGCAGCATCGTCAGGCGCTCGAGTCCGGAGCCGAAAGCAAAACCGATGTATTGTTCCGGATCCAGACCCATATTGCGCACCACCGACGGGTGCACCTGGCCGGAACCGGAGACCTCCAGCCAGCGTCCTTTCAGCGGGCCGCTGCCGAAGGCGATGTCGATTTCTGCAGACGGCTCGGTGAACGGAAAATAGGACGGACGAAAGCGCACTTGCAGATCATCGGTTTCAAAGAAGGCTTTGACGAAATTCAGGTACACGCCCTTCAGATCGGCGAAGCTGATGTCTTCGGCAATCCACAGGCCTTCGACCTGATGGAACATCGGCGAATGGGTCGCATCGCTGTCAACGCGGTAGGTGCGTCCCGGCGCGATGACCTTGATCGGCGGCTGGTGCATGCGTGCATAGCGCACCTGCATCGGGCTGGTATGGGTGCGCAACAACAGCTGCTTGCCGTCGCTGTCTTTGCCGTCGACGTAGAAAGTGTCCTGCATCGAACGCGCCGGATGATTTTCCGGGCTGTTCAATGCGGTGAAATTGGTCCAGTCGGTTTCGATCTCGGGACCATCGGCCACATCAAAACCAATCGAGCGAAAAATCTCCTCGACGCGCTGCCAGGTGCGCATCACCGGATGGATGCCGCCTTTGCCACGGCCACGGCCCGGCAGGCTGACGTCGATCGCTTCGGCGTTCAGGCGCATCTGCAACTGTGCATCCGCCAGCGCATCGCGGCGCGCGTTGAGGGCTGATTCGATCTGTTCCTTGGCAACATTGATGATGGCGCCCTGCGCCTTGCGCTCATCGGGCGCCAGCTTGCCGAGGCCCTTCATCTGCTCGGTGATCTGACCGGTCTTGCCGAGATAACGGGCTTTGGCGTTTTCCAGCGTGGCGGCATCATCCGCAGCAAGGAAATCGGCCTGTGCCTGGCTTACTAGTTGTTCTAATGAATTCATGCGTTTTTGCGCTTTGTCGCTCTGAGAAGAAAAGCCAAAACAGGAAGGTGAATGCAGGAAGCAGTAAATAAAAACGGGGCACAGGTATCGACCTCTGCCCCGCTCTATTTTTTGCCACGCCACCCGAAAGCAGCGCAGTCAATCACTGCAGTCAATCACAAGCGTCAAGCAGCGATAGTGGCTTTCACGCGATTGACAATCGCTGCAAAAGCAGGCTTGTCCATCACTGCCATATCGGCCAGAACCTTGCGGTCCAGTTCGATCGACGCTTTTTTCAGGCCGTTCATGAACACGCTGTAGGTCATGCCATGTTCACGCGACGCTGCATTGATACGCGTGATCCACAGTGCACGGAATACGCGCTTCTTGTTACGACGATCGCGGTAAGCGTATTGACCAGCGCGCATAACCGCTTGCTTGGCAACACGATAGACCTTGCTGCGACGACCACGATAGCCTTTGGCCTGGTCGAGAACTTTTTTATGACGGGCTCGCGCTGTAACCCCACGTTTTACTCTTGGCATAGTAACTCCTTGATATTGAGTGTGAGATTAAGCGTTCGGCATCATGCGCATGACCGACACCACGTCACTTGCGTGAACGTTGGTGATGCCGCGCAGTTGACGTTTGTTTTTGGTGGTCTTCTTGGTCAGAATGTGGCGCTTGAAAGCGTGGCCGCATTTAACCGTTCCACCTGGACGTACACGAAAGCGCTTCTTTGCAGAGCTCTTTGTCTTCATTTTAGGCATAGCAAATCTGTCCTGTGGACAGCTCCATTTTTAGCATGATTGCAGGTGGCAACTTGTCGTTACGCTTGGATGCCTGCTCTCACTTATTAAGCAGTCGAATCGAGTCGACTGCTGTTGCATGACCCATCCATTGCTGGATGGATCGCGCAAATCTTATTTCTTCTTCTTCGGCGCCAGCACCATGATCATCTGGCGGCCTTCCATCTTCGGAAACTGCTCGACCTGTCCAAACGGTTCCAGATCGGCCTTCAAGCGCTCCAGCATCCGAAAACCGATATCCTGGTGCGCCATCTCACGACCGCGAAAACGCAAGGTGATCTTGGTTTTGTCGCCATCTTCCAGAAACTTGACCAGATTGCGCAACTTGATGTTGTAATCGCCATCATCCGTACCTGGCCGGAATTTAACTTCCTTGACCAGGATGATCTTCTGTTTCAGCTTGGCTTCGTGGGCCTTTTTCTGCTCGGAATACTTGAACTTGCCGTAATCCATCAAACGGCATACCGGCGGTTGTGCGGTCGGCGCAATTTCAACCAGGTCCACGTTGGCTTCTTCCGCCAGGCGGAATGCGTCTGCCAGACTCACGATGCCGAGCGGTTCGTTATCAACCCCGCTCAAACGCATTTCGGGAGCGGTAATTTCGCCATTGATGCGATGCGACTTGTCAGTAGCTATTGCAGTTTCCTTTAAAAATCAAATGATTAGGCCGTGCTTCGACGCTCGGGCTTCCCCGTTCAGGCTCTGGTTGCCAGCTCATTGCTGAGCCGCTCAACCAGTGTGTCGATCGACATCACGCCCAGATCGACATTGCCTCGCGCACGCACGGCCACCGTATTCGCATCCCTTTCCTTATCCCCGACAACGAGGATGTAAGGCAATTTTTGAACGGAATGCTCGCGTATTTTATAGGTTATTTTCTCGTTACGCAAATCGGCGTGGACCCTAAACCCTTGTTTCTTCAGGTTTTGTGCAATATTTTGCGCATAGTCGGCCTGCGCATCCGAGATGTTCAGGACCACAATCTGCACCGGCGCCAGCCACAACGGCAGCGCGCCGGCATGATTTTCCAGCAACATGCCGATGAAGCGTTCGAGCGAACCGAGGATCGCGCGGTGCAGCATGACCGGAATCTTGCGGGTGTTGTCTTCTGCTACATATTCCGCCCCGAGGCGCATCGGCATCGAAAAATCAACCTGCATGGTGCCGCACTGCCACATGCGACCGATCGCATCCTTCAGCGTGTATTCGATCTTCGGACCGTAGAAAGCGCCCTCGCCCGGCGAGATTTCAAACTCGCAGCCGGACCGGTTGAGCGACTCGATCAGCGCAATCTCCGCCTTGTCCCAGGCCTCGTCCGAACCGACGCGTTTATCTGGACGCGTGGCTACCTTGTAAATGACTTCGGTGAAACCAAAATCTGCGTACACTTTTTGCAACAATGCGGTATAGGCAACGCATTCATCCAGAACCTGGTCTTCGGTGCAGAAAATATGGCCGTCGTCCTGGGTGAAGCCGCGCACCCGCATGATGCCGTGCAGCGAACCGGACGGCTCGTTGCGATGGCACTGGCCGAACTCGCCATAGCGCAGCGGCAGTTCGCGGTACGAGTGCATATTGGAGCGGAAAATTTGCACGTGGCCGGGGCAATTCATCGGCTTTAGCGCATACGACCGGTTTTCAGATTCGGTCGTGAACATGTTGTCCTTGTAGTTCTCCCAGTGCCCCGATTTTTCCCACAGGCTGCGGTCAAGGATTTGCGGCCCTTTCACTTCCTGGTAACCGTTGTCCTGATAAACCTGACGCATGTACTGCTCGACCTGCTGCCAAACGATCCAGCCTTTCGGATGCCAGAAAATCAGACCCGGCGCTTCCTCCTGCATATGGAACAGGTCGAGTGAACGTCCCAGCTTGCGATGGTCGCGCTTTTCGGCTTCTTCCAGCATGTGCAGGTAAGCTTCCTGGTCTTCTTTCTTGGCCCAGGCAGTGCCGTAGACCCGCTGCAGCATCTCGTTCTTGGAATCGCCGCGCCAGTAGGCGCCGGCCAGCTTCATCAGCTTGAACACCTTGAGCTTGCCGGTCGATGGCACGTGCGGGCCGCGGCACAGATCGGTGAACTTGCCTTCGGTATAGAGCGACACCGCCTGATCCTGCGGGATCGATTCGATGATCTCGGCCTTGTAGGCCTCGCCGATCGACTTGAAATACGCCACCGCCTCGTCGCGCGGCAATTCTTTGCGCGTCACCGGCTCATCCTTCTTGGCCAGATCCGTCATCTTCTTTTCGATCGCGGTCAAATCTTCCGGCGTAAACGGGCGCTTATACGAGAAATCGTAGTAAAACCCATTGTCGATCACCGGCCCGATCGTGACCTGCGCATCGGGAAACAGCTCCTTGACTGCATATGCCAGCAAGTGTGCCGTCGAATGGCGGATCACTTCCAGGCCATCGGCGTCCTTGTCCGTGACGATCGCCAAATCGACATCCCGGTCAATCAAATAGGAGGTATCAACCACCTTGCCATCGACCTTGCCGGCCAGCGCCGCTTTGGCCAAACCGGTGCCGATACTGGCGGCGACTTGCGCTACGGTGACCGGCGCATCGAATTGGCGTTGGGAACCATCGGGAAGTCGGACTGAAACCATGTTGATCTCCATGTTGGCCGAGTGAAAGAGCCGGATTGTGCTGATCGAAAAATAAAAGGTATGGACGAAAAAAAGCGCGGACTAGCCGCGCTTTTTCCATTTTCTGATGACGAAAAAGATCCCGACTAGCGTCGCTCACACACTGGAGTGTTAGTTCGCGGTGTCATAACCGGGTGCCTTTCTCGCTCTTACAAAACAAATTACTTCAAGTTAGTTCGAATTACTTCGAATTACTTGTTAATTAACAGCTCACCAAATCAGGTATTGCTTTGGAGTGTATGTAGCTGAAAATTGTTAACTTGGTGGGCGGTGAGGAATTCGAATCCCCGACCCCTTGGATGTCGACCAAGTATTCTAACCAGCTGAACTAACCGCCCGAAGCACAGAATTATAAAGAAGTTTTGCGATGCGTACAAGCCTTTTGCCACATTCCCAGGCCGTTTAATGATGTGCCGGTTTATCAGGCGGTATCAGGCTGTTACACTGCGCGCCATTATTCTAATTAATGCATGGACAATATGCCGCGCGCCCGCCTCAATGCTTACTCCCGTACCACTTTGGCCTACCTGCTGTTAATCGGCTTGCCGATGTTGCTGATATTTGCGGTAATTGGTCTTGGCAGACCACCGGTCGCGCCTACCGCGAACGTCCTCAAACAGCTCTTGCCGGCGCCTGCGGCAATGCCGAATCTGGTTCTGTTGCTGGCCCAGGTGGCGATGATCATCACCTGTGCGCGATTGGCCGGGCAACTGTTCCGTCGCATCGGTCAGCCGCAGGTGGTGGGCGAAATGGCGGCCGGCATTGCGCTGGGGCCGACCCTGCTCGGCAGCCTGGCGCCCGGAATGACGACCCTGCTGTTTCCACCGCAGACCCTGGGATTTTTGCAGGCGATCAGTCAGCTCGGGATGATCGTATTCATGTTTGTGATCGGGCTTGAACTGGACCCCGCTGTTCTGCGCGAACGCAAGCGCACCGCCGTGCTGGTTAGCCTGACCAGCATCGCGCTGCCGTTTGCGTTGGGGGTGCTGCTTGCGGTCTGGCTTTATCCGCACTTCGGTCCCGCGCAAGTCGGTTTTACCGGTTTCGCACTGTTCATCGGTATCTCGATGAGCGTTACCGCATTTCCGGTGTTGGCGCATATCCTGAAAGAACAAGGTTTGAGCCGAACCAGTTTGGGCGCCCTAGCGCTGACCTGCGCCGCACTGAACGATGTCGCGGCCTGGCTGATCCTTGCCGCCGTCGTGATTATCGTCAAAGCCGATCATCAGCTCGCATCGTTGCCGCTCACACTGGGTGCCGCGGCACTGTATGTGCTGATCATGCTCAAGTTGGTGCGTCCTGTGCTTGCGCGTTGCTTCCAGCAGAAACAAGACACTGCACTGTCTCGCAATCGGCTGGCGCTGATACTGGTGCTGGTACTATGCTCGGCGCTGGCAACCGAATGGCTTGGCATTCACGCATTGTTCGGCGCATTTCTGGCAGGCGCCATCACGCCGCGCAATATCGGTCTGACGGAAAAGCTGATCGTGCGGCTGGAAGATTTTACGATGGTGATGCTGCTGCCGCTGTTTTTTGTATTTACCGGCTTGCGCACGGATATGCGCCTGCTCGGCCAATCCAATGCGTTAATTGCCTGCGGGTTGGTCATCGCGGCAGCTGTTGCCGGCAAGATCGGCGGTGCGGCGCTGGCGGCGCGTGCCAGTGGCGTCGCATGGCGCGATGCCGGCGCCCTGGGAATCCTGATGAATACGCGCGGCTTGATGGAATTGGTGATCCTGAGTATCGGTCTGGATATCGGTGTGATCACACCGGCGCTATTTACCATCCTGGTGATCATGGCGATCGTCACGACTTGCATGACGGCGCCGTTGCTCAACCGGTTCTACCATCGGCGCAGTGCGACGCAATCGGTCAACCTGCCCACGTAAATTCAATCAAGCCCGGTCAATTCGATCCGTTCTACCCGGCTCAATGCACGATCGCTGCACATCACGATCGACAGATTTGCATGTGGCAGGCTGTGTCGATGCCAAGCGCTGCCCTGTCCGGCCAGCTGACCAGTGGCGTCGATAAACATCGCGCCAATGGTTTGAGGTTGCAGCTCCGATTTTTGTCCCGCGCGCAGTTTGTAGTGCGCCTCTTTCAGGCTCCACAAATGATGAAATGCCGCGCGGCGCTCGGCATCAGGCTGGCGCCCTAGCCACGCGCGCTCGCTGGCATCAAATGCGATCTCGCTCATCGCATCGATATCGCGCGCCGGATCGATCCGTTCGATGTCCAGGCCCAGCGTCGCGTCCAAACTGACGGCACAGGCGATCCAGTTGCCACTATGCGACAGGCTGCAATACGGCGATGGCCCTGCGTAACCGGCAAGATTAAGTTGCGGTGAATTTCCGGGGCGCTCCACGATGCTGATCGCATCAGGCGCCAGGCCGGTCACGCTGCCGACCGCGCGTCTTAACAAGATCCGTCCCAGTAAAAACTGCCATTGACGCTGATGGCGGGTGAAGCGTGCGTAACGCTGGGCTTCGCTGCTGCCAAGCCTGGGCAGGAACATGGCACACTCCTGTGCCCATTGCTGCTCATCGCCATCACCGTGCTCAAGTAGGAAGAGCGTGGCAGCCGCGTGATCGCTCATTGGTTGCGGCATCCTGAGAAACAATGCATGCGCGGGCTTATCGGTAGCGCCTGAAAATCAACGACGTATTGATGCCGCCGAAAGCGAAGTTATTCGACATGACATAGTCGGTTTGCAGCGCACGTCCTTGGCCGGTGATGTAATCGAGTTCGGCGCATTGCGGATCCACATTTTCCAGATTAATGGTCGGCGCGAACCAGCCATCGCGCATCATTTCAATGCTGATCCAGGCTTCCAGCGCACCGCAGGCACCGAGTGTATGCCCCATATAGCTCTTCAGCGAGCTGATCGGCATCACGTCGCCGAATACCTTGGCGGTCGCATGCGACTCTGCGATATCGCCCTGCTGGGTGCCGGTGCCGTGCGCATTGACATAACCGATGGCCGACGGCGGCAGGCCAGCGTCGGCCAGCGCCAGATCCATCGCAATCTTCATCGTGTCCGCGTTGGGCTGGGTCACATGGCAGCCGTCGCTGTTGGTGCCGAAGCCGACGATCTCGGCGTGGATCGTCGCGCCACGGGCAAGGGCGTGCTCCAGGTCTTCCAGAATCAGGCTGCCGGCGCCCTCGCCAATCACCAGACCATCGCGCGACACATCGAACGGACGCGGTGTGGTGTCGCCCTCATCGTTGCGCACGCTGGTCGCGAACAGCGTATCGAACACTGCCGCTTCAGTGGCGCACAATTCCTCAGAACCGCCGGCGATCATCGCACGCTGGCGGCCGCCGCGAATGGCCTCGTACGCGTAACCGATGCCCTGGCTGCCCGAAGTACAGGCGCTGGACGTGGTAATCACGCGCCCGGTCAGGCCAAAGAACACGCCGACATTGACCGGCGCGGTGTGCGCCATCATCTTGATATAGGTGGTGGCGTTGATGCCCTTGGTGGTGCGCTCTTCCATCATCTTGCCGAAGTCGCCGATCGCGCTCGGACTCCCTGCCGACGAACCATAGGCGATGCCCATCCAGCCGCTCTTGAGCAACGGATCGTCGATCAGGCCGGCGTCGATCAGGGCCAACTCGCTGGCGCGCGTCGCCATCAGAGCGACCCGCCCCATGCTGCGCATACTCTTGCGGTGGTAGCGGTCCGACAAGCCGAACTCGGCAGCCGGCGCACCCAGTTGCGTATTCAAGCCTTCATAGTCGGACCACTCATCCATCCGGACCACCGCGTTGCGGTAACTGCCGAGCCGCTGGCGGATACTGGGCCAGTCATTGCCGATCGGGCTGATCCCGGCCATGCCGGTGACGACGACGCGACGGCTCATGCCAGCCCTCCGTTGACGGAAATCACCTGACGCGTGATGTAGGCGGCGTCATCGCTCACCAGGAAGCTGACTGCGGCGGCGACTTCTTCCGGTTTGCCGATGCGGCGCAACGGGATCATTTTTAACGCTTCTTCCATCGGCACCTCGCTGACCATGTCGGTCTCGATCAAACCCGGCGCCACGCAGTTGACGGTGATGGCGCGTTTCGCCAGTTCCAGCGCCAGCGCCTTGGTGGCGCCGATGATGCCGGCCTTGGCCGCGCTGTAATTGACCTGCCCGCGATTGCCGACCAGGCCGGAAACCGACGCCATGGTCACGATGCGGCCCGGTGCCCGGCGCCGCACCAGCGGCATGATCAAGGGGTTGAGCACGTTGTAGAATCCGTCCAGATTAGTCTGCAGCACGATGTCCCAGTCTTCGCCCGACATCGCCGGAAACGCATTGTCACGGGCGACGCCGGCGTTGCAGACCACGCCGTAATAACAGCCGTGCAGTTCGATGTCGGCTTCCAGCGCGGCGGCGGTCGCGGTGCGCTCGGCGATGTCGAACTGCAGCACGCGGGCTTGCCGGCCCAGCGCGACGATCTGCTGCGCGACCGCATCGGCTTCCTCGCGCCTGCTACGGCAATGCAACACAATATCGTAACCATCGCGCGCCAGGCGCAGTGCGATAGCCTTGCCGATGCCGCGACTGGAACCGGTGACCAATACCGATTTCGATGCAGTTGGCCTGGATGCGCCTGGTGTGGATTCGGTTTGTGTAGGTCCGTACGTCATGCCGAAACTCCTTCGAGAAAATGATTGACATTGTCAGGCTGAAAGACGGTGACAGTCGCGGTCGCCAGCGCTGCACTGGGCTCTGCGCCCACGGCACTGATCCGGCACCCGAACGAGCCCAATCCGTTTTCGCCCTGCAATATGCGTTCGATGCGCACGCGCAGAATACTGCCCAGCGCGAAATTCGGACGACTGCATTCATAGCGGCGCGAGCCGAGCAGAAATCCGACCTTGACCGGTGCGCCGCGCAATCTGGCCAAATAACCGGCATGCGCGGCGATCGCCTGCGCCATGTATTCGATGCCGACCCAGGCGCCGACGCCGTCTGCATTGCAGAACAGGCTGTCAGGCCGGATGGCGACTTCCGCACACAGGCTGTCGGCATCGGCCGCGACCACGCGGTCCAGCAAGACCATGGTCCCGGAATGCGGTAGCAGCGTACGAATATCGGGAAAATCCATCTCAGCCTCTCCCGAACAGCAGTGTCGCATTGGCACCGCCGAACGCGAACGAATTGCTGAGCGCCCATTGCAACGGACGCCCCAAGCGGGACCCCGGCGCCGCCACATTCAGTTGCGGCAAGGCAGGATCGGCGGCACCATCCCACAGATGCGGCGGCAGCACGCCGTCGGCATTGTCCTCCTGCATCGCCAGCCAGCAGATGCCGGCCTCGAGCGCGCCGGCCGCACCCAGCGCATGGCCGGTAAACGGCTTGGTGGAACTGACTGCGGTGCTATCACCGAACAGCGCATGCACCACGCGCGATTCCATCGCATCGTTTTGCGCGGTGGCAGTGCCGTGCAGGTTGACATAATCGATCTGGCTGGCGGTGACGCAGGCGCGCTGGAGTGCCTGCTCGATCGCCAGCCGCGCGCCGGCGCCGGACGGATCGGGCGCCGACATGTGATGGCCGTCCGACGATTCGCCCCAACCACGCAAGGCGACCGTAGCGGCACCGTGCTCGGCCTCCCGACTCATCAGAAACAGTGCTGCGCCCTCACCGATATTAATGCCGTTGCGATTGACACTGAGCGGATTGCATGGCGCGGTGCTAACGGATTCGAGCGCGCTGAATCCGGCCACCGTGAAGGCGCACAGCGAATCGACGCCGCCGGTCACGACCGCATCGCAAACGCCCATTTTCAACAAGCGGGCGGCGCTCGCCATCGCTTTTGCGCTCGACGCGCAGGCGCTGGAGTGAACATAGGCCGGTCCGCTAATGCCGAGCGTCGCCGCCAGCATCGCCGCCGGCGACCCCAGCTCCTGCTGGCCGTAATGGAACTGTGCAGGCAAGGCGCCGTGCGCCACATATTCCCGTACCGCGGCTTCACTCTCGGCAATGCCGGAGGTGCTGGTGCCGAGCACGATGCCGATGCGTGCGGCGCCATAACGATCGATCGTGGCATCGACCGCCAGCCTGATCTGCGCCAATGCGGCCAGCGCCAACTGGTTGTTGCGACTGCGGTGCGCCGCCGGCAAGCTAGCCGCACTCGGCAGCACAGCATCCACCAGACCGAGCGCCAGCGTGCGTCCGGCCGAGTAGGCATCGGTCGCTACCAAACCGCTGCGGGCGTCGACCAACAGCCGACGCTTGACCGCATCATGCGTAGAGCCGAGAGCGCAAACCATGCCTAACTGATTCAGATAAAACATATTCAGGAGCCGCTGGAAACCGATTGGATCGTCAGGTGATAGTGATAGCGCAGGTTCGACAACTCTACTGTGCCGCTCCAGCGCGGAGTGCCGCTGTAGTCGATCACGGTGACCGGCGCATCGTCCAGGAACAGCGTGCGGCGCAAGCCGCTTTCTTCGGCGCGCCAACCGGCCGGCAAGGCTTGCCGGATCGACTCCAGCGGCCACAAAGTCAGCTGCAAGTCTTCCAGCACATCTTCGGCCCGTACCTGCGCCGGCAGCATCAGGTGGCGCCAGGATTGCAGATTCTGGCCATCGTAATGCAGGGTCAGCACGCGCTGGCCGAGTGCCAGGCCAACCAGTTCCAGATGCTCCGGATCGACTTCCAGCGCAGCATCGAGCTCGTCGGTGCGGCCGTCGCGTTGCACCGTCAGATGCTGCTGCAGGCTGATCGATGCGCCCAGCGCGGCCGGTGCCAGTTTCAGTCCGATTAGCTGGCGGCCGGTCTGCCTGGGCGGCGTGGCGCAGCCGGCCAGCACGGACAGCATTAATAGCAAAGCCGTGGCGGACGCCAGACGCTGCATACCGATCAGGCCGGCGCGGTGCATAGCTGCTCCAGTGTTGCCAGCCGACGGCCGGTTTCACGCACGTACGGATTGCTCTGGTCCCACGCATAACCGGCCAGAATGGCCGAAATCATGCCGCGGATTTCCGGTTGCTGCCCTTGGTAGAAAATGATTTCCTGAAAGCCGCCGGCATACCATGACTCGACAAAGGCGCGGAAAGTGTCGACACCCTTTTTCAGTGGAATCGCATAGTCGTTTTGCCAGTCGACTGCTTCACCGGTGAACTGACGCTGCAACATGGCCGCTGCCAGGCTGGCCGATTTGACGGCAATCGTCACGCCGGACGAGAACACTGGATCGAGAAACTCGCCGGCATTGCCCAGCAACGCAAAGCCCTTGCCCCACAGCGATTTGACGTTGGCCGAATAACCGACGATCTGGCGCGCAGGTGTGTCCCACTTGGCGTTGGCCAGCAGCTTCGACAGGCCCGGATCTTCGTTGACGATCGCTTGCAGGCGCGCGGTTTCGCTACCCTGATAGCGCTCCAGGAAGCTGTTTTCAGCCACCACGCCGAGCGAGCAGCGACCGCCGGCAAACGGTATGGTCCAGTACCAGACATCGCAATGGTCCGGATGCACCGTGACGCGGATCTTGTTGCGATCGAATCCCTGCGCCGGGATGCCGTCCTCGATATGGGTGAAAATCGCACCGCGCACCGGGAAATTCGATGGCGTTTCGAGTTGCAGCAGGCGCGGCAGCACCCGGCCGAAGCCGCTGGCGTCGAGGATGAAACCGGCTTCGATCTGGTAGTGCTCGCCGGCCGGATTTCTTACCGTAACACGCGGTTTGTCGCCGTCCAGATCGACCGCCAGCACCTGATGCTGGTAGCGGATTTCGGCACCCTGGCGCGCGGCTTCATTGGCCAGAATCTGGTCGAATTGCGCGCGCTGCACCTGATACGTGGTACCCCAACCTTCGGAATGCTTCTGGCGAAAATCGAAATCGGTATAGCTGTCGCCGCGCACGAATGCGGCACCGTTCTTGAACTGGAATCCTGCCTCCACCACCGCGCGCAGCATGCCGGCCTGCTCCAGGTAGGCCATGCTTTGCGGCAGCAGGCTCTCGCCGATACTGAAACGCGGGAACAGCTCGCGCTCGATCACCAGTACCTGCCGTCCCTGCTGGCGCAGCAGCGCCGCGGCCACCGCACCGGCCGGGCCGGCGCCGATGATCAGGATCTCGCAAGTTTCAAATTTTGATTCGCTTGTCATGCATTCTTTCGTATCGGGACTTCAGGCAGACGGCGGAACATAAATATACTCCCAATATAAAACCGCTATGCCGCCAATAAAACAATGGGAATTAGGACATACTCCGATAGCTATCATAAAAAACAATGATTGACGACGGTTGGGAGCGCAATTTTCGCATATCCCCCGCCTCGACTACTGCTGCTCGCGGCCAAAACAGGGCACGATCAGCCACACCAGCGCGGTGCCGATCAGCATGGTCAGGCCGAACGCGTGCAACGGTGGAGTCTTGCTCAGACTCAGCAAACCGAACGACAGCAAGGCGTTGATCGCCGACAGCCCGACCGTCAGCCAGGCAAACCGGTCGCGGCGGTCGATCTGTTCATACAGGAAGATGCCGTAATCGACCCCGAGGCCGAGAATCAGCATCAGGGCCAGCACATGAAACAATTGCAGCGGCTGGCCGGTCCATCCCAGCAAGGCCAGCGTCGCCATGCTGGCCAGCAGCGGCGGTGCCATGATGCGCCAGGCGGCGGCGCGATAGCGGATCGACAGCAGCGCGAAAATCGCCGCATAGGCGCCCAGCAGCACCCACCCCATATACAGCCGGTAGCGCCCCAGTACCGACGAAATCTCGCCGACCTTGTCGACCCACTGCACCCCGTCCATTCCTTGTGCCGCCTGCTTCAGTTGCGGCAGGCCGGCATAATCGTTCAGCCCGCGCAGCGCGACGATACTGGCATAGGGATTGCCGTCGATACCCGTCACCTGCCCCAGCCACAAATGGCGCCACGGCTCGCTGGCCGGCAGTTGCAAGAAATCGGCCGGCGTCAACGGCGCGGCCGATGTCAACAGGCGCTTGCGCATCGTCGCGCTCCAGTCGCTGTCCTCGCCGATCCGCTGCGCCAGCAGGCCCAGCGGTCCGTCGTCGGCCAGCAGATTGTGCCCGACCGCCGCACGATTGGCCGCCTGCGCCTGTTGCGACGGCACCCAGTTCGACAGCGCCTGATAGCCGCTGATCAGGTGTTTCGCGATCAGCGGATCGAGCCGCTGTTTCAGCGCTTCTTCGCGCTGCAACACGATTTCGGCGCTGGCGCCACGCACCAGGTAGAACTGCACCGGGGTCGGTGCATCAAGCAATTTTCCGACCTTGATCTGGTCCGCCAGCAATGCCTTCGGCGGGCTTTGCAGCGAACGGATATCGTCGTTGACGCCCAGGCGCGCCAGGCCGAACCCGGCCAAGGCAACGAACAGCAGCGCCAGCACCAGCGTGGTCCGGTTCCAGTGCAACAAGGGCCAGCGCACCAGGCTGGCGCCGTAACGCTCGGCCGCACGCGTGCCGTGCAGGCTATCCGGCTGCAGCAGAAATGGGAACCAGCAGATGACGGTCAGCCATGCGAACAGCAGCCCCAGCGCGGAGAACAACGCCATCTGACGCAAGCCCGGAAACGGGGTCAGCGCCAGTCCCATATAGCCGATCACCGCCGCCGCCAGGGTCAGTAGCAGTCCCGGCCACAAGCGCCGCAGCAATTGCGCCGAACTGAGCGCACGGTCGGCGCCGAGCCGGCTGCACATGAAATAGATCCCGTAATCCTGCGCCACCCCGATCAGGCTGGCGCCGAACACCAGCGTCAGCAAATGCACCCGCCCAAACACCAGCCAGCACAGCGACCACGCGCCGAGGCAGCCGATGCCGAGCGACAGCGCGATCAACAGGATCGGCTTGACCGAGCGGAACGTCAGCCACACCAGCAACACGATACCCGCCAGCGAACCGAGACCGATGGTCGACATTTCGCCACTGGCCTGGGTGCTGGCAGCGGCCGCATGCAGCACCACGCCGGCGCTCACCAGTTCGACCTGCGGCACCGCCTGGCGCGCAGCCTGCGCCGCGCGTTCCAGCAACGGCAGCACCGAGCGCTGCGCCGTCATCGAAAACGCAGGGACCTTCAGCGTCAGCGGCAACAGTACATATTGGCGACCATTGTTCTCGACAAACAGCCGTTCGTCCCGCGGCCGCACTGGCGTCTCCTGCGCGCGCGCCTGCACCCAGCCGCTGAACAAGCCGAATGGGTCGTCCTGCCAGGCGCCGAGCTTGGGCCCGGCGAACGGGCTGTACAACTGGCCGAGCGCGGTGTCGACCCAGTACTGTTTCGGTTGATGCTGCAGCGCGTCCTGCTGGGCCGGCGTCAGTAGCGCCGGACGATGCTGTTGAAACGGTGCCAGCCAGTCGTTCTGCGCCTGCTCGGTCATCGGTGGCGGCAGTTGCAACAAGTCGCCGCGTTGCGCCAGCACCGCGCTGTAGGCGTCGGCCGCGCGTTTCGCCTGGGTCCAGTCGTCGGCGCCGACCAGCACAATCACGCGCTGCTGGGCCGAATCGACCATGTGGCTAAACGATTGCTGCAATACCGGATCGCGCTCCTCGACCGGCAGCAAGGCCAGGATGTCGGAATCGGGCACGATCTTCTGGCCGAACCACAGATAGGCGTTATGCGCCAGCAGCAACACTGCCACCAGCGCCCACAATATCGGCAACGCGCGGCGGTTTGGCGTGTGCGCGCCCTTGTTCGCGCCCTTATGCGCGCCCGTATTCGCAACCTTACTCAAACAGCTTCCCTTCGTCGGCGCTCATCGCCGCATCGCCGGTCTGGACGTTGCTGAATGTGATGACGGTCTGATCGCCGCTGGCTTCGGTCATGGTCAGATGCTTGACGTAGGCGCCGCCCTCCATCGTGATGCTGCCGATGGCCTTGGCCAGCGCCGGCTGGCGTGCTTTCAGCGCAACATTCCAGTTGTTGCCATGGATTGCGCCCTCCAGTTCGAACAGGTTTTCCAGCTGGCTCAGGTCGCCGGCCAGCAATGAAAACAACACGCTGTTGATCATCTTGACCACCGGTTCCTGCTTGGCGTCGAGCCGCATCGCGACCCGTTCTCCCTGCAGGTGCACGATTTCATCGCGCGTCAGGCGCAAGGTGTTCGGGAACGGCTGCAAGGTGCGCCACAGCACGCCCTTGCCCGCCACCACGCAAAATCGCCCGTTCGACTGCAAGGGCTTTTTCAGGCCGGCCAGCTGTTTGCTCTGATCGAAACGGCCGCACAGCACATTGGGCTTGGCCAGCATGTTCTGGATCTGCACGACCGGGGCGCCAGCCCACGATGGCGTCGCGCACAGCCACAGGCTGGCGATCAGCAAGCATCGATTGATGGAATTTCTCATGGTCCCGATCATGTTGGTTGCACTCCCAGTTTTTCAAATAACACTGGCGGCGACGCGAAGCACATCGCGCGCGTCGCGATCTCGACCGCGACCTGCGTGGTGCTGGCGCGGTGCAGGCGGCGTCCGCTGGCCGCGTCGGTGATCAGGTAATCGATCTTCAGCCGGTTTTCCCATTCGACGATGTCGGCGCGCAACTTCAGCCGCTGGCCGAAGGCCGCCGGCGCCACATAGCGCAGATGCATGTCAATCACCGGCCATGCATAGCCGGACGCCTGCATCTGCCCATAGTTGTAGTCGATCTTGTCGAGCAAGGCGCAGCGCACGATTTCAAGGTATTTCACGTAGTTGCCGTGCCACACAATTTCCATCGGATCGAGATCGAAGAACTGCACCTGCAGCTCGACTTCGGCGAACCAGCGGCTAGCCGGTTTATGCAACCTGTCACTCATACAAGGTCCAGGCTTGGGTGCGAATCCGCTCCAGCAACACGCGCAGGTCCGGTTCCAGCCGGCGGTCCTCTTTGACCACGCCGATGTCGGCATCCAGTTCGGCCAGCATCGCGGTCAGTGACGCCTCCGGCACCAGCGCCGGATTGAGCTTGCTGCGCAGCCAGGCGCCCTGCCGTACGGTAATCAGCAACGCGGCGACGACCTGCTCGGTCAGTTCCAGCACGCGCAGGCAATCGCGCGCGGCGATCGTGCCCATGCTGACCTTGTCCTGATTGTGGCATTCGGTCGAGCGCGAAAACACCGAGGCCGGCATGGTCAGCTTCAGCGCTTCGGCAGTCCAGGCCGACGCGCTGATCTGCAGCGCTTTCAGGCCGTGGTTGATGGCCGCGCGCGGCCCTTCGACGGCCGACAGGTTAGCCGGCAAGCCATTGCTGTAGCGGCTGTCGACCAGCAGCGCCATCTGGCGATCGAGCAGGTCGGCCAGATTGGCCACCGCGTTTTTCATGCTGTCCATCGCGAACGCGATATGGCCGCCGTAGAAATGGCCGCCGTTCAGGACGCGCTCGTTTTCAGCATCGATGATCGGATTGTCGTTCGCGCTGTTCAGTTCATTCTCGATCGATGCGCGCAGCCACGGCAACGCATCGGCCAGCACGCCGATCACATGCGGCGCGCAGCGGATCGAATAGCGGTCCTGTAGCCGTTTTTCATTGCGTGGCGGCTGGTCACACGGCAGATCCTGGCGCAGCCAGGCGGCGACACCCTGCTGGCCGGCGTGCGGCTTGACCGAAAACAGCATTTCGTCGAAATGGTGCGCATTACCGTCCAGCGCAAACGAGGCCAGCGCAGTGATGCGGGTGCTCAGCCGGGTCAGATATTCGGCGCGCGAATAAGCGAGGCAAGCCAGCGCAGTCATCACGGCAGTACCATTCATGATCGCCAGCCCTTCCTTGGGCCGCAGGCGCAACGGCGTGATGCCGGCATCAGCCAATGCCTGCGCCGCCGGCACGATGGCGCCATCGCGCCACACCTCGCGCTCGCCGCACAGCACGGCGGCCAGGTAAGACAGCGGCGTCAGGTCACCGCTGGCGCCGACCGAACCTTCGGACGGAATCAGCGGCAACAGGCCATGCTCAAGCAGGCGCACGATTTGCTCCAGCAGTTCGACGCTGACGCCGGAATAGCCCTTGCACAGCGACGCCAGCCGGGTCGCGATCACCGCCCGCGTCTGCGACGGGCTGAAATGCTGGCCCAGGCCGCAGCCATGATAGGTGTATAGATGATGCGGCAATTCGGCCACCAGTTCGGCGGGAATACGCACCGTGCATGAATCACCGTAGCCGGTCGTGACGCCGTAGATCGCACCGTCTTCCAGCAACAGGCGATCCAGAAAATCGGCCCCGCGCGCAATCGCGGCGCGAAACTCGGGTGCGGTGGACAGCAGCGCGCAGGCGGTGCCATCGGCGATGTCGACGATGTCTTCGATCTGCAGGCGCTCGCGGTCGAATTGGACCGCGCGCAATGTGGTTTTGAGGTCAGCTGGATGCATCGATGGTGTCCATGGTGGAGAGGTGCCAGAAATCGTAAAAATTGAACCATTGCAGCGGCGCGCGCAGGCAGAATTGTTCGAGCCGCGCCGCATATTGCGCCGCCAGTTCTGCCAGCGCCGCATCGTATCCCTGGCGTCCGTCGCGCCCCCTGCGCGGCAGCCGCACCGATTCGCGCAGTAACTCGAAATGAATTTCGGAATGCTGCCCGGTGCGCATCGAAAACAGCATATAAATCGGGCATTGCAGCAGGCTGGCGAGAATATAGGGACCGACCGGAAACGGCGCCGGCTGGCCGAGAAAGCTGGCGATCGCAACGCGCGGCCGCTGCGACACCGGGACGCGGTCGCCGGCAATCACGATGAATTCACCCTGCTCGATTTTTTCGCTCAGCTGCATCGCGGTCGCGGGCGTGATTTCGGTGACCTGCATCAGGTTGAGCTGGCTGTCCGGATCAAGCTGGCCGAGCATGCGGTTGAATGTCTGCGCATGTTTGGTATGCACCAGCACGGTCAGCTTCAGGCCAGCGCGGCGCCGCGACATCACGCGGCACAGTTCCAGATTGCCCAGATGCGAACACACCAGCAAGCCACCGCGCTGCTGTGCGATGCTCTGCGCCACCTGTTCGTGGCCATGCAATACGGTCTGTTCCACCTTAAACAAGCCGCTCCAGACCAGCATCTTGTCGAGAATGCTCTCGCCGAAAGACGCGAAGTGGCGCAGTACACTCAGCATGCCCGGCTTGATCCCCGCTGCGGGCGTGATCCTCGTCGAATTGAAGGCGCAAACCCGGCGCAAATAATCGGCCGAGGCCCGGCGCGCCGCCGGTTTGGCGATCAGGTACCACAGCAACACCGGATACAGCACCAGCCGGAACGGCCAGCGCCCGAAGATGCGGCAGATCCAGAACATCAAGCGCATGCCGGCCACGAAGCCCGCTTCGTTGATCTGCGCCCAGTGGCGATCCTGCACAGTAACGGGTCGCGCCGTCATTGCGCACCCCGTTGCGTCCGCCATTTACGCAGCAGCAAGCGCGGCAGTCGCCGCAGCATGCCGAAAAACAGCGTCGCGTGCATGCGCGAAATCAGCGCGTTATCGCGCCACAGCCGGAAATGCGATACGCCATCGCTCGGATAACCGACCCGGGTCGGGACATTGACGAACTGCAGTCCGTCCCAGCACAGGCGCACCAGCACTTCAGTGTCGAAATCCATCCGTTCGCCCAGTCGCTGTCGCCGTGCCAGCGCAAGCACCGGTGCGACCGGATAGACGCGAAAACCGCACATCGAATCCCTGATTTGCAACGAGAGCGTATTGATCCAGACCCAGACATGGGTCAGGTAGCGGGCATAGAAACGAAGTGCCGGCACCGTCTCGTCGTATTGCGGGCACCCAACGATCAGCGCGTCCGGATTCATCTGCGCCTGCGCCAGAAATCGCGGAATATCGTCGGTCCGGTGCTGGCCGTCGGCATCGATCTGCAACGCATGGGTGTAACCGGCGTGGGCCGCATACTGCATGCCGGTCAGGATCGCCCCACCCTTGCCGCGATTACTCGCGTGCCGCAATAGTTGCACCTGACCCGGCGCAGCGGCGGCGATCCGGTCCAGCACCTGGGCACAGCCCGCCGCACTACCGTCGTCGACCAGCACACACGGCAGGTTCTGCGCCAGTACCGCGTCTACCGTGACGCCGATCACCTGTTCGTGGTTGTAGACCGGGATCAGGACACAAGGCTTGAAGATCGACTCAGACACCAGCGGCTCCGAACAGGATGCGGCCGCTGGCGTGCTGTCCGGCGGCTGAACTGAAACGGAAACTGAGCGACGACTTCTGCTGTTCGTGTCGCAATTCGTGTCGTAATTCGTGCTGCAATTCCAGCTGAAATGCCATCTCGGGCTGAATCACGCGTTGAAACTTGAGCGCATGTACGCCCAAGAATACCGGTGGCAAATCGAAGTGCGCCCGCCCGAACGCAATCGCCCAATCCAGTTGCACCACGCCCGGCAGAATCGGCGCCTGCGAGAAATGACCGTCGAAATACAACAGATCGCTTGGGGCAACCAGCTCGAACACGGCACGCATCGCATCCCGTTCCAGCAGGCGCTGACGCGGCAGTATGGGGCGCGCCTTCTGCGGCGCATCTTCCTGATCCAGCAAAGCCAGCAGTTCCGCATACGTGGTCTTGCCCTGCGCATCGACCGGGAGCGCCTCCAGATAACGCCAGCTGCGCGGCAGCGCGACACGCTCGACCGCATCGGTCAGACTGTCGCGCAGCAGGCGATTGAAAGCCAGCTTGCCGATCTCAGCCAGGATTGCGCGTCCGCTCGCGGAAGGAACGACGAAGGCCGCAACCCGCTGCCGCCGGCCTGCTGCAACATCGGCTGCCCCAGCGGTTGCCACATCGGTTGCCACAGCAACCGTCGCGTCCAGCATCAGCACCCGTACCTCGGCCACCAGCGGCGAGGCCGCCAGGCGTGCCTGAATCGTATCGAGTGACACCCGCTTTTCTTCGATCTTGACGATGCGATCGGCGCGTCCCCGCAACACGAAGCGGCCGCCATCGATCGCCTGCGCGCGATCGGCCAGCCGCAACCAGTTGGTATCAGCCAGATGCGGCGAACGAACTTCCAGCGCGTCGTCGACCGGATCGGCGGCAATGCGCCAATCTACGCCGGGCATCGGGGTCCAGCCATCGCCGCGATCCGATTCGCTCCGCTGCCGCCAGGCGATCCCGCCGGTTTCCGAGCTGCCATAGACTTCGATCGGCGCCAGCCCCAGCAGTTGCGCTGCGGCTTGCGCGACATCCGGTGGCAATGGCCCGCCGGAGGAAAACACTGCGCGCAGCCGCTGCCCAACCTGCGCCCACGCCGGACTGGCGGGCAATCTTTTCAGATGCGCGGGACTGGAAATCAGGATGCAGCCGCGTGCCGCCAACAGCGGCACCAGTTCCTCGGGAAACGCACAACTGCGCGCGTGGATCGGGCGTCCTGCGACCAGCGGCCACAATACCTTGAACAGCAGGCCGTAGATATGCTGGTGCGATACGGTAGCGACGACCTCCGGTGCGGCTGCGTCTGCCCCCGCTCTTGCCTTCACCATGGCGCCGAACAAGCGCTCCAGCGTCGCGACTTCGGACGCCAGCTGCGACATTTTTTTCGGTATCGATTGCGCCGCGCCAGTGCTACCCGAGGTGTACACCACGAGGCCGGCGAACTCGGGCGCCAACGGCTTGAATCCGGCGTGCGGCGCCGTCGCATCGTCAATGCTGGGTATCAATGCCGCGCAGTCGTCCGGAAATTGACCAAGGAAGCCGTCAACCGTCACGCGCAGATTGGTGCAGGTGGCCGGCAGATTGTCGCCAGGCAGATAGACGGTCTTGCCGGCCTGCCATGCGCCAAGCAATGCCGCGCCAAATTCCAAACTATCGTTCAAATACAGCGCAAACCGATCGCCGCGGCAGCGCTCCAGCAGGGCTTGCCACGCGCGCACCCGCGCCACAAAGTCATCGTATGAAATCGGCAGGCCATCGCGCCAGCCGCAGATTGGGCGACGCGCGTCGCCCCGCGTCGCCAGCAGTTGCAATAAATCGTGCGGCTCAGCCATGCTGCCGCCTCTTGATTTGAATCCGCACCAGATATTCGACGCCAAACAGCAACCCCATCAGCAAATACGCGATAACGCCGTTATACAAGGACCAGATCGCCTGGCTTGCCCATAACGCCGTGACCAGCGCCGCCAGACCATTGAATACAAAAAACGCACACCAGACTTGGGTCACTCGGCGCGTATAGGCGACCGCCGCCGGCGGAAACTCTGGCTCGCGCAGGCGTGCCAAACGCTCGACCAACGACTGCGGGGTCAACAGGCTGGCGCCGAACAGGCCCAGCATCGCGACGTTGACCAACACGGGGTACAACTTCAACGGCAGCATCGCATTGCCCCACAACGTGAGGGCGGCCAGCAGCAAAGCGCCGCCCAGCCAGAACCATGCGAGGCGGCTGGCCTTCAGGGCCGGCACACGCGTGAGCGCAGCCAGCAACAGCAAACCGGCCAGCAGGCGCGGCTCAACCTGGCCGTTACCCAGCCACAGCGCGAGCGGATACAACAGCGTGATCAGGACCGTCAACACGCTCAGCAATCGGCCGGTTGCGGCACTGCCGGATTGTCCTCTGGCGTTCACAGCGCCTCTATCGCGTCCATCATGTCTTGCACTGTACGCACCGTCTTGAACACTTCCGGCTGCAGCCGCTTGCCAGTCAGTTGCTTCAATTTCACCGCCAGGTCGACCGCATCAATGCTGTCGATATCGAGATCGGTATACAAGTTCGACTGCGGCGTGATCTTTGCCTTATCCAGCTCGAACATCTCGTGCAGCACGTCGACGATCCACGCGAAGCGCTGGTCCTGGTTCATTGTGCTTACCTGAATCATATCCACGCTTCCTTATTTCACCCTATGGCTGGCGATCATCGCTGCCAGCGCATGTACCGATGCAAAATGACGGCGCGTCTCTTCCGAGTCGGCCGACAAAGAAATCCCATAGCGCTTCTGCAGTGCGACGCCGAGTTCCAACGCGTCGATCGAATCGAGCCCCAGTCCGTCGACGAACAATGGCGCTTCGTTGTCGATCTCGTCCGGACCGATGTCTTCCAGTTCCAGCACGTCGATGATCAGCTGCTTTACTTCTTCCTGCAATTCATGCGGCTGCATAAGCTTTGCCTTCCTTGTTAAAGTAGTCTTCCAGATATTCGGTCAGATGACGCGCCGCCAATATTTCACTGCCGGCCGCGGCAATGAATGGCCGAACATCGATATCTTCCTGCACATGAATATTGAACTGTGCCCGACGAGGCGGCACACGCCACCATTTTCCGCCCTTACCCAAGGTCGGCGGCGTGCAGCGGATCAGTACTGGCGTTACGTTCGTGGCGCCACGGACCGCGATATTGGCAGCGCCGCGCTTCAAGCGCACCTGGCCGTCGGCCAGAGTACGGGTACCTTCCGGAAAGATAATCAGATTATTTCCGCACCCGAGCGACGCAATGCAATCGTCCAGCATGTCGACGCCGGAATCGTTACGGATATAACCGGCCGCGCGCACCGGGCCATGGGTGAACGGATTGTTCCACAGTTCACTCTTGACGATGCAATCGGCACGCTTGACGAAGGCCATCAAGAAAACGGTATCGATCAGCGTCGGATGATTGGCCAGAATCAGCAAACCGCTGCGCTGCAGCCGCTCAAGCCCGGTGATCCGGTAACGCAACACCCCGAGTCCGCACATCAGGCCGACAAAGCCGCGAAACGCAACACGGATCATCGACCGCGCCAAGCGGATGCGCAACTGGCGCTTCCAGATCAGCAAATTCAGTAGCGGAACCAACAACACCCGCATCGCCAGGCCGCCAACGCCGAACGCCGCAAAACTCAGGCCGGTAGCAAAAATCCGCCAGTAACGCCCCGTCCGCTCAAGCATTGCGGGTCCACAGCCAATTGTGTTGCCGATCACGGCGCTGCAATTGACTATCTTCTCGCAGATGGAAGCGCAGCACTTGCAGACTGCCTGGCAATCCCGTTATCGCATTGTCATCCGACTCGGGATCAGCAGCGGTGGACCATGCCAGCGAAACTATGGCACCACGCTTCACACTTGCGTCAATCGTGGCCGGCTCCATCAGCCATGCCCACGCGTGTGCCGGCTGGTTGCCGTCCTGAAACGCAGAAAACATCGCTGGAATCGGACAATCGTAGACCACCAGCAGCACGGCCGGCGCACCGTCGGCCAGTAAGCCGGCAGCCTCGATCACCGCATGCTCGACACCGCTGTCACCGGCGGCCAGTGCAATATTGCTGGCGCGATCGGCGCGCGCTATCGAAAACATGCCGCCTGCGGCATTGTGTACCGACATGCCAAAGGCGGTCGGCGACAGCGGCACCACCTTTGCCAGGTCCGTCAGCATCGCGACCGAGCGCGTTGCCTCGCCATGGCGCGAGCAAAACACGGTCGGCACGTCGGTGCGTTCGCCCAAGCATTGATACGCCACCTCGAGTGCCATCTTGCCCAGCAAACTGCTGCGCCGGCGCAGCATCGGCGACATCGCCTTCAGCGCCGGTTCACTGCTGCCGGCAATGGCGCGGTCGCCCTGCGCCCATTCCAGCCACGCCGCACGGGTTTCCACACCGGGTGCCCATGCCGCATGCGCAGCAATAGAAAAACTGACCCCGTTGAAACTCATCTTCTACGATCCCTGCCTGTGTCGAATAAAGTCGCTGAATAATCTGTATTCAAGTTGGTGCCCTGCCGATGGGCGGCGACATCAAGCCGCTACCCCAATCAGCCAGATTTACGCCGATCGGCATAAATTACCCGCTAAGTACTCACCGCAATGGATGCCCAAAAAAGAGCGGCATTTTACACCCTGCACCAGTTTCGCGATGATCTGACGGCAAAATTCGTAGTGAAAAAAGCAACGTTGCCGCGGATTTTCAGGCGGCAAAACACAAACAGGCGTTGCTTTTTCATGAAATTTTGTTGGAAAGCGAGGATTGCCGGCGCCATCACCCGCCTATTCTTCGCGCCGAATTTGACCCGAGGATTTTGACCAGCAAACCCGGCATTCGGTCCCTGAAAATATACAAGAATGCAAGATGCATGGAGTATGCCCGATATTCCCCATCTAAAATTCGGATTTGACACATAGTCGCCAGGAGTATATTTCGCAGCAGAAATAATTCACCTGCTGCGCATCTCATTTCCCGGTCACAGCAGGTTAGCGCCCCCCCCAAAATGCTTGCAGTGCAGGCTGCAGGCATCGGTAGCCTTCCATTTAGTGATTTCCTGCGAAAAATCATATTAACAGCCCAAACGAGCGCTGCCTGGCGAATCCAATAGCAGGCCGGTGCGTCACGCCACCTGCCGCAACGCACTGCGACAGCCGTCCAACAGGAACGACAGGCCGACCACCAGCACCAGCTCCCCTTCGGCCGAACGCGCGGTGCCGGTGATGCCCGAGACCGACAGCGCGGTCAAAGGCTTGATCACCAGATCGGCCGTGCCATCGACCGCCTGCACCGCGAGGATATACGGCTGTGGCGCGGCGACCACGATACCGACCCGCTCCGTGCCCGGCGCATAACCGAGCACGGCGGCCAGCGAACGCACCGGCAACGGCCGTCCCTGATCTTTCAGCACCGGTGCGCCGCCGACCTCCATGAAGGTTTCCGGCAATTCCACCACCCGTTGCACCACCGCCATCGGCAGGCCCAATGCAGCGCCGGCAGTACTGACCAGCATGGTCGGCACGATCGACAGCTCGATCGGCAGCCGGATCGAAAAGCGGGTACCGGCGCCCAACTGGGAGTCGATGCGAATTGCGCCGCGGTGTTTTTCGACTGCGGTCTTGACCACGTCCATACCGACGCCACGCCCCGATACACTGGACGCGACTTCCTTGGTCGAGAAACCGGGCAGAAATACCAGCTGGAACGCCTCTTCGGCGGTTTGCGCGGCCGATTCGCCGATCAAGCCCTTGGCCAGCGCCTTCTCGCGCAATTTATCCGGATTCATGCCTTTACCGTCGTCGCCCAGTTCGATCATCACGCTATTGGCTTCCTGCCACGCCTTCAGCGAGATGAATGCTTTCAGCGACTTGCCGGCAGCGACGCGTTCGTCCGGACTCTCAATGCCATGGTCGAGCGCGTTGCGCAGCATGTGCACCAGCGGGTCGTACAGGCTATCGACCACAACCCGGTCGACTTCGGTATCGGCGCCTTCGATCACCAGCTCGACATCCTTGCCGAGTTCCTTGGCCAGCTCGCGCACCAGCCTGGGAAATTTTTGAAACAGCCGGCCGACCGGTTGCATGCGGGTCGCCAAGGTCGCCCGTTGCAGTTCGGCCGAATAGCGCGAAGCCCGTCCCAATGTCTCGGCCAGTGCCGCCATCAATTCGGCGGCCGACTCCTCGAACTTGAATTGCTGCAGTTTTTCCAGCAGCACGCTGGCCTGATTGGCGGCCTGCACCGATTCGCCCGCCACCTCCAGCAGCACATCGAGCTTGACCGCATCGACCCGGATGCTGTCTTCCTTCGGCGGCGCCACCTTCGCATCCGCGCCGACGGTTCGTCTTTCCTTGCCGTCCCAGCCGGCTTCGACCGACTTGACTGGCGCCAGCGTGGCGCCAGGCACCGCTGCGCCAGCGACTTGCGGCACCACGGCGCGGTACAGTGCGTCCCAGTCGGGACCGCCGCTCGGGTGCTTCGCATCCGAAACCGCTGCAGCGACTGGTGTCACCTTAAGCTGTTCTGCCTTGCCTTCGATCGCATCGGTCAGAATTTTTTCCAGCGCATCGGGCATCGCCGGCAAACGGTCAGGCTCAGTACCGTTATGCAATTCCGTCAACTGATCGGCGACAAAACCGCTGGCCTGCAGCGCGGCCTCGATCGCCAGCGGCGTGACCGGCGCCTTGCCGGTGCGCAGCGCATCGAACAGGTTTTCGGTCAGATGGCAGGCCGATACCATCGCACCCAGGTTCATGAAACCGGCGCCACCCTTAATAGTGTGGAACGAACGGAACACCGCGTTCAAGGTTTCCATGTCGTCCGGTCGGCGCTCCAGCCCGAGCAGATGCTCTTCCACGTTGGTCGCCAGTTCGAGCGCCTCGACGACGAAATCCTTGAGCATGTCGTCCATTCTTCAGAACCCCAGATCCGCAAGCAGATCGTCAACATCATCCTGCGCCATCGCCGACGCCGGCATTGCGGGGCCTGCCATCAGATCAACCGGCTTGTCCTTCGCCGCCACACTGGTTGGGGCATTATCCCGCAACAGCTGGGCCAATTCCTGCTCCAGTTTCTGCGTAATCGCGACCACTTTCTTGATGATCTGGCCCGTGATGTCCTGAAAATCCTGGGCCATCATGATTTCCATCAGGCGTGCCTTTTCCGATTCCGATGCGTCGGCGACCTTGACCGCGAACTGTCTGGAGTCGCCGGCCAGAGTCTTGAATTCTTCTATACCAAGCTTGCCATCGAACAATTGCGACCAGCGGCTGTCCATGTCCTTGGCCTGTTTCGACAACGATTCCTGGGCTGGCAATCCGGCGTCGATTGCATTGAGCACCTTGTTGGCGGCTTGCTCGGTCAGCGTCGCGATGTATTCAAGCCGGCCCTGAGAATCATTGACCTGCATGGCAATATCGGCCAACGAACGGTCGTATCCAAGTTCGCGCAGCGAATCGTGCAATTGGCGCACGATGCCGCCGAGTCGGTCAAACATCGGTTTGTCGGCGTGGTTCTCGGGTTTTCCATCCAGGGATATTTCGCCCAGCGGCCACGTCGCTTCAGGCGGCACGCTCAGCGCGGCTACTGGGATTGCTATCGCTATGGCTGCGCTGCGTTGAGCGGACACCTCATCAAACAAGGCTTCGAAATCATCTGCGCTGTCGCTCATTTTTGGACCATCTCCACATATATTCTTGAATTGCACTGACGCCGACGCCAGTACGGCGCCTGTACCGCAGCATTAAAACGTTGCCGCAAGGTAATGCATGCAGCGCAAATAGTCTCTAAACCGCCCGGCTTGGTCAAGACAATCTTGCGCAGCGCATCAGATTGCACGGCGTTTGTCGCCGATGCAACAGTACACTCTTTTCTTTGGGACAAAACGTCGAACAGGCGGGGGAATTCCAGCATTGATTCCTTGCCAGAACTCTGTCGGACTTACTGAGTCGACGCGAAAAATGTGCTGAAGGAGGATAGTTTTTGCCGGATTTGCAGCGTCAATAGTGCGCTATCGACCAAAGAGCCGATTAGCTATAGACCGTTCAGGTAATTTTGCCGCCGATTCTCCGGGGGCGCCTAGCTGTAAGCCCAACAGACTCCCAGGGGCGCTATCGTCTGCCGCAGCACAATGTCAGACTATTGACGCAACTCGGCTGCATGCAGGAGTCGGGCGATGCGTTGCTGACATGGGCAACATCGCGCCTACGTCAGGAGCCGGTGTCACGATCCGGTTGGTGCTGCTGTCTATCCAATGCCCCATTTGCCGGAGTATGAAAAGCATATTGCCATGTCCTGCGCAAGCAGTATGGGTTGGATGCTTGATCCCGGTCAAATGGTTGAATTTTGATCTACCCGAAGAGGTTGAACCGATGCAATATCTATTGCCGAACAGAATTGCGGTTTGCGCTGCTGGTGGTGACGATCAGTTAAATAATTTCATAGATCGACATCAAACAGATGCCAATAATGAATGAACATCTGGGGGATACTCCCATAGACTGGTAACTGGTAAAAAAACAGGCAAGCTTGATTCAAGAATCCGGCAACCATCCCGTTCACCTCACCGGCAAAGCTTATGTTCTCAAAAATCCTGATCCCGACCGACGGCTCCGTCATTGCCAACGCTGCCGCCCGAAAAGGTGTCGAATTTGCCAAACAGGTCGGTGCGGAAGTCATCGCTCTCTTTGTCGCGCCAAATTATCAATATCCGGTTTATGTGGAAATCGTCCCGCCAAGCTATCCCAACGAAGAGGAATACAAGGCATCGATCAAGCGAACCGGCGAGACCTTCATCAAGGCGATCGCCGACATGGCAGCGGCCAACGGCGTCAAATTTTCCTCCCACAGCATGTTTTCGGATACCACCGCACTCTGCATCGTGCAGGCGGCTCAGGAGCATGGCTGCGACATGATTTTCATGGGCTCTCATGGTCGCAGCGGCTGGGGCCAATTATTGCTGGGAAGCGTCACCGCAAAGGTACTGTCGGCCTGCCACATACCGGTGCTGGTCTACCGCTTGCAAGCAGAACCAGGCGACAAGGCTGCCTGAATGCATTTTCGCGACACTAGTGCTTCGTTTCTCGTCTCGAATTGCACTCATAGCCCCGGCGTGACCGCAGAGACAGCGAGCGCAAAATCGCCGCGACAAGCGCACGACCGCACGCTTCCCGCGAGGCGGTGACATGGTCGCGCCGTTGCAGCCCCTCCTCACCCAGCCCTCCACCTTCTCGGTCCGGATGGAGCTGCCGTCATCCGATGGCGACGGTGCATCGCTGCTGGCGGAGATGCAATCGATGGCCCACGGTCTGGTCATCCTCGACGCGCAATGTCATATCACGCTACTCAATCCATGCGCCGAAGCAATGTTTGGCTATGGCTCGGAGCAGTTGTATGGGCACGCGTTCGAACTGCTGTTGCCATTGCACGAACAAGTTGCGCAACGTGTTTGTCTGGATCAACTGTGCATGCGCGTCGCGCAGGGACACCGGATGAAAAACAGAATGGCCTTGCAGGGGATACGCGCCAGCGGTGAGGAATTCCCGATGCAGGTGATGGTTTCCCGTGTGACAGTACAGGGCCAAATTTTCTTGGCCTTCATCTTGCACGACCTGGGCGCCCGCAGGAAAGTCGAACGCAGGCGTCGATTCGGCCAGCCGGACCAGCGCAGAATCAGCCTGCTGTCTCAATTGGCACGCGAAGTCGAAAAGAAACGCTTTTCCAGGGAGTTGTATGACGATCTCGCGCAACGGCTCAGCGTACTCAAGCTCGATTTCGACTGGCTGGAAGAGAATCAGACCAATGCGGACGCTGTCGTTCAGGACCGGCTGCAGCAAATGCAGGGATTGCTGGACGATATCATCAGCAGCACCAAGCACATTGCATCAAGCCTGCGCCCACCGCTGCTGGACGACTTCGGGCTGATGCCGGCGGTCGAATGGATGGCAGCAAACTTCCGAAAGAGAACGACCATTGACTGCCAATTGGACAATAGCGGCATGACTATCAAGCCCCGCGAGCCTGTCGCGTCGGCCATGTTCAGAATTATTCAGGAAGGTTTGCTCAATATAGAGCGCCACGCACGGGCGAGACATGTCAAAATCACATTATGGCAAACTGCCAAAAATATCCACATCGACATTCAGGACGACGGTGTGGGGATGACAAACGAATCCGGCTGCAAAGCAGGCTGCTATGGACTGGTAACGATGCAGGAGCGCGTCTATAACGTGGGAGGCTCGCTCAGCATCAAGATCACCGTGCCGCACGGTGTAACGATACACGCAGTGATACCAATCTAAAATTATGATAAGAATTGTCATTGCAGACGACCATACCATCATGCGCGAAGGGCTCAAACGCATTCTCGATGGCGCGGAAGATATTGAAGTCGTCGGGGAAGCGGTCGATGGCTTTGAAGCGCTGGCCCAGGTACGCAAAGGCGGCTTCGACCTGATCCTGCTCGATCTGTCGATGCCGGGACGCAGCGGCGTCGACCTGATCCGCCAGATCAAGCTGGAAGCGCCGAAGTTGCCGATCTTGATCCTCACCATGCACGAGGAAGAGCAGTATGCGGTTCGCGTAATTCGCGCCGGCGCCAACGGTTACCTGACCAAGGAAAGCGCCGGCACGCAGCTGGTCAGCGCGATCCGGCGCGTCGCTTCCGGCCGTCCCTATATCAGTATCGAAGTGGCCGAACAGTTGGCACTGAACATCATGTCGCCCAGCGAGGACCTGCCGCACAAGCATCTATCCGACCGTGAATTTGAGGTATTCAGCATGCTGGTCAGTGGCCGCTCGATCACCGACATTGCGGATATATTGCACCTGAGTGTAAAGACGGTGAGCACGCACAAGACGCATATCTTGCAAAAAATGCGTATGGTTTCGCTGTCTGAATTGGTTCAATATGCGGTCGCACACAAAATTCTGGCGCCGTTCAAGAATTGACAATTGATCAATTTTTTTATGCGTGTACCAAAAATGTAACGGTCCGAAAAATAATTTCGACCTGCTGACGATTGCGTAGTTGCAGCGAATCTCCAAAAACCCGTCGAAATTCAGCCATATTTACGACAATATTAGCTGTTCTCCACGCAACATCGCCGTTTCTTTGCCGACATTAGGATTTTTCCTAATTCACCACCATCATTCCTATCCGTATATTCAGCGCTTACTGATACCAAATTCCGTTGCTGTTGTCATAATGAAAACAAGGAACAAGAACCAGAAGCCCACTAATCGAAGTTACCAAAAGTGGCCATTCAAGTGTCCATACGTCACGTCAACAAGATTAGTGAAGAATTCGTGGTTTGGAAAGTGGTAGCGATCGACCGGACGAACTGACAGCACGTTGCCAGTTTGTCATCGACGTAAATTGCTTGTTGAATATCCGATAAATTGGGAGATGAAAATGGTATCCACGCAATTGTCTGAAAGTCGTTCAGAGAGAGGTTCTACCGCATCGTTGTCATCCATGGAGGCCGGACGGCAGCGCCAAGGCCGGCTCTGGTCAAATTTAAAGGAAGTATGCGATCTGTTGCACATTTACATTCCGACCATGTCGTCGATTGGGGACGAAGAGTTGCTATTCCAGCACGTGCAGTTTAAAAGCGGACAAAGAATCCACACGATCGGCCAGCCGTTTGATACGCTGTATATCGTTAATTCCGGTTTTTTGAAGACTCTTCTGATCGATGAATTTGGCAATGAGCAGGTGCTGAGTTTTCCGATGAAAGGCGACATCCTCGGCGTCGACGGCATCCACAGCAAGCAACATGCATCCGAAGCAGTTGCCTTGTCCGACTGCGACCTGATCCTGCTGCCGTTCAAGAAACTGACCGCTCTGGGCCGCACGCATATCGAAATGGAACATGCGATGTACAGCGTGATGAGTCGCGAACTGGTGCGCGAACAGGCCATGGTGGGGATGCTGGGCGCACTGAGCGCCGAAGCCCGCGTGGCGCGCTTCTTGGTTTCGTTGTCGGACCGCTACTCGCAGATGGGATATTCCAGCAAGCTATTCAATCTGCGCATGACCCGTCACGAGATCGGCAGCTATCTTGGTCTGACTCTGGAGACTGTCAGCCGCACCCTGTCGGCCTTCAATGAAATCGGTATGATCACTGTCGATCAGCGCACCATCTGCATCCGCGAATTGGATGCGCTGAAAACCTTGCGTCGTCTACCGCCGTCAAGATCCCGTGCGAAACAGCTGGCAGCGAACAAGCTCAAATCGGCAGCCAACAAAGCTCCACCACCGAACGGTGAATCCTGGGGACAGTTCGTCACGGCCTGAGTCACGAAGAGTACTCCGGCCGAATTGAGCAAGGCCGGCAAAATCCGGCACACGCGGGCCGGATTTTTTATTGGGCCGGGCCATTGCGCTTGGCGGCACCGGTCCGGCGCTGATCGCTAGGATGGGGATTGCTACCCGGCCGGGCCGCTGGACTCGGCATATTCCCATTTGGCTTGAACGCGTCGCGCATTTGCGCACCGCGTTCTGCACCGCCCGCGATCACCGACTGACATGCGGACTGCCATATAGACTGCCATGCTGACAGCAGGCTCGTGACCGTGCCGAAGTTGGCATCTTGTTGCTGCACATTGGTCAGTTTGCCGGTTTCGCTCCACGTGGTGGCTTGATTGCGAATTTGCTCGCTGATCTGATCGCTGACCTGTTGCGTATATTGCTGCCTGCAAGCATTCAAATCGTTCTGAATTTGCGAGCACATGCGAAAGAGCGCATTCTGATATTTTATCGCGGCATCCGGCGTGCCAGAGAAGAAGGCCCATTGTTGATCGGCCAGGTCTTTCGGATCACGCTCGGCTACGAGTGTGTGCGCATAGTGCAGTTCATCGGATATGAGTCGACGTGCGTTATCGAGAAGGACTTGATCAATTTTCTCGACACCAGAAATCATGGTGTCGGCTAACTGCAGTGACGCCTGGAATTGCGTTTGTGCCACATCAGTAATTGCATTGGAAACGTTGTCGCTTTGCATGGTTGAACTCCTGGAAAGGGGGCGAAGACTGCGCATAAGGACTCGCGCACGATGACCAACGAAGTTTAGAGTCCGGCGCACTCGAAAACTCGCCTCCGTCGTCCGTCTGGTTTGATGCATATCAATTGCTTTTTCAATAAAAAATGACATACGTCAATTCTTGTGAAATCGTTTCTTGTAAGCTTGAATCGACGTTTTTTAATCACCTTCCAGTCTGAAAGCGGAACATGAGCGGACTAGATCCAAGCCAGATGACCAATCTGCAGTTGGTGCTGAAAAAGCGCGAAGCTGAACTACGCAGTCTGCTGGCGACCGATGACGAGCCGGCGCTGGCAACGCCACGAATGCAGGATATCCAGATATCGGCATCGGACAACGCGGTGGAACGTACGCTACACGATCTGGCGACAGAAACCGCCGAGCACGACGCGGCCGAACTGACTGCGGTGCATTTGGCGCTGACCAAATTTCAGGCTGGCACCTACGGCGTGTGTGAACTATGCGGCGAAGAGATCGGCTTTTCGCGGCTCAATGCCTTACCTGAAGCCCGCCTGTGCATCGCCTGCCAGACCCGGATAGAAAAGGCAAAATAAGCGGGCGGACTTGATTGCACGGTTTGGCGCGGGCAAAAAAGGCCGCGAACCAGAAAACTGGTTCGCGGCCTTTTTATCTTGCAGCCTGGATCACGCGGTACGCTCAGTACGGTAGGCGGGATCCATGTCAGGCAGTAATAGGCAGAACTATCATGCGCGGATCATAGTCAGTTCAGGCACCAATCAACCATAACCCTCATGCGCAAGCCGGACCTACGGAAAAGCCGGCGTATGTGGTTCGACGCCAGCGAACGACGCCTCCGGATGACGCTCCTGTATCAATTGCTCGACCTTTTCCACCTTACTATATGGCACGTCGATGATCAGCAACACCTGGCCAGCTTCAATCCCCTTTTGGAAATTTTTCATGCGCGAATTGGGAATGGCCGCCGCCACCATGCCGGACGCCCAGGCGCCGAATATCGCGCCCACCAGCGCAGCGGCCAGGATCACCACGTTCTGCAGATGCAGCCCCTCCAGTGGGAATAGCACCAGCAGGCTGCCGCCGATCAAACCGGCGCAGGCACCAATCAGCAAACCCATTTCGGTCCCATGGACAAGGTCCGTCTTGTGCATGAAATTGGCCTCGGGCATATCGTCGGGCAATTTACCGTCCCGGGACCAGAACCGCATATGTCGTTCTTCGATTCGCGCCAGCAAGAGTTTGTCGAATAGTGCGCGGGCGCTGTCGACGTCGGGCAGCATGTAATAAAGTCTGCGTCGCATAAATCCTCCTATTTGGTGCAAAGCACAATCTCACTATAGGCAATCTGGTTGGAACTGCAACATCAAATGTGGAACGCAAGACAACAATGCGCCCGGCAATGATTTTTCGCAACGTAAATATAAAAATATTGGGGAGTATCATCGAAATTTGAGCCATGTCACCAGCAAATCAATGATGTAAAAAAATACTCACGGCAGTACTTGATGGGATCCGCCATGCCAGCGCTGGATCCAAGGGCTGACGCGGGGCGAAAAACCGTGCATGCGAGGAAGTAATACCGATTCGTTCAGATACAATATTTCTCGGCATTACCAGATCAATAAAATAAAAGGACGACAAGCATGGCCCTTACCCCATTGAAACGTCAATTGCGCCGCAGCATGCTCGCCACCGCGTTGCTGCTGCTGGGTGCTTCCGCGCTGGCACAGATGCCGGCACCGGACACTATTGCGCCGAATGAACATTTGACCGCCGAAGGCATCCCGCCGATTCCGGCAGACCTGGCGGCCAAGGTCGCGCTCTACAACGATTTTCGGTCGCGGGTTATGCTGGACTGGCATCCGACCAAGCGCGAGATGTTGATTTCGACCCGCACCAAGGGCGTCGCGACGCAATTACACCTGCTGCGCAAACCGAAAGGGGAACTGGAACAACTGACTGATTTTCCCGATCCTGTCCGTATAGCGAGTTTCGAGCCGAATCTCGGCCAATACCTGGTATTTGAAAAGGATGAAGGCGGCAGCGAAGCCAGCCAGTTATTCCGGCTCGATCTAGATAGCGGCAAGATCACGCAGCTGACCGATCCGAAGGAAAAGCACGGCATGGGCCCATGGACGCATGCCGGTGGACAGTTGTTGCAGGCGTCAACCCAACTCGACAAAACCGCCAGCGCTGCCTCGCGCGCCGAAGTGACCACCGAGCTGTGGCTGCTGGACCCGCTGAAACCTGATGCCAGGCGCAAAATCACCAGCCTACCCGGCGGCGGCTGGGGTGAATTCAAGTGGTCGCCGGACGACCGTCAGATTCTGGCGTTGAATTACAAGTCCGCCAATGAAAGCAGCGTCTGGCTGATCGATGTTGCCGCCGATGGCGACAACTCGCCGCGACGCCAGCTTCTGCCGACGCCGGGTAGCCATTCGGGCGTCGCGCAAGCATATGCCAGCCTCAATTTCAGCCACGACGGCAAGCATTTGCTGCTAACCACCGATCGCGAAGGCGAATTCCTGCAACTGATGCGGGTCGACCTGGCGACGTTGAAGCTGACACCGCTGTCGCAACACATACCGTGGGACGTGACCGACGTCACGCCGTCCAAGGTCAACGATAGCGTCGCGGCGGTGGTCAACCATGACGGCCTGTCGGAATTGCATCTGTTCGACGCCGCCAGCGGCAAGGAGTTGCCACGCCCTGACCTGCCGGTCGGCGCGGTTTCGCACCTCAAGTGGCGCCAGGACGCAGAAGTCGCATTTGACCTCAATTCGGCGCGCAGCCCGGGCGAGTTGTACACCTTCAATCCGAACACCAAAGCGGTCGAGCAATGGACCACGCCGAACAGCCCGATAGATACCAGCGCATTCAAGGATGCATCCATCATCCGCTGGAACAGTTTCGACCAGCGCAGCATCAGCGGATTGATCGCCAGGCCACCGGCTCTGGAGAAGTTCAAGGGTCCGCGTCCGGTGCTGGTGCTGATTCACGGTGGTCCGGAAGGACAATCCCAGCTCGGCTTCCTGGGCCGTTACAACTATCTGATCAATGAGCTCGGTATCGCGCTGATTCAGCCGAATGTGCGCGGATCGAGCGGCTACGGCAAGACTTTCCTGAAGCTCGATGACGGCTTCCAGCGCGAAGATTCGGTCAAGGATATCGGCGCCCTGTTCGACTGGATCGCGACCCAGCCGGATCTCGATCCGAAACGCGTGGTCGTGATGGGTGGCAGCTATGGCGGCTATATGAGCCTGGCGGTGTCGACCCATTATGCGGACCGGATCGTCGGTTCGATCGACGTCGTCGGCATCTCCAATTTTGTATCGTTCCTGGAACGTACCGAAAGCTATCGTCGCGATCTGCGCCGGGTCGAATACGGCGATGAGCGCGAGCCGAAGATGCGTACATTTCTGCAGCAGATTTCACCGTTGAACAACGCGCAGAAAATCACCAAGCCGCTGTTTGTGGTGCAAGGCAAGAATGATCCACGCGTGCCGCTCAACGAGGCCGAGCAAATCGTTGCCCGCGTGCGCAAGAACCAGGTGCCGGTCTGGTACCTGATGGCGGACAACGAAGGTCACGGTTTTGCACGAAAACCGAACGCCGATTTCTACTTCTTCTCGGTAGTGCGCTTCCTGGAGCAAAACCTTTTGAAATAGGCCGGCGATCGCGGCGGTGTGCGTCCGGCCCCGCCTTGTCGACCGACGGCGACGGCGCACGACAAAAAGGGCTCCGGGTCGATCTGACCCGGAGCCCTTTTTCATCGACAGCCGAGCGGTGTTCAGGCGCTCATCGTTGACCGGCGGAATTCGCCACTTGTGTTGCGACGCTGCGTCTTGCCGTACCTTACTGCGCGGCAGCGGCCATAAAACGCTGCATCCCACCCTTCTGTGTAGTGCGGTTCATCACGCAGATATCGATGCTCTCGAGAGTCTGCGCGAAGTTGCGCTTGCCGCCGGGATATTTTGCGGCACGGGTCTTGTAAAAGCGGTCGAAGTTGTTGCGCTCTTCGGCCGAGCACAAGGCCCGTCCCATGCGCGGCAGAGTCGCCCCGGAATCTTCCGGTAGCTTGTCCAGCAGCGCGACATAGTGTTGCTGCACGAACTGCTGGACTGCCGGCGTGCTGTCGGGATTGCTTGAGGCGGTGTGCAGAATCGACACCGCTTCGCGCGGGTCGAAACCGCCCGACAACATCAGATCCAGCGCCTTCTGGCGCAGCGCCGGATCGGTGAAGGATCCAAGCGCGCTGAGCATCTCATTGCGGTCGCCGTTGTCGCGGGTTTTTGCCGCGGTGGCCACCAGCATCTCGAACAAGGCCTGGTCGCCATTGTAGGCGGCGCTATGCAAGATGTTGCCCAACATCGCGCCCAATTGTGGTGCCGCCCCGGTACCGCTCTTGGCGACCAGCCATTGACGCGCCAGCTGCTGGGCCTGTGCGCGCAGGGTCGGTTCGGCGCCGAGATTGGCAGCCAACGGCAGCAGATCGACGCGTAACTGGTTGGTCGCCTCGCTGTCGCCCTCGCGTTTCCGCCAGCCCAGCTTCAAAGCCTGTGGGCCGAAATGACGGTTGATCCAGGCGGAAAATTTCGCATGGCCGGCGCTGTCGAGCGTCGCGCTATTGACGACATGGACCGCCTCGACTGCGGCCTTGACCACTTCCGGCCGGGCATCGGTAGCGTAGTCAGCGGCCAGCTCAAGCAACTGATCTTGCGGAAATTCGCCGGCCTGTGCCAACATTCTCAGATCGTTGAGCAGCGCAGTAATTTCAGATGTTTTCAACGGCACCGCATGCAGGCGGCTCAGTAGCGAATGATCTATCTTTGAGACAAAATAACCGACGCCGGATGGATTCGGCAGCAGCCAGCCGGGGCAGCTAGCGGCATCCGGCAGCGCGATGCTGGTTTCCTGTTCGTGCATCATGGTGCAGAACGGCTGGTCCGACTTTTGACCTTCATAGCGGACGCACACCGGCGCATTCCACAGTTGCTGGCTGGCTGGCGACGCCTTGCCGCCGGGCTGGTAGCGTTCCTGCTTCAAATGCAGCGCCGGCTTGGCTTGGCAGTCGAGCGCCATCGAGATCAGCGGCACGCCCGGTTGTTCGACAAAACTCGAAAAACCCCTGGACAGCTGCGCATCGGATTCGGAGATCGCGGCAAAAAAATCTTCTGCGGTCGCGTTGCCATGTTCGTGCTGCTTCAGGTAATGGCGTACGCCGTCCCGGAAACGCTGCTCGCCTAGCCAGCTCTCGAACATCGACAGCACCGCGCCGCCCTTGTCGTAGGTGATGCCATCGAAGGCATTGGCCAGATCGTCCGGCTTGGCGATGGTTTGGCGAATCTGCCGGGTCGAAGCCAGACGGTCAGTATGGATTGCGTTGATGCGCTCGTCCTCGCGCTGCGCCTGCGCGTCCCACGCCGGATTGAATTTCTCGGTGACCTTGCGCGACATCCAGGTGGCAAACGACTCGTTCAGCCACAAGTCGTTCCACCACGCCATCGTCACCAGATCGCCAAACCATTGGTGCGCCATTTCGTGCGCGGCAATGCTGACGTAGCGCCGCTGCGCACGTTCATCTTCGCGATCGGCCGGGTGCAACAGGATATTGGACCGGTAGGTGATCAGGCCGGCATTTTCCATGGCACCGAAGTTGACGGTGATCGGGATTGCCATGCTATCGAGCTTGGCATACGGATAAGGGCGGCCGAAATAGTCTTCCAGCAGATGCAGGATTTCCGGCGTGACCTTGGCGGCGTAGGCAGCTTCGGCGGCGCGGCCCTTGGGCGTGATATAACGCAACGCGGTCTTGTTCATGCCGGCGGTGCCGCCATCGACCACGTCAAACGGGCCTACACCCAGGGCAATCAGATAGCTCGGCAACGGTAGCGTCGGTGCGAAGCGGATGCGCTTCATGTCGGTGCCGACATTTTCTTCCGATATCGACGGCATGTTGGTCACTGCGACGTGATCGCGCTTGACGGTCAGCGCCAGGGTCCATGGCGTTTTCCACTGCGGCTCGTCAAAGCAGGGAAAGGCACGGCGCGCGCTGGTCGATTCGAACTGGCTGTAGACATACCAATGGTCGCCGTCCTTTTGCTTGAACAGGCCGCTGGTATTGCTCTTCGAGAATTGCCCGCTATAAGTCAAGCTCAGACGCGCTTTGCCGGCTGGCAGCATGCGGCCAAATTGCAGGCCGACGAAGTCCTTGTCGGTTTTGACGATTTTGGCGTCGAGTTGTTCTTCACCCAGCATCAATCGCGCATTTTTGACGTCGATTTTGTCGGCGTTGAGCCAGAAGAAATTCTGCGCCTTCGTCAGTTCGACATCGATGGTGATCTTGCCATTGAATTGATCGGCGCCCGGTACGATGCTCAACTCGGCATCATAGGCAAGCGGCTTGACCGCATCGCCCAGTCGCATCACTGGCGGCGCGGGTTGGTGCGGGGAAGCGGCAAAAACCTGGGTGCAGATGGCAGTCACACAGATCGCGAAGAAACGGGCAGCGCGGCGGCTGAATAGTCGAGGCATCATGATTCCATAAGTTGGTGTTGATAAACCAAGGGGCTAGCTGACCGAGGTGGCCGGTCAGATGCGCGCCGGGAAGACCTGAAATGGGTGTTGCCAGGCATGCGGCGGCGTCATGCATTTTAGCAACTTTCCATTGCATTGGGACTGAATCTGTCGGTACTATCAGTCGTTCAATTCCGATGCTTTTTGTTGTGCTTGGCAATATCGCAATTATTTTCGCTTGCCGTAAAGACCATAATATAATTGTGGTCAAGTAATTAACGTGCCGGACGTACAGGGGAAGTGGATGCGCAAATTTTCACTGCGGCAACAGTTAATTGTGCCGTTTGTTGTCCTTGTGATCTTCGTATCGACCAGCATCGGCTGGCTGTCGTTCCGCGCCGGTGAAGATGCGGTCAATACGCTGGCGCAGCGGGTCCTGGTCGACATGGTCAACCGGATCAACACGGCCACAGAACATCATCTGACCGGCGCCTTTATCGCGCTGCACTCGGTCGCGCCCGATCCCAAGTCGGTACCTGTCGAGCAACCATTTTCCGACAATCTCGAATCGCTGGAACAACGGTTCTGGGATGCCAGCGGCCTGTTCATGGCCGTTAACAATTATGTCTACTATGGCGGCGAAGATGGCCGCTTCATCGGCGTCTATCGGATCAGCAACGATACGGTCCAACTCTTTTTGCGCAAACCCGGCGCCAGGCAACGTGAAGTCTACGCGGTCCAGAAACCCGGCGATCGCGCCAAGCTAATACGGGCGGAAGATTACGATCCGCGCGTGCGCCCGTGGTACGGCATCGCGGCCAGCCAGGACAAGGCGGTCTGGTCGCCGATCTACAACAACTTCACCAAATACTATCCGACCATCACGCTATCCAAATCGATGCGGCGTTCCGACCATAAACTGGCCGGCGTGATGGCCACCGATATCACGTTGCAGGTGCTGACCGATTTTTTGCGCGGCCTGACCATCAGCAAGAACGGCGTCGCCTTCGTAATCGATGGCAAAGGCAACATGGTGGCAACGTCGTGCAATGAAGTGCCGTTCAAGATGGTGGGCGGCAAGCCGGCGCTGATGATGGCAGGCGATATGCAATCGAAGCTGATCACCGAGTCGTATGCCAAGGTGCTGGAGTGGAAAAACAATAACAAGGATCTGGATACGCCATTGACCGGGGAATATCCTAGCGCCACCGGCTACGGCACGGTAGCCGTCGCGGCGTCCCTGCTGGGCGATAAATATGGGCTCGACTGGATCACCGTGGTGGCAGTACCGCGCTCGGACTTCATGAGCCGGGTCACGAGCAGCCTCTATAACAGCCTGATGATTGCCAGCATCTGTGTGGTACTGGCGCTGCTGGTCGGCCTGACCACCCTAAACCGGATTCTGCGCGACATTCGCAAACTGACCAACGCGGCCAAAAGAATCGGCAACGGCGATCCTGTGTCCCAGCTCAAAATCAACCGCGAAGACGAAATTGGACAGCTCGCCCGGACCTTCAACGAGATGGAACACAACCTGCGGATCGACAAGCTGACGGCGGTATTCAACCGCGAATCGCTGCTGGCCCAGATCCGCTTCCTGAAGCGTCGGGCCAATCAGGACCCGCTGGAAAAGCCCCAGTTTGCGCTGCTGTTCATCGACTTGGACGAGTTCAAGAGCATCAACGACCGTTACGGTCATGACGCCGGCGATCAATTCCTGATCACCGTTGCGGCGCGCCTGAAGACTGCAGTACGCACCACCGACGTGGTGGCCCGTTATGGCGGCGACGAATTCGTGATATTGCTCAAAGATGCCGGCGCGTTCAGCGACGTCACCGCAGCCGAAGAGAAGATTCGCAGCATCGTCGAAGCGCCGATGGCCTTGCAGCAGCACATCGTCAATGTGGGCGTATCGATTGGCTGGGCCATGTTCCCGCAGGATGGCAGGGACGCCGACACATTAATGAAAGTGGCGGACAGCCGGATGTTCGATTCCAAAAAAGGACGCAAGGCGGCGGCGCGCTGACCGGTTGCATCGCGCCGCCCCCGCACGACACAACCGAAAATGCTGCGCGCAAGCATCTGAATTTTACATATTTTAGGGAGTATGACGAAAAATCAGCCTATCACCCATGATTTTATTGCGATGTTATTAATACACCATCCAGTATTAATTTAACTCGACGTCTGATCCAAGGCGCAACAATAGTCTTGCCCAGTCGCGGCCCATCCGAATTGCGCCGAGACTCCGGCGCCACTGGTGCGCCGACGCCGCGGCGGCGTCTGGAGTCAGTGTTTGCTCACGCAGCAAAACCACGTCAGGCCGACTGCGGCCCAGCGTCCCATTCTGAAGCCTATCCCAGCAAACCTGCAGACTGTCGCATTCCGTTGGCACTTCAGTGGCCATTTCCTTACAGTGATTACATGCGACAAACTAATCACGCGCCTGACGCTATCGTATCCCGTAGTCAAAGTCACGCTCAACCCAGCGGCAAACTAGGCTAAGATGCCGCGCAACCGGGTGTTCCACATGATCAATTCGACTTTATTTGCCAAAACGCTCGCCAAAATGCAGCCCACTCTCTCGATCATCATCGCCCAACTGAAACAGGGTTTCGACGTCACGGCGACCTGGGTGACTAACTTGTCATGGAAAAAGTTCATCGTGTTCGCGATTGTGACGATGATCATCGGCGGTATCGTTCAGGAGAGCCTGTTCAAGCCCAACCGGCACCCCGAGATGATCAAGAAAAACAGGCACCACAACGGTCCCGCCTCGGTGGATATCGGCGACGATACCAATGTGCGGATCGATCAAAGCGGCATTCATATCCTGAAGAAAGGATCGAATGCCGGCGACAGCGATGACGGCGTCGACAATAGCGACAACCGCGCCGACCATGCGAAGACGACACCGGGACTGCCCGCGGCGCCTGCCGCGCCAGCACCACCTGCAATATCCGGGCCGACCCGTGCGCCAGCGACTTCCGATGCGACGCCGGCGAGCGCTGCGGCCACCTCCACCCCAGGCTCAGCCATCATCGACCAGAACGGGATCCGCATCACGCTGCCCGCGATCCAACCGGGCTCGCACAACGCCTCAGGTCCGGGCGGGATCCATATCGCACTGCCGCCGGACGTGGCACAGGAAGTGAGCGACGCGATCGATGAAGTCGCGACCGACAAGGCCAACGAGCAAATGGCCAACTATCAGGAACAGTCATCCGAATGGTTCATGAATTTCGTATTGCTGCTGCTGCTGGCCCTGTTCGGCACCAAGGTCCTGATGGGCGGCAAGAAACGCGCCGAAGCCCAGGCCAGAGCCGCCAGCGCCGACGCCGAGCACGCCAACCTGCAGCGTCAGGTATCCGAAGCCAAGATGCAGATGATGCAGGCGCAGGTCGAGCCGCATTTTCTGTTCAACACGCTGGCCTCGGTCGAACATCTGATCGAGACTGATCCACCGCGCGCCTCGGCCATGCAAAAACGCCTGATCCAGTATCTGCGGGCGGTCCTGCCGCAGATGCGGGAGACCGCGCTGGTCACCAATCTGGGACGCGAAGCTGACATCGTGCGGGCCTATCTGGACTTGCTGAAGATGCGAATGGAAGAACGCCTGGTGGTCGATTTCCAGGTTCCCGATGGCTTACGCAGCGCCGCCTTCCCGCCGATGATGCTGCAGTCGCTGGTCGAAAATGCGATCAAGCATGGCCTCGAATGCAAGGCCGAGGGTGGCACCCTGAAAGTCATGGCCGAAGTGGCGCACAACAAGCTGCGGGTGTCCGTCACCGACGATGGCCTCGGCTTTGGCGCCGTGCCGAGCGATAGCACCGGCCTGGGCCTGCAAAGCATCCGCGACCGGCTCAAGCTGCTACATGGCGCACAGGCGCAGCTGATCATCACGCCGAACACGCCATCGGGGGTCTGCGCGACGATCGAAGTGCCTTACCAATTGGCCAATTAAGTAGCCAATTAGGTAGGCAATCAAGTAGCCAATTAATTTGGGTGCGGATTCGCCAGCAAGTCACGGCAAGTAGTAGATAATGGTGCATCCGTTTGGGCTTGTCATTCTGAATGGCAAGCCCTTTTTGCATACAATAAGACACCCCGGAGCCGATGCCTATGCCCATGCCGACCGCCATTATTGCCGACGATGAACGCCTGATGCGCGAGCAGATGCAACTACGCCTTAAGCAGGCGTGGCCTGAACTCGAGATCGTCGGTGAAGCGAAAAACGGCGACGAAGCAATTGAACTGGTACAACGGCACAAACCCGATTTCACCTTCCTCGATATCCGGATGCCGGGCAAGACCGGTCTCGAAGCGGCCAAGGTGATCGGCACACAGAGTCATATCGTCTTCGTCACCGCGTACGACCAGTATGCGGTCGAGGCGTTTGAACAGGGCGCGGTCGATTATGTGCTGAAACCGGCGGAGCCGAATCGCCTGCGGATGACGGTGGAGCGGCTGAAGTCGCGCCTGCATGCGGCGCCGACCGACATGAGCGCCATGCTGTCACGACTGGCGCAGCAGATGGGGATCGCGGCCAAACCGAGCTATCTGCAATGGATACAAGCCAGTATCGGCCAGGAGTTACGCCTGATTCCGGTGGAAGAAATTCTGTTTTTCCAGTCGGATGAAAAATACACCTGCGTCCGGACTGCACGCTACGAGGCGCTGATCCGCAAACCGGTACGCGACTTGGCCGAAGAGCTCGACCCGGCACTGTTCTGGCAGATTCATCGCGCGACGCTGGTCAACGTCAACGCCATCGAGGGCGTCACGCGCGATCTGCGCGGCCGGCATCTGGTGATGGTGAAAGGTCATTCCGAAAAGCTGGAAGTCAGCCGCAGCTTTGTGCACCTGTTCAAGCAAATGTGATAATGGCATTTTTTAGGGAGTATGCGTCAAATATCGTCCCCTCCCCCCCAGTATCATTGCCGATACAAAAATACACCCATCAGTATAAAATTAGTACCATGCTCGCGTGGCAATGATACTGGCAGCTACCGAGCCTGCTTGCGTATCAATTTGCACAGTTGATTACCCGCCTGCAACCCACATCGGCGCAGGTTCGCTATGATGAGGGTATGAAATTGGCCACCCCATACAAGCTTGATCACGCGCGCGCGATTCTTGGCGTTCTCCTGCTGTTTTTTGCGGCCAGCGGGTTGGGCGCAGAATTTACCGACCACCGCCTGAATGGCGGTGTGCCCGTACTGAGCGAACTGCTGGAAACCGGCGCCATCGCCATGTTCGGCGTGGTTTTTGTCCTTGGCTGGAATGCATTGGGCGAGAACCGCAAGCAGGGTATGGTGGTGCTGGCAATTGCCGCCCTATGCATCGCGCTGCTGGACGCCTTGCACATGATGAGCGTACAAGGCCTGTTCGATATCAATACACCGGCCAACCTGTCGCGGGATAGATATTTAAGCCTGTTCGCGCGTGCCGTTGCCGCCAAGTCGCTGCTGATGATCGCCCTGCTTCCCTTCAATAGCCGCGTCCGCCGGCGCGCTGCGACCGCGGCGCTGACACTCGCCGTGGTCACGGTGGGCGTTGTCGCGAGTCTGATTTTTCGTCATGCCGACCTGCTGCCGCCGTTGTTGATTGTTGGTCGGGGACCGACCACGCTGTATCTGAACGTCGAATATGCGATCGCCGCAGTCAATGCGGTCACGGGCGTATTGCTGTACCGGCAGTTGCGCACGACGATGCAGACCAGCGAGCAGGCGACATCGGACCGCACCACGCTGCATTTCAACGCCTTGATCGCTGCGGCCGCGATGGCATTTTCGGCGCTGTATTTCGTCGCCAGCACGACCATCGAGCCGGCGATGAATATGTTCAACGTGCTGGCGCAGCTGTGCATGGCGATCGCTGCGCTGTCGCTGTGCCGCGCGACGCTGACCATCGGTCTGCATACCCCATATGCGGCTCAGACCGCGCTGCTGCAACAGATGGAAGAGACCAGCTCGGGCATCGATCAGAGTCAGATGCGGATGACCGGCATCATTGAGAACGCCAACGACGCAATCATTTCGACCGACGAATCACAAAAAATTGTCCAGGCCAATGCAGCGGCGGCCGCGATGTTCCGCACTACGGTTGAAGAAATGCAAGGCAAGTCGCTGGAAGACTACCTACCACAGCAAGAGCGCACTGCGCCAGATGAGCATCATAGTTATCCGGGAAATAATGAAATTTCGATACGCATGACCGGCCGGCGCGCCACCGACCATGCCGTGATCGGCGTGAAATCCAATGGCGAGGAATTTCCGCTGGAAGGTTCGATTTCCAGCATGATGGTCAACGACGACCGGATCTACACCGTGATTTTGCGCGATATTACCGAGCGCAGGCAGATTCAGGAGCAGATGGCGCAATCGCATAAGGAGCTGAGCCAGTTTGCGATTGCACTCAATGCGGTGCGCGAGGAAGAGCGCAAACACATTGCGCGCGACTTGCACGACGATCTGGGTCAGTTGCTGGCTGCGATGCGGATGGATCTGTCGCTGCTGCAACAGCAACCGGTCCAGACCTCCCGCTCCGAGCAGTTGCTCGGGAGCATGGACAAATTGCTGGTCACCTCGATCACCTCACTCCGACGTATCGCCACCGATTTGCGGCCCCGCGCGCTGGATGAAGGCGGTCTGTATTTCGCACTCGAATCGCTGCGCAAGGAATTCATCGCGCGACACGGCATCGACTGCCGCCTGGTCGCCAATGAAGCAGCGCTGGCGCTCGACGATGCACGCAGTACTGCTATCTTTCGCATTATCCAGGAATCGCTGACCAACATCGTGCGCCATGCGCAGGCGAGTAAAGTGACGCTGAAGCTGGCCCGCCACAAGGGCTTCCTGGTGATCAGTATCCAGGACGACGGGCGCGGCATCGCCCACGCCGAGCTGCACAAGGAACGCTCGTTCGGCCTGGTCGGCATGCGCGAGCGGGTACGCGCAATGCAGGGCGAACTTTCGATCACCGGCGAACTGGGTCATGGCACCCTGATCGAAATCACCATTCCGCTCTAGGCGTGTTGGCCACACGGGCCGCTACCGATTTTTGAGGACCGTCAATTGCTATCGACGGCGACACACTATACTTAATCACTCGCCGTGGCAATCGACCCGATGTCCCCAACGCATGGGGTGCCATCGCGACGATGAATCCTCCAACTGGCCCCCATGAAAGCGACCGCCACTTTCGCCGACCGCGCACAGGCTGCGCAACTGCTGGCGACTGAACTCCTGCAATATCGAGACAGGAACCCCCTGGTGCTCGCCATCCCGCGCGGCGCGGTGCCGATGGCGCAGATCATCGCTGCGCGCCTGGGTGGTGAACTCGACATTGTGCTGGTGCATAAGCTCGGCGCTCCCCTCAACAGCGAATATGCGATCGGCTCGATCGATGAGACCGGCTGGGTGTACCTGTCACCCTTTGCGGAGGCGGCGGAGATCGCCAGTGCACATCTCGAACACGAACAACGGCAACAGCTGGCGGCACTGCAGAAAAAGCGTGCGCTATTTCGACCGTTCAAGCCGCCGGCGGATCCGGCCGGTCGCGTCGTGATCGTGGTCGACGATGGTCTGGCCACCGGCGCCACCATGGTCGCCGCCCTGCATGCAGTACGCGCCCGACAGCCCGCCACGCTGATCTGCGCGGTGCCGGTTGCATCGATCGAAAGCTTGGACATCATCAGGCCACTGGCCGACGACGTAGTTTGCCTGCTGGCATCGGCCAATTTCAACGCGGTTGGGCAGTTCTATCGCGATTTCCCGCAAGTCAGCGACGATGCGGTGATACAAATTCTGGCGGCCGGCAACGGCGCTGGATGATCGGCGGCGTCGGTTGATCCGTCGCGAGAGGGTGCCCATGTGCAACGGCGCGGCCTTCATCACCGGTCGCGTGATGCATACCAGAAGGCGCCAGCCCAATGATCACAAAGCATCTTTTCCATGAACCATCCCGTTGTATAACGATCTATAAAACATGGCGATCAGTTGATGTTGGACGATGAACGTTGGCTGCTGGGAGATGGTCAGTTTCCGGCAACAACGTTTCCCTGTCGCAGCGATGACGCCACCCGGATTGGCGGTGAATTGCTTCGTCTGAACCACCCCGCAACTCGCGAATTGAACGTTATGCAACCCAAGGCGCATCTAGCGTTTTCAACGGCCGGCACCGGCTCGGTCGAGGCGATGTTTTATCTCGCGTCAAATGCCGATATCTTCGGTTGGTATGCGCAGGCCAAGGACCAGCATGTCTGGGCCGCCTACTATATGATCGAGAATTACTACGCCAACAAATCGACGGTCCTGCACCGCAGTGTGGAAGACGATTTGCGCGAGCACTGGATTACCGATTTCCCGAAGAGCAATGTGGAAATCCGGTGCCCGGTGGCGGAGCCGGTACGACACGAACTGGAACAGATGCAATCGCAGTTTTTGCAGGAATGGCTATTTTTTGATAACGAACCTTCGGTTGCAGCCGAGCTCGCCGCCTATCATAGCCAGCAACTACCGGTGCTGGGAATGAATATCAAGTCGAAAAAACTGAATCGCCTGGTTAAACATGGCAAAGTCTGGACCCACAGCACACCGAGTCTGGATTTATATGTGGTCGATTTTCTGCAGAGTCATTTCCGCATCAACGATAAAAAACGCCCGACGCCAGCAACGCCATAGTCGCGAGCAGTGCCCAACTGCTCCAGCACACCTGCTCCAGCACACCAATGGCCAAGCGGCCCAACTTTACGCCGTCATACCATCGGTTGACATCACATGGGGGACGGCACGGCTCATCACAGGCACGGCCGGGGGAATCATCGCGGACCCATAAAATGAAAACGGCAGTGTTGCGCTGCCGTTTTCGGGTTCCTTTACTTCTTCACTAATTTCGAGGAAACCGAATCTCCTCACAGCCGCTTACGCGGGAGCATTGACTGCTTGTATTCATTCAATCCAGTACGAGCTCCGCATCTAAAAACGTTGACCAACTAGATGCAGACCACCACGCTCAATCTGTCTTGCGGGCTTTTCATGATGCCGATATCTGCCCCCTTTCAAACTAGCCGATCACGCATTCAATATAGAACACCGGGGAGAACATGCAAGCGGATATTCGGCATCGGTAACTGGAAGTAACTCATCTTATTTTAATGCGCCCCTGCTGGTAAAAATGTGCCATGCGCGATCATGTCTTCAATGCAAGATCGGTTTGGCACCGTGCCACACCGATTTCACCGCACCGGCGCCAATCGCCGCGCCGAATTTCTTCAGCACGCGATCGGACAGGCCTTCATGCTGGGTGTAATCAACGATGTCTTCAGCCTTGAAGACATCGCGCGCGACACTGTCGACGGTACCGAAATCATCGGCCAAACCCATCTCGATCGCTTTTGCGCCGCTCCAGAACAGGCCAGAAAAGGTTTCCGGCGTCTCGATCAGACGTTTGCCGCGCCCGATACGAACCACTGAGATAAATTGTTGATGAATTTCATCCAGCATCTCCTGCGCGTGCGCTTTCTGTTTCGCGCTTTGCGGGCTGAACGGATCCAGAAAGCCCTTGTTCGCGCCGGCGGTCAGCAAGCGGCGCTCGATGCCGACCTTGTCCATGATGCCGGTGAAACCGAAGCCATCCATCAGCACGCCGATCGAGCCGATGATGCTGGCCTTGTTGACGTAGATTTTTTCTGCCGCCGCCGCGATGTAATAGCCACCGGACGCGCACATTTCATCGACTACGACGTATAACGGCTTATGCGGATAGGCCTTGCGCAGGCGGGTGATTTCATCGTTGATCATGCCGGACTGGACCGGACTGCCGCCCGGACTATTGATCCGCAGCACGACGCCGACCGAACCGCTGTCACCAAAGGCCCGATTCAATGCTGGAATCACGTTTGCGGAGGAACCGCTGCCGCTGTCTTCGATTTCACCGTTAATCTCGACCAGCGCGGTATGCGTGCCGGTGATCTCGATATTGTCATTGTTGTAGTTCAATGCCAGCTTGATGCCGACCACGATGAATGCCAGCAGCACGAATTTGAAAAATATCCCCCATCGGCGGCGTGCGCGCTGCTCCTTGAGCGTGGCAAATACCAGTTTCTCGAGCACCTCGCGTTCCCAGCCGTCTTTTCTGATGCCGGCCGGCAGTCCTGGCGCGGGATTCGATTCATTATTACTAAGATTATTGTCACTCATCTTGTCACTTCTCTTCGTCATTTATCGGTTGGTTAAAGCCTGTATGGCGTCGTCGCTTCCATTGTTGGCTGGCTGAATGTAATTATCCGGTTGCCAACATATCTGGTGATCCGTTTCGACTACCTTGATCACACGCAGCCGTCCACCGCGACAGGGGCCACCGACGCAATGTCCACTCTCCGGCTCGTAGATCGCACCGTGCGTGGCACACATCAGGTACAGCCCGCTGGATTCAAAAAACTCGCCTTCGGTCCAGTCCAGTTCCATCGGCACATGGGCGCAGCGATTCAGGTAGGCATGCGCGACGCCGCCATAGCGCACCACAAACCCGGTGGCGGCCTCGCCGCCTGCGGTGACGGCGAAGCGTACGCCTTTGCCGCCCTCCTGAACACTGTCGGACGCACAGATCGTGATCAATTGCTCGTTCATCACCGTCTGGTTTCCATCAAGGCAGGGTCACGCATTCTGATTGAGCCAGTCGCGCAGTTCGGCCACCGAGGCCGCCGAGTACATCGGCATCAAGGCATCGAGTTCATGCGCGGGATGAGCGCCGTAACGTACCGCAATCCCGGCGGCGCCTGCGTTGGCCGCCATCTGCAGATCGTGCGTGGTGTCGCCGATCATGACGGTTCGCTTCATATCCTGTCCCAGTTCGCGCGTCAGTTCCTGCAACATTGCAGGATGCGGCTTCGAGAAGGTTTCATCGGCGCAGCGCGTCGCATCGAACAACGACAGCAGCTTGGCGATATCGAGCGCACGGTTCAAGCCGACGCGGCTCTTGCCAGTGGCGACGGCAAGAAAATAGCCGTCATGCGACAACTCGGTCAGCATCTCGCGCACCCCGTCAAACAAGGTCAGCTCATGATCCTGCGTCAGATAATGATAACGGTAGCGCTCGACCATGCGCGGATAGTATTTCGGATCCAGTTTGGGCAGTACTGCCTCCATCGCCTCCTGCAGGCCGAGCCCGATCACATACGAGGCGGCGCGGTCCTGCGGTATCGGGAGTCCCAAGTCCCTGGCAGCGGCCTGGATGCACTTGACGATGGTCGCGGTACTGTCCATCAAGGTGCCATCCCAGTCGAAGACGATCAAATCAAATTGCTTTCTTGCCATGTTGCCTGGCAGCGCCGCTGCCAGCTCCTTCTATGTGTTCTGTCGGTAATTAATATATGAATATGACCGATTTTAATTGATTCATTTCAATTTATTAGTCGGCCTTGTCTAAAGCTTGCTTACGATCCCTAAGTTTATACGCGCGCTCCGCGTTAGTCCGATGTTAAACCTCTTCCATTTCGCATATTTGGCAGACTCATGGCAGTATATGAAATATCTTCATTAAATTACTGCCGGATGGATCCGATGGCATTGGAGTATATATTTCAGCTCATCGCCACCCTGTCATTTCTGACAGCCCTGCCCAAGCTCACCTGCTTTGCACCACCGGCTTCCCGAGACTCTTCAGGAAGCGATCGCACTCCGGCGCCAGCGGCGCATTGAGCGTCACCGGCTTGCCGGTTTCGGGATGGGTGAAGGTGATCTGGTGCGCGTGCAAAAACATCCGCTTCAATGCGCCGCGCGTCTCGTTCGCCTTCAGCAACGCCCGGTTCAGCGCAAAGTCGCCGTACTTGTCGTCGCCGGCAATGGCGAAACCGCTGGACGCGAGATGGACCCGGATTTGATGGGTGCGGCCGGTCTTGAGCTCAGCTTCCAGCAATGCGAATTGGTCGAACTTGCGCAGCAAAATGAACACGGTGTGCGACGGCAAGCCATCGGCCTGCACTCTCACCCGCCGCTCGCCGTCCGGCGTGGTGTACTTAAACAGCGGCAATTTGACATGCTGCCGCGTATTTTGCCAATCACCATGCACCAGCACCAGATAGCGCTTGTCGAGCAGGCCGGCGCGAATCTGTTCGTGCAGATTGACGAGGGCAGACCGTTTCTTCGCCAGCAGTAATATTCCCGAGGTTTCGCGATCCAGCCTGTGCACCAGTTCCAGGAATTTCGCATCCGGCCGCGCTGCGCGCAACTGCTCGATCACGCCATAGCTGACGCCCGAGCCGCCGTGGACCGCGACGCCGGCCGGCTTGTCGATAATCAGTAGATGGCTGTCTTCGAACAGGATCTTGAACTCGGCACCCGGTGCCGTTGGCGCTGTCTTTTCAGCAACCCTGATCGGTGGAATGCGCAGCACATCGCCGGCCGCCAAGCGGTAGGTCTGGTCGATCCGGCCCTTGTTGACGCGCACCTCGCCGGAGCGCAGCACGCGATAAATATGACTCTTCGGCACGCCTTTGCAGACGCGCAACAGGTAGTTGTCGATACGCTGTCCGGCCTCTTCATCGGAAATCGTGACGCGCTGGACCTGGGGCTGGACTTGGGAGTGAGCTTGTGATGCGTGGGCGGGCGTCGACTTTTCAGCGACTTTCCCAGAAAATCTCTCTAAGTCCTTCATTTTGAATATATAATTGTTTTCGCGGTGGGGTTAAAACCACTGCTGGTGTAAGAATAAAAAGACCATTCTACACAGGGGCGTCTCCATCGGCCTCGCCAATTTGCAAATTCGATGGAAAAGACGTGTACGCCGCATCCCTGCGCGAATCAAGGTCGCACCGTTGTTGTCATCGGATAACGCGCCAGGATGTTGGACCAGAATGTCTGGATTGTAAGGATAAGTCCGGCGAGAAATACAGTTTGTAAGCTCGCTGGTTGATGTAGTTGATAACGTATGCCGTTTTCGCTGAACCGCAAAATTCTGTTTGGCTCTATTACCCTGCTCACCGCCTGCGAGTTAGCTCTCTGCACCCGACTTATTCGGGGCGCATGACCAGCAAAGCGCAAGTGATGCGTGCACTCGGCATCTCGATCGACTTCATTCGCGCCCCGTTGCGGCATTGGCGCATTTGCGCTGCACCGTCGCACAATAAGGCAATTCCACCCGCCAGATACTCCGCTCCCGCGTACATCCCTGTACCTTTGCCGCAGCCGTCAAACGGTGTGCGGCCCTGAAGATGACGTTCGCGTCACGGAGTAAAAAAATGAAACGCATGTTGTTCAATGCCACGCAGCAGGAAGAATTGCGCGTAGCCATCGTCGACGGGCAAAAGCTCATCGACATCGATATCGAAACCGCCGGACGCGAACAGCGCAAGTCCAACATCTACAAAGGCGTGATCACGCGTATCGAGCCATCGCTCGAAGCCTGTTTCGTCAATTACGGTGAAGAGCGCCACGGTTTCCTGCCATTCAAGGAAGTAGCCCGCACCTATTTCAAGGAAGGCGTCGACGTCCGTAACGCGTCGATCAAAGAAGCGCTGCGCGAAGGCCAGGAAATCATGGTCCAGGTCGAGAAGGAAGAGCGCGGCAACAAGGGCGCCGCCCTGACCTCGTTCGTGTCGCTGGCCGGGCGCTATCTGGTCTTGATGCCGAACAATCCACGCGGCGGCGGCGTATCGCGCCGGGTCGAAGGCGAAGAACGCCAGGAACTGCGCGACACCATGGACAAGCTGGACCTGCCGAATGGCATGTCGGTGATCGCCCGTACCGCCGGCATCGGCCGCAACGTCGATGAACTGCAATGGGACCTGAACTACCTGATGCAACTGTGGCGCGCGATCGAAGGCGCCGGCAAGTCGGCATCGGGCGCGTTCCTGATTTACCAGGAATCGTCGCTGGTGATCCGCGCGATTCGCGATTACTTCCAGCCTGACATCGGCGAGATCCTGATCGACACCGACGAGATCTACGACCAGGCGCATCAATTCATGAGCCACGTGATGCCCGACATGGTGCATCGCGTCAAGCGCTACAGCGACGACGTGCCGCTGTTCTCGCGCTTCCAGATCGAACACCAGATCGAAACCGCCTACTCGCGTACCGTGCCGTTGCCATCGGGCGGCGCGATCGTGATCGATCATACTGAAGCGCTGGTCTCGGTCGACGTCAACTCGGCCCGCGCCACCCGCGGCTCGGACATCGAAACCACCGCCTTCAACACCAACTGCGAAGCTGCCGAAGAAGTGGCACGCCAATTGCGCCTGCGCGATTTGGGCGGCCTGATCGTGATCGACTTCATTGACATGGAGAACGCAAAGAACCAGCGTGAAGTCGAAACCCGCCTGAAGGATGCGTTGCACTTCGATCGTGCCCGCGTCCAGATGGGCAAGATTTCCCGTTTCGGCCTGATGGAATTGTCGCGCCAGCGTCTGCGCCCTTCCCTGTCCGAAGGCAGCCACGTGACCTGCCCGCGCTGCAGCGGCACGGGCCACATCCGCGACACCGAATCGTCCGCATTGCAAGTCCTGCGCATCATCCAGGAAGAAGCGATGAAGGAAAATTCGGCCACCATCCACGTCCAGGTACCGGTCGACGTCGCGGCCTTCCTGCTCAATGAAAAACGTGGCGAAGTGCTGAAGATCGAGACCCGTCATCGCGTCACGATCCTGCTGATCCCGAACAAGCATCTGGAAACGCCGCACTACAAGCTCGAGCGCATCAAACACGACGATCCGCGCCTGGAAGACAGCAGTGCCAGCTACACCATGGCCGAGCATGCCGAAACCGACATCGGTTACAGCAAGCGCCAGAAAGAAGAAATCAAGCCGCGCCAGGAAGCGATGGTCAAGAGCATCACCCCTGATCAGCCGGCTCCGATCGTCGAGCGCAAACCGGAACCGACGGCCCCGGTTGCACCGGCCGCACCCGTCATGGTCGCTGCCGAAGAAGGTTTCTTCAGCCGCCTGTTCGGCCTGTTCCGCAGCAAGCCGGTGGCACCTGTGGCCGCCGCCGAGCCGGTCAAGGAAGCCAAGCCGGCCAATGGCGGCGAACGTGGTGAGCGCGGCGATCGCAACGGCCGCGGTCAACGCGGACGCGGTCGTGGCGGTCGCAACCGGGACGAACGCGAAGCCGGACGTAGCGAACAGCGTCCGGAGTCAGGCAAAGAAACGCTCAAAGACAGCAACAAGCCGGTACCAGCCGACATTGCCGACAACAAGGCAGCGCGCCAGCCGCGTCCACCACGCCCACCGCGGGAACCACGTGAGGCGCGCGAGGGCAGTGAAGGCAACCGCGAACGCGGTGAGCGTCCGCCACGCCCGCGCGAAGAGCGCAAGGAAATGCTGGCAGTTGACACAAAAACCGACGACGCCGCATTGAAAGATGCTGCGCTGCTAGCTGCTGCTGGCGCCGTCGCTGCGACCGCGATCACCACCGCAACCGTCCCAGCATCGGCACCAGCGGAGACAGACGACGCCATGCCGATCACGGCCGGCGGTCCGGATACCGAGTCTGAAGAGCCAGGTGAAGAGCCGCGTCGCCGTCGCCGTCGTGGCGGTCGCAACCGCAATCGCCGCGACCGTGAGGCAGGCGAAGCAGGTGAGACAAGCGAAGCAATGGTTGGCGCAGAACACGGCGACCACGTGGACGCTGGCGCATCGGCACCTGCAGCCAGTTTCGAGCCGGTAGCCGAACAAGCGGCACAGGCACAACAGGCACAACAAGCGGAACAGGTACAACAGCGCTTGATCGAACCGGTTGCCGTGGTACCGGCTCCTGCACCTGCGCCTGCACCTGCACCTGCGCTGGTCGCCACCGCACCGGTCATTGCCGAGCCGGTCGTGACCGCGGCACTGGAAGTCGAACCGGCAACTGCAGCACCGCTGCCGATCGCCGAACCGGTGATCGTGACGCAAGCCGTTGCACCTGAGATGCCAGCACCCGTTGCTCCGGCAATAGTCGTACCGGTCGCACCGGTCGCACCGGTCGCACCGGTCGCACCGATTGCTCCTGTCGCTGCGGCGCCAGTAGCTGCGGCGGCGGCCATCCAGCCGGCGCCGATGCCACTCGACGATCTACGTCAGGTGCTCGACTCCGCCGGCTTGACACTGGCCGGCACCGACCCGGAAAAATTGCGTGCCGCACAGGAGGCCGCCGAGAAAGTGGCTGCCGCACCGCGCGTACCGCGGGAACGCAAGGCCTTGCCGCCATTGCCGGCCGAGCCATTGATCCAGGTGGATACACATCATCATCAATAAGTGAAATTCTTCTCAATACCGAAGAAATTCACAGCGATGTGACGCACTACATCGCACTGCGATGCAATGCAATGCAACGAAAAAGGGAGCCGATGGCTCCCTTTTTCACACACCCGCGCTTTGAACCAATGACAATTAAAAACAATTAAAAATAATTAAAAATAATTAAAAATAATTAAAAAGTCAGCAACTTGCTCACCCTTCCCCCATCCACTATGCCTAGTCCGGACACCGTACGACCTGCCGACGTCAGCCTGAGCGCCGCCTTCTGGTATTGGCTGAAACTCGGCTTCATCAGCTTCGGCGGGCCGGCCGGCCAGATTGCGCTGATGCATGCCGAGCTGGTCGAAAAACGACGCTGGATTTCGGAGCAGCGCTTCCTGCACGCCCTCAATTACTGCATGGTGCTGCCCGGGCCGGAAGCGACCCAACTGGCCGTTTATATCGGCTGGCTGATGCACCGGACACGCGGCGGCCTCATCGCCGGCACATTGTTCGTGCTGCCGTCGCTGGTGATCCTGATCGCGCTGACCTGGATTTACATGGCTTTCGGCAACGTGCCGCTGGTGGCCGGCGTGCTGTATGGCATCAAGCCGGCGGTGGTGGCCATCGTATTAGCGGCGGCGGCGCGCATCGGCGCACGCACGCTGAAAAATGCGTGGCTGATCGCGATTGCGGTCGCGGCCTTGCTGGCGATTGCGGTCGGGCACGTGCCGTTTCCGCTGATTATCCTGGTTGCCGCACTGCTGGGCTGGATCGGCGGCCGGGTCCGGCCCGATCTGTTCGTGATCGGCGGCGGCCACGGCGGCGTCCCCAAGTCGTATGGCGCGGCGATCATCGATGATGCCACGCCGACACCGCTGCACGCGCGCTTCTCGTGGGCCAGGCTGATTGCCGTACTGGCGGTCGGGGTCGGGCTCGGTGTCAGCGCATGGCTGGCAATCGCGGCGCTGTTCGGCATTCATCAACCGTACGCACAGATGGGCTGGTTCTTCAGCAAAGCGGCATTGCTGACCTTTGGCGGCGCTTATGCCGTGCTGCCCTATGTCTATCAGGGCGGTGTCGAAACCTATCACTGGCTGAGCGGCCCGCAGATGATCGACGGCCTGGCGCTGGGCGAAACCACGCCCGGCCCCTTGATCATGATCGTCGCGTTCGTTGGTTTCGTCGGCGGCTGGAGCAAGGCGCTGTTCGGTGCCGATGCGCTGCCGCTGGCGGGCGCGGTGGGGGCCAGCGTCGCCACCTTTTTCACCTTCTTGCCGTCGTTCATCTTCATCCTGGCCGGCGGCCCCATGGTCGAATCGACGCGCGACAATATTCACCTGACCGCGCCGCTGACCGCGATCTCGGCCGCAGTGGTCGGCGTGATCGTCAGCCTCGCGCTATTCTTCGCGCAGCAGGTGTTCCTGCTCACATCACCGCAACCGCATCTCGATTATCTGGCGCTGGCGATCACTGTAGCGGCCTGCATCGCGGTGTTCCACTACAAGATCGGCACCATCAAGCTGATCCTCGCCTGCGCGCTTGCCGGCCTCGTGGTATCGTATTTACCATCGATTGCCGTGGCGATCGGCTAGCCGAAGCAGCGCCAAGTGCCCAAGCGCAGAATATACTCCATTAGATACAATCCATTTCCGCAATGATTCCTTAGGCAATGGCAACATACTCCGACAAAATGCCTGAAAAAGTGATCCCTCTCGCCGACCATCGCACGCTGACTGCGGTGCCGGTGATCCCCGTTCGCCTGGAGCAGCCCAACGGCCTGCTGACCGACACCCTGGCGCGGCCACTGCACGATTTGCGGATTTCGGTCACCGATCGCTGCAATTTTCGTTGCGTGTACTGCATGCCGAAAGATGTGTTCGACAAGGACTACGCCTTCCTGCCGCACACCTCGCTGCTCTCGTTCGAGGAAATCACGCGGCTGGCAGGAATTTTTGTCGCACACGGCGTCGAGAAGATCCGACTGACTGGCGGCGAACCGCTGCTGCGCAAAAATATCGAGAAACTGGTCGCCATGTTGCGCGCATTGAAAACGCCGGACGGTCGCGACCTTGACCTGACGCTGACCACCAATGGCTCGCTGTTGGCGAAAAAGGCACAGGCGCTGAAGGATGCCGGCCTGAACCGCGTCACGGTGTCGCTCGACGCACTCGACGAAGCCACCTTCCAGCGCATGAACGATGTCGACTTTCCGGTCGCCGACGTGCTGCGCGGCATCGATGCCGCCCACCGCGCCGGACTGGGACCGATCAAGATCAACATGGTGGTCAAGCGCGGCTGGAACGAGCAGGAAATCCTGCCGATGGCGAGTCACTTCAAGGGCACGCCATATATCCTGCGCTTCATCGAATACATGGACGTCGGCGCGTCGAACGGCTGGCGCATGGATGAAGTGATTCCCTCGGCCGACGTGGTGCGCCGTATCAGCGCCCTGATGCCGCTGCAAGCAATCGAAGCCAATTGCACCGGCGAGACTGCAGCGCGCTGGCGCTATGTCGACGGAGGCGGCGAGATCGGCGTGATTTCCAGCGTGACCCAGGCCTTCTGCCACGCCTGCAACCGGGCCCGGCTATCCACCGAAGGCAAACTGTACACTTGCCTGTTCGCGACCGGCGGTCACGATCTGCGCGCATTGCTGCGCAGCGGCCGCTCGGATGCGGAAATTTCCAGCGCGGTGGCGCATCTGTGGCGTGCGCGCTCCGATCGCTATTCCGAGCTTCGCAGTGAAAAAACGGCCGAACTGGGGTCGGCCGTCAAGAAGGTGGAGATGTCGTATATCGGCGGCTGACGCTGATCCACCTGCTCGCACCGTCGTGACCGATGGTCGCTCAGTCTGTAAACACGTCGCGGCACAGTGCGCGGGTCTCGTCCGGATGCAGCTTATAGACACTGGCACCGGTGTAGATCGCGCTCGACAGCAGCGACCACACCAGACTGTTCCATAATGCGACATCAACCGCGTGCCCCTTCATCAGCTCGCCGACCATCAGCACCGCGAACACCAGTTTCGTGACCAGGAAAAACCGTTGCAACCAGAATGCCTTGTCCATTTCAAGCTCCTTTAGTGGTCAATAATTTTCTGTACGTTCATGCAGGCTTGCGCCAGGATTTCAGATAACTCTCCTGCACATCGCCAAACATCTTTGCTTGGTCGCGCCGGTGCAATCGATACCACTTCCAGTTTGGCCGGGCCCGTCGTCAATTCTTTGTAGGTGATCCTTGTTAAATTTGGCGACCGTATCGCGCCACACCCAGCTGCCGCTGGCATTTATCCGCAGCTAAATACGTCGAGAATTACACATACTCCATGATGATTTTGTGTGACTCATTTGCGGTACGATTGCGGGATGACCGCAGCAGCGCAATAAAAACGCGGCATCGAAACACTGCCGGATCGAATTCCATAAAAATATTTCCCATCTGACCAAGCCGCCGAACAGGAGCCAGCAACCATGCCTGCACAGAAAAATGCAACGAACGACCTCATCACCGGCCTGATCCTGGCGGGCGGCCGCGGCAGCAGAATGGGCAACGTGGACAAGGGTCTGCAGTCGTTTCGCGGCGCGCCGATGGCGCTGCATGTGATGTTGCGACTGGCGCCGCAAGTGGGTGATCTGATGATCAATGCGAACCAGAATCTGGGCCCGTATGAAGGCTTCGGCGTGCCGGTCTGGCCCGACGAGCTAACTGGTTTTGCCGGTCCGCTGGCGGGCCTGCAAACCGGTTTGGGCCATTGCGAAACGCCCTATCTGGTCACCGCGCCCTGCGATTCCCCCTTCCTGCCGACCGATCTGGTGACACGTCTGTATCAGGCCTTGGTGCATGAGGACGCCGATCTGGCGGTCGCCGTCACGCTGGAAGATGAAGGCGGTGAGCCGCGGCGCCAGTCGCATCCGGTGTTTTGCCTGTTGAAGACATCGCTGCGGCCGCATCTGACCGAATTCCTGCAAGGCGGTGGTCGCAAGGTCGATCAGTGGTATGCGTCGCTGAAGGTGGCCGAGGTGGTGTTTGACGACGCGACGGCGTTTCGCAATATCAATACGCTGGAGGATTTGCGCAGGTTTGAACCAATCTAACCGTGTATCAAGGAGGGGGAAGACGATGATCAAAATTATGGCCCGAATTTCATCGCGCGCCGATTCTGCAAGCGCGCTTGGCAAAATCCTGCGAGATCTGGTTGATCCTACGCGCCGCGAGCCAGGTTGCGTGAGTTATGACCTGTTTCAGAATAACGATGATCCGCTCGAGTTTGTGACCATCGAGCATTGGACAGATCAGGCAGCGGCGGATGCTCACCTGACGGCGCCGCACGTCGTCGCAGCGATCGCCAACGCCGGAGATCTGCTGGCGCAACCACCTGCGATCCATCGCTATACGCGGATCAGCTAAAAAAACCGAGGGAAATCGATGATGATGGTGAACGACGCTGCAAAGCAATGGGAATTATTTTCCCTGACCTGCGTGCGCGTGGACACCGAGATCGACATCGATTGCTCGCCCCAGCAAGTCTTCGATTATGCATCCACACCGGCGCTATGGCACACCTGGCATCCGGCAACGGTTGAGGTGCGCAACGTTCCGGATCGGCCACTGACTGCCGGCGAGACTATGCTTGAACTGATCGCGGTGGCAGGTCGCCGCGATCAGGCGATTTGGACTGTTCTGGCTTGCGTGCCGCCACAACGCTGGGAAATTACCACCGACACCTGCAATGGAATGGCACACATCATCTACACGATCATGCCCACCGATAGTGGTTGCCGCTTCCACCGCACGCTGGAATACCGCTCGAAGCGCCGGCCGTGGCGCCATCTCGATGCGACGCTGACGCGCTGGATACTCAAACGCCAGTCGTCCAGGGCGCTTCAAAATCTGAAAACTGTGCTTGAGCGGCGGCGATCGTCTGATTGAGGCTTGCGGACGCGTCCATATGCGTTGCCGGAAAAGTGCCTGCAATGACATAAATCTGGGGATTCGCACAACGGTTACTGTCCTGAAGCGCGATAGTCCTGCCGTGTTCGAACGCTGCGCGTCCGATTGAGTCCGGATCTGATCCGAATTGATACAATCATTTTTTCTCCTGATATTGGCGCCATCCACCATGCAAAATCCGACACTTGCCGAGATAGTCAGTTGCCTGTCCGATTACGACCCCGACGCACTGCCTGTGGCGCAGGCGCAGCAAATCATCCGTAGCGTCATTGCGCCGCTGGAAACGGTTGAAACGGTCGGGCTGCACGACGCGCTCGGTCGCGTGCTGGCCGCAGACATCATCTCGCCGATCGACGTGCCGGCACATGACAATTCCGCGATGGATGGCTATGCCCTGCGCAGTACCGATCTGGACCCGCAGGCAGCGGTCACGCTACAGATCATTGGCACCAGCTATGCCGGCAACGCCTGCGACGTAGTGCCGACGGCCGGCGAATGCATGCGCATCATGACCGGCGGCGTGATGCCGGACGGTTGCGATACGGTGGTGCCACAGGAATTTACCCAGGATGCATCCGCTACTCAGGTCACCATTCCGCCTGGCGTCGTCAAGAGCGGCGACAACCGCCGCCTGCGCGGCGAGGACCTGCAGGCCGGCACGGCGGCGCTGTGCAAGGGAAAAATCCTGCGTCCGGCCGAGCTCGGTCTGCTGGCGTCGCTCGGCATCGCCGCGGTGCCGCTGCAGCGGCGCTTGCGTGTCGCCTTCTTCTCGACCGGTGACGAGTTGAGCTCGCTGGGCCAGCCTCTCGATCAGGGCTGCGTGTACGACAGCAACCGCTACACGCTGTTCGGCATGCTGACGCGGCTTGGTTGCGAACTGATCGACATGGGCGTGGTCAAGGACGAACCGGCGGCGCTGGAAGCGGCGTTGCGTAGCGCCTGCGAACAAGCCGATGCGGTGATCACGTCGGGCGGCGTGTCGGTCGGCGCGGCCGATTACACCAAGCAGATGATGGCGCAACTGGGCGACGTCTGTTTCTGGAAAATTGGCATGCGGCCGGGGCGACCGATGGCGTTCGGCCAGATCACGTCGAATGGCAAGAGCGCCTACCTGTTCGGGCTGCCGGGCAATCCGGTGGCGGTGATGGTGACCTTCTATTTTTTCGCGCGCGACGCCTTGCTGCACCTGATGGGGGCCGACGCGCCGCCGCTACCGCTGATGCGCGTCACGTCGCAAGCGGCGATCCGCAAGCGGCCGGGTCGCACCGAATATCAACGCGGGATTCTGGCGCGCGCGGCCGATGGCCAGTGGCAGGTGCGCATCACGGGGTCGCAGGGCTCGGGCATCTTGCGTTCGATGTCGGAAGCTAATTGCATGGTGGTGCTGTCGCATGAGCAAGCCAGCGTCGCCGCCGGGGACGACGTCGATGTGCTGCTGTTCGAGGGCCTGATCTGACCCCCAAGAAATCGTACAACCATTGTCGGTCAGACCACCAGCCGATCGACACCACCAAAAACATCACCCGACCGAACATCTGCCGAGAAAAATGAAATGCCACTGATCAGATCACGATTACACCAGATTATCGCTGCGCTAGCCGCCTCATTGAGCGTCTGCGCATTTGCCGCAGATGAACCAGCGATCACGCCCTATCGCCCGTCCGTCTCCAGTCCGGCGCAGCTGCCGGTTCCCGGGCAACTGGAACTGGAACTGGGCATCCTCAGCAGCAAGATGGACGAAAACAAACGCGATAGCCTGCCGTACCAATTCAAGCTGGCATTCAACCCGCAGTGGGGTGTCCTCATCGGCGGCGAATCCTATGTCTCGGCGCGCGACGAATTTGGCAATCGCGCACGTGGCGTTGGCGATACCACGCTGGTACTGAAACGCGCTTTCCTGATCGACGATAAAACCGCGTTGGGTCTGGAATTGGGTGCCAAGTTAGCGACCGCGAAAGACAGCATCGGCAGCGGTAAAACCGATTACAGCCTGAACGGGATTTTCAGCAGAGACATAGACCGGGTGCACATGGACGCCAACCTCAACCTGACCCGGCTAGGCACGTCCGAACCGGAGACATCACGCACCCAGACCGGCTGGTCCACCTCGTTCTCGTTGCCGGTCGCTGACAAGTGGGGCACGACGGCCGAACTGAGCGGCACGCACCGCATGGGGGCACCGAATACCGCACAACTACTGGCCGCGCTGACCTATAGCCCCAGCAACCGACTGGCCATCGACTTCGGTTTTATCAAAGGATTGACCAAGGCGTCGCAAGACTGGTCGTTGTTCACTGGCATCGTATTGCCACTGGCCAAATTATGGTGAAGCAATTCGGGCGCCGATAGGCGCTATCGACAACAGCGATCCGATAATAAATAATTCAGCAGCGCCGGGCGATCTCCGGGCGAATAGCTTGGTTTGGCGCAGAGTCGGCGTAACTTCCGATTGCTTTCCTGTCGCCGGCAGTTAGACTGAATACGCGCTTCAATTGGAGGAAATACCATGAATAGATGTCGCGGTGCAATTGCACTCTGTCTGCTTTCGGTATGCCTTTTTGGTTGTAAAAAAGCCGACACCGCAGCGACCGTAACGCCAGCGGACGCGGCTATGGCCAGCAACCCGAATTCGGTCGCGGCGCCGCCCAGCGCCCTGCCGCCATCCGACGCGACCATCCCGCCGAACACGTCGGCCAGCACCGCCAGCGACGCGAGCCGCGGCCCCGGTCAATCCAGCCCCAGCAACTTGAACAAGGGCCAGGAAGCGACCTCCATGCCGCTGCCCGGCCAAGCCAACGACCATTCCCAAGTCGGGAAGGAGGAAACGAAGAAATAGACGCGACGATTTGGCATTACATCGCGACACCGAATCGTAGCCGTATGTGCCGCACACTATGGCGCTGGCTCAGCCGACAGGCCTGACTATGCGGGGCATCAAGTAGCCAGGAACAGCGTCGACTCAGTCACCCTTGTGCCCGTTGCCGTGGTCCTTGTCGTGGCCTTTGCCATGACCCCTGTCATGACCGCGGTCATGATCACCGTCGTGACCTCGGTCATTATTGCCGTTGTCGTACCCGTCGCGATGCTCACCCCGGCCGCCGCGATGCTCACGGTAGCTCGGAACGTAGACGTTGTTATACCAACTATCCTGGACGAAATAGACCCGTTGACCGCAGGCATTGTATCTATAGCAATTCTTGCTCCAGTGCTTGGCATGGCCCGGCGGCACATGCAGGTAGAGCGGTGGGCCTGCCACAGCCACCGGCTGGACGATGACCGGCTGCGCGTAGATCAGTTGTGGCGGCGGCACATTGCCGATGTCAATGCGGCCATAAAAACCGGGGTCGCCAACACTGACCGAGACACCGACATCGGCAGCGAATGCCGGAACAGCTGCCGCGGCCACTGTTGCGGCTGCTGCTGCGAATAGGAAGCGCTTCATATGGAAAATCCTTTCAGTGGCAATTAGTAAGTAAACGCGCGGGCGGGGCAATTCGATGACACATGGCATGCTCATGACCGCACGCCACCCTGCCTGCCGGCCGACAGGACGGGCGCAAAAACTGCGACTACAGCGGCGCCACCGCGTCTCTCTCGGAGAGTTCGGCCGGTTCACCCGCCAGCAATTGCTGCGCCACCTCGGACGGCAGCGCCTCGACCGTCTTGAGCTTGCGCGTCATCTGGCGGGTACGGGTTTCAGCCTGGTCGATATTCTTGGCGGCGCGCTCCAGCATCACCTTGGTCGCTGCCAGCACCTCGCCAAACTTGCCAAATTCGGTCTTGACTGCGCCCAGCACCTGCCATACTTCCGACGAGCGCTTTTCCAGTGCCAGCGTACGGAAACCCATCTGCAGGCTGTTTAACAAGGCCGACAAGGTGGACGGCCCGGAAATGGTAACGCGATGCAGCCGCTGCAAATCGTCGGCCAGACCGGGGCGCCGCATCACCTCGGCATATAAGCCCTCGGTCGGCAGGAACAGGATCGCGAAATCGGTGGTCAGTGGCGGCGACAGGTATTTTTCGGCGATGGTTTTGGCTTCGCCGCGGACCGCACGTTCCAGCTCGCGCCCGGCTTGCGCGACACCGTCGGCGTCGGCGCGGTCGGCCGCTTCGGCCAGCCGCTCGTATTGTTCTTTGGGGAATTTGGCATCGATCGGCATCCAGACCGGCACGCCGCCATCGTCCTTGCCGGGCAGCCTGATCGCGAACTCGACCCGCTCGCCGCTGCCGGGTACGGTTTCAACATTCTTTGCGTATTGCTCGGGCGTCAGCACCTGCTCCAGCAACATTTCGAGTTGCACTTCGCCCCAGGTGCCGCGGGTCTTGACGTTGGTCAGAACGCGCTTCAGATCGCCAACGCCGATCGCCAGTTGCTGCATCTCGCCCAGCCCCTGATGCACTTTTTCGAGACGGTCGGACACCAGCTTGAACGATTCGCCCAGCCGTTGCTCCAGCGTCGCGTGCAGTTTTTCATCGACGGTCTGGCGCATCTGCTCCAGCCGCGCCGCGTTATCGGTTTGCAGTGCCTTGATTTTTTCTTCCAGTGTCGCCCGCACTTCGGCCATGCGCTGCGCATTCGACTCGGTCAGGCTGTTGAGTGTCTGATTGAGGGTGTCGCCAAATCGGGTCAGCGTGACCGACTGCTCCTCGCGGGCCTGCTGCGATTGCAGCAGCATCGCGTGGCGCATCGCGTCCAGCTGCTGCACATTGGACTCATTGAGTTTGCCGAGCTGTTGCGAAAAAGTGTCGATCTGATTGTTCTGAATCGTCGCGACGCTGGTCAGCTGGGCCGCCAGCGCCTGCTGAAATTGTGCAAAATTCCCCCCCAATTCCTGCCGTGTCGCCTGCGCGGTGATCTGCACCTGGCCGCGTAACTCCCGCTCGGTACGCTCGTTGGCATTTTGCAGATTCTGTTGCAGTTGCGACAGCAAGCCGGCCACATCCGGTCCTTTGCCCCGCACCAGTGTCAGCACGATCAACTGCAGCAGGATGGCGATGGCCGCCGCGGCCAGCAACACGAAAAATTCGATTTGGGTCATGTCTTTTTTTAGTTGTTTGGCGAGCGGTCTATGACCATGCGCACCGATTGGAGCCAGGTGCGAGCGTGATGCGATCGATCAGTCGGGCTTGTTGCGCATCCAGTCGGCGGTCTGATAAAACGACTGCATCAGCCGCTCCTGCAAACCCTGCTCCACGCCGACATCCTGCATCGCCAGCGCCATGCAGCGCAACCATTGGTCGCGCTCGATCGAGCCGATCGCGTACGGCAGGTGCCGCGCCCGCAGGCGCGGATGGCCGAAGCGTTCGATAAACAGGTCAGGCCCGCCCATCCAGCCGGACAGAAACCAGTAAAACTTGTCGCGCGAGCCATCCAGCGATGCCGGATGCAGCGCGCGGATGGTGCCAAATTCGGATTCGAACTCCATCAAATCGTAAAACCGGTCCACTAGTTCACGCAGTTGGGTATCGCCGCCGATCAGTTGATAGACGCTTTGCTGTTGCAGTTCTTCAGTAGTCATGGGGCGAATAATAGCGCATCGACAGGCGCGAAATAGCGACGGCCGGTTTGATCGCGCCGGACGCAATAGATTCAATATACCCGGCAATCTACGCGAACCGACGGCGCCCGCACCAATCAACCAACATATACTGGCAAAGCTAAATCGGCATAGCGCATATAAATAATGGATAACAAGAACATACTGCCATAATCCACCGCATACGCGACAACATCAGGCCTCGCGCAGCGTCTGCAAGGGCGGCTGCTTCAACACGTTGCGCAGCCCGACCCAGCCACCGACGATGGCGCAGCCGGCGCCCAGCACCAGACCCGCGAGCCACACTTCCGGACTGAAGGCCCATTCAAAATTGAATACATATTTTGCCAAGGCCCAGCCAACCGCAGCCGCCCCGCTCGCTGCCAGCAGACCCGCCAGCCCGCCCACCAGCGTGAACTCGATCCACTGCGCCTGCGACAACTGCTTGCGGGTCGCCCCCAGCGCGCGCAGCAGGCCGGCCTCGCGGGTGCGCTCATCCTGCGAACCGACCAATGCCGCGTATAGCACCAGCACCCCCGAGGCCAGCGTAAACAGGAATAGAAACTCGACCGCCGTCACAACCTGATCCAGCACATTCTGAATCTGTTTGAGCACGCTGCCGACATCGATCACGGTCAGATTCGGAAAATCGCGTGCCAGTGCGGTGGCAAACGCGCCTTGGCGCTCTGGCAAATGGAAGGCCGTGATCCAGCTCTGCGGCAAGTCTGCCATCGCCTTCGGATTAATGATCACAAAGAAATTGACCCGCATCGAACCCCAGTCGAGCTTGCGCAAACTGGTGATCGGCGCCGTCACCGTTTGCCCGGCGACGTCGAAAGTGAGCTTGTCACCCAGCTTCAGATGCAGGGTCTTGGCGATGCCCTCCTCGACCGATGCTTCGGGCCGTTGATCGCTATACCAGCGGCCGGCAATCACCTGATTCTGCGGCGGCAGATCGGGCATGTACGACAGATTGAACTCGCGATCGACCAGCCGCTTAGCGCGATCATCGGGGTAGCTGGCATCGGTGAGCGGCGCGCCGTTGACCTCGATCAGGCGGCCGCGGATCATCGGGAACAGCAGCGGACTGGCGATATGGCTCTTGGCCAGCCGCGCCGCGATAGCGTCTTTCTGATCGGGCTGGATGTTGATCACGAAGCGGTTGGGCGCATCCGGCGGCGTCGACTGGCGCCAGGCGCCGATCAGTTCGCCACGGATCACGGTCAGCAGCAGCAAGGCCATCAGACCGAGCGCCAGCGCCACCACTTGCACCACGGTCGCACCCGGACGGCGCTGCAAGGAGGTAATCGCGAAACGCCAGCTGGCGTGATTGATGGCGCCACGCAGGGCTTTCAGCGACTTCAGGCTCAGCCAGCCGATCAGTGCGAAGCCGGCGAAGCCCCCCAGGAAGCCGGCCGCCGTCAACAGCCCCAGCTTGATGTCGCCGGTCTGCCACAGCAGCAACGCGACAAAGGCGGCGATGCCCAACCCGTAAGTGGCCAGCGTCAAGGGCTGTGGCGCGTCCTGTTCGCGCCGGATCACGCGGTTATGCGGCACATTGCGCAACTGCAGGATCGGCGGCAATGCAAAACCGATCAGCAGCAGCATCCCGATGGCCACGCCCTGCAGGCCCGGCAGCAACGACGCCGACGGCAAGTCATTCGATACCAGCTTGCCGAGCCATTCCAGCAAGACAAAGTGCGCGGCAAACCCCACCAGCGCGCCGACCACGCTGCCCACCAGCCCGACGATCAAAAATTGGAACAGATACAGCGCCGTCACCTGGTTCTGCGTCAGGCCCAGACAGCGCAACATCGCGCAGGCATCGAGATGACGCAGCATGAAACGGCGCGCCGCCATCGCCACCGCGACGGCTGCCAGCATCGCCGACAGCAGGCCGACCAGCGCCAGAAACTGCCCGGCGCGATCGAGCGTCGCCTTCATCTCGGGCCGGCCCGATTCCAGCGAATCGATGCGCACCCCTTTGACCTTGTCCTGATCGATGCGAGCCTGGACCCAACGCTGAAATGCCGTAACATCGCCCGTCTTGGCCTGCTGGCTTGCCTTGGCCGCGACCAGCAGCCGATAGGTGACGCGCGAGCCGTCCTGGACCAGGTTAGTCGCGGCCAGATCCGACGCCGCCAGCATCACGCGCGGCGCAAAATTCATGAAGGCGGCGCCGCGATCCGGCTCGGCCGTAATCACCTGCGCAATCTTGAACACCTTGTCGCCCAGCTGCAGCGAGCTGCCGACCGTCACGTTCAGTCCGGATAACAGATTCGGCTCGACCCAGACCGTGCCGGGCAGCGGAATGTGGCGCGTGCTTCTACCGGCGTCAGCGCCATCGGCATCGGTGCCCATCCGCTGCGTCACTTTCAGACTGCCGCGCAAGGGATAACCGGGCGTGACCGCCTTGATCGACGCCAGTTGCGAACTGGCCTGGTCGCCCTCGCCGGCCAACGCCATGCTGGGAAACACGATGGTGTCGGCCAATACCAGCCCGCGCCGCTGCGCCTCGGCCCGCCAGCTCGCGCTGATCGGTTGATCGGCATTGATCACCAGATCGGCGCCCAGCAATTGATTTGCATCGCGATTCAAGCCGGCCCGCATCCGGTCTACAAAAAATCCGACCGACGACAACGCTGCCACCGCCACGATCAGCGCCACCAACAAAAAACGCAGTTCACCGGCGCGCCAGTCGCGCTGGGTCATTCTCAGGGATTGCACAAACATGGGAAGCTCGCGTCGGCTACAAACGGCAGGATGAACGATATACACCGCGGTGTATAAGCAAAAAAAGCGCTGTTTCGCATGAAAAACAATGCGCTCCAAATATACTGCCACAAATTGACGTCACGGGTTGGCGCGTGAGATGAAGGATGACACTGCGCGGCATGCCGTCATCGAGCACAGCGTGGCGTGCATCGCTGTTGCGGTCCGCTTGGCGAATGAAATGGAAGCCGCCGTCCAGCAAATATCAATCTCCAGGCTTTGCCAGATAGTATGACCCGCGCACCAACCTGCGTAGTGCCAAGAACAACTGGGATTTCTGGACCTTGCTGCCGGAAGCGTTGCACCAGGTGACCATCGTGATGAGTGACCGTGGCATTCCCGCTTCGTATCGCCACATGCACTGCTTTGGTAGCCATACCTTCAGCTTGATTAACGCCAAGAACGAACGCCACTGGGTCAAGTTTCACTTCAAAACGCAGCAGGGCATCAAGAATCTGACTGACGAGGAGGCCGCACAAGTCATCGCCCATGATCGCGAGAGCAACCAGCGCGATCTGTACGAGGCGATCGAGAACAAGGACTATCCGCGCTGGACCATGTATGTGCAGATCATGCCGGAACAGGATGCGGCGAAGGTGCCGCATCACCCATTCGACCTCACCAAAATCTGGCCAAAGAAGGATTATCCGCTGATCGAGGTGGGGGTTCTGGAATTGAACCGCCACCCGGAAAATTACGATGCGGAAGTGGAACAGGCGGCCTTCAACCCGGCCAATGTGGTGCCCGGTATCAGCTTTTCACCGGACAAGATGTTGCAGGCGCGGCTGTTCTCCTACGGCGACGCGCAACGCTACCGTCTCGGGGTAAACCATCACCAGATACCGGTCAATGCGCCAAAATGCCCGGCCCACAGCTATCACCGTGATGGTGCCATGCGCGTGGACGGCAATCATGGCGGGACCATTGGCTACGAGCGAGCCGAACAGCTATGGCCAGTGGCAAGAACAACCCAATTTTTCGGAACCGCCACTGTCCGTGAAAGGCGCCGCGGATCACTGGAACCACCGCGTGGACGACGATTACTATTCCCAGCCACGCGCGCTGTTCCAGCTAATGGCTCCGGCGCAGCAACAGGTGCTGTTCGAGAATACCGCACGCTCCTTGGGAGGGGCACCCCGTGAAATCCAGCTGCGTCATATCGACAATTGCACCAAGGCCGACCCAGCTTACGGCGCCGGCGTGGCCAAGGCACTTGGCGTCAATCAATAGGTCCGCGGCGTGACCTGATACGCTCGCATACGGGCTCGTAATTTCTCAAAAAAATGCCGAAAAATCCAGGCTGACAATGAGCCACCCGGCACCTCCCAAAACAAAAAACTCGCGTGCTCAGCAGTGCTAGGGGGTTACTTAATCTGTTGAAAATTGGTGTTTAATTACCCCGAGACCCCTGCGGAGCCTAGCCCCCAGGGTTTTCTTCTTTTTTGAATTTATTTTTTGCGAAAAAAGAGCCGCAAACCCAGGCGGGGCGCGGCTCTCAGAACTTTCTTCAACAGATTAAGTAACCCCCTAGTCAGCAGTGAGGCGCGGGGTTTGGGATGTCACGGAATTTCTTGAGGGTGATTTTGGCGGAAGCGGTGAGATTCGAACTCACGAACGGATCACTCCGTCGCTAGTTTTCAAGACTAGTGCCTTCAACCACTCGGCCACGCTTCCGTATTCATTTACAGCAAATTTCAAGACTGGTGCATTCAACCGCTCTGCCAACCTTGCTGATGTGCGGCATTATACCTAAGTCGCAGCGTCGTTGGCCTATTGCTGCCCGGTTCGCGGCAAAAATTGCCTCACAGCGCGAGTCGGCGCCCTTCGCGCAACATGTTCTCGAACTCGATGGCCATCACCGGTTGTGAAAAAAGGTAACCCTGCATCTCGTCGCAGCCTGCCTTGCGCAGGAATGCCAGCTGTTCGCGATTTTCGACGCCTTCTGCGATCACCTTGTGCTTGAGCTGCCGCGCGATGCTGATGATGGTGCCGGCAATCGCGCAGTCATTGCCATCGTCGGGGATGCCCATGATGAAGGAGCGATCAATCTTCAGCGAATCGATCGGGAAACGCTTCAGATACGACAGGCTGGAATAGCCGGTGCCAAAATCATCCAGCGACAACGCAACACCCATGGCCGATATCTGGTCCATGATGCCGATGATGTTATCGACACCATGCATCAGCATGCTTTCGGTGATTTCCAGTTCGAGCCAGTGGGCAGCCAACCCGTACCGCGCCAACATGTCCCGCACCCGTTCGGGCAGTGCCGATGTGAATTCGCGCGCCGACACATTAATCGATATGCGCAGCGGTGCGATGCCGGCCTGTTGCCATTGCCGGGCTTGGGCGCAGGCCGCTTCCAGCACCCATTCGCCGACCCGCACCACCAGTCCGGTCTCTTCGGCCACCGGAATAAACTCCGCCGGCAGAATCAGCCCCTGAGCGGGATGCTGCCAGCGCAGCAAGGCTTCGGCGCCAACGATGGCGCCGCTCAGCAGATCCAGCTTCGGCTGGTATAACAGCAACAATTCGTCGTGTGCGATGGCACGCCGCAATCCAGTCTCGATCCCCAGTCGGTGCAACGCGCGCTGGTTCATCGCCTGACTATAAAACGCATAACCACCGCCACTGCCATCGCCGCCCTGCTTGGCCCGGACCATCGCGATATCGGCCAGCCGCAGCAACGTCGCGGAGTCGCTGCCGTCCTGCGGATAGACGCTGATGCCGATGCTGGCGCCGACGCGCAACTCATGGCCATCGATCGAAAATGGCGCATCGAGCAGATTCAGCAATTTCTGTGCGACATGGCTGGTTTGCAACGGCTCGCTGCTGTCAAACAGGCCGATCGCGAACTCATCGCTGCCCAGCCTTGCCACCACGTCCTCGTCGCGCAGGGCGCTGCGAAAACGGGCGGCAATTTGCTGCAACAGGCGGTCACCGGCGTCATGGCCTAGGGTATCGTTAATCGGTTTGAACCGGTTCAAGTCGACAAATAGTATGCTGGCTCGCGTCTGGCGGCGCTGTGCGACAGCCAGCCCCTGGTCGACCAGTTTCATCAGCAGGGTGCGGTTCGGCAAACCCGTTAGCGCATCGTAATAAGCCAGATGGTGGATGCGTTGTTCAGCGTCCTTGCGCTGAGTGATGTCATTGAGATAACCGATCAGGCCGACCGGTTGTCCGACACCATCGCACAGTGGCGATAGCGACAGACTGGCCCAAAACACTTCGCCGGATTTTTTCCGGCGGCGCACCTCTATCTCGCGGCTACCTTGCTGCAGAAAGTGGGAATCAAACTGGGCGCTGCCGTCGTCCGGGTCGTCCTGATCCTCGTACAAAAAAAGGATGTTGCGACCGACCGCTTCATCGGCGGCGTAACCGAAAAGTCGTTCGGCACCCTTGTTCCAGCTGGCGATAAAACCGGCCAGATCCATCGTAATCACCGATTCCTGAATCTGATCCAGGATTTGGGCCTGTTGTCGCAGCTGCGCCGCGATCAGGTCGAATTCGCGTGCGCGCCGCTCCGACTCGACCCGCGCGCGCAGCAGGCGTCCGGTCAGGCGTGCCAGCGCGGCCAGCCGCATCCGATCGCCCCAGTTGTAACCGCCACTACGTCCGGAAACCGCATACCCGCCATAGCTCTGGCCGTCGTGCACAACCGACTCGGCCAGCATCGCCGAATCCGGCAGCCTGCCTTGAAAATAACCGCCTTGCGGACTCTCCAGCAGATTGCGCACGATACGCCCCAATGCTTCATCGAGCGCACCCCCCTCAAGATTGCATACCGCATCGTACAACTCGGCGCTACAAGCGAGATCCTCCGGTGCGGTGATGGGCGCCATGGTCACGCTTCCCGACTCACCTGAATCGCCCAGCGGCAAGCCTGCGCCACGCTGTGCCAATAAGTGTTCGGATCAATGTCACTGGCAATTTCACTGGCAATTTCACTGGCAACTTCGCTGGCAACTTCGCCGGCAAGCAGGGCATCTGGCGACGGCAATGCGCAGTCGCCCGCTGCGTGCGCGGTCAGTGTTAGCAGTTGACCCAGCCGACCGCTGCGCTCCAGCAAAGCGGCCAGCACGTCATCGGCCAGGTTAAGCGGTTTGACGATGTCCGCCAGCGGCATTGCGAATAGGACATCGAGCAGGGAAAAGATGCCGGTCATGAAGGCGCGATCCTGCTGCTCCCGGCTGCCGCCGCTGTGACGACAAAACGCTTCCATCAGGCTGGCGCGCAATGCGGCCCGCGACAATAATGGAGAGAACTCGCCATTGTCTTGCTGGCGCGAATACAGCAGCAATTGCAGCCAGCGCTGCAGTTGCCGCCGTCCGAGCAGATTGATGGCCTGGTTGAAACTGGTGATCTCGGCGGAATGCGCAAATGCAGCAGAATTGACCAGCTTGATCAACTGATACGACAGGGCTGGATCCTGTTTCAGCAACGTCTCCAGTTCGCGCGATTCGGCATCGCGCGCGACCAGGCCGAGCAGCTTGAGCAAACGGGTGCGGGAACTGCCGTCATGGCGCGGCATGATGCTGGAACAATGCAACGGGTAACTGCCGGAAAACCAGCCAAATCCGGCCACACGGCACTGATCGAATCCGGTCGGGTCAGCGATCCGCTGTGCCAGATGCGGACCGGCCGACTTATGCAACCAGTCCACGGCGCCGAGTGGTACCCCGGCGTTGCAATCGAGTCCGAACAAGCAGTCGAGGTCGCCGATCTGCTCGCCCCTTTGCGGCAACCAGTCAAGCATGATGCGAAAGCCCCTGGCCTGCAAGTCGTGCAGCTTTTCGCGTGCCATGGTATCGGCGCACATGGCGCGCGTCACGCATAGGATTACCTGGTCGGGTGGCAGCGCTGAAAAGTGCTCGGGGTCGAGCGCCGCCGCATCGGTCAGCGGCATGAGAAACGGGATTGTGCCGACTGCCTCAAACCAGTTAGTGACGGCGAGCATGCGCACCATGGCTCTGGGATTGATTGCTTGCGATGCGTCAATGCGCAAACCAATTGCCGTCCATTCATGGCGGGCATTGGTGACCGGTTGAAGTGCTGTAATGGGAAAGAAGGAGGCGCTTGTCTCGGGCACGGTCATATTGTCTCGTCAGCGCGTAATCTATCGGTAAATTATCTCTGAGATAGTAGGGGAAACATTTACGAAATGCAATATTACGGAGAGCGCCTGTTGCCGCAGCGTATGGCGCGCTGACAACAGGGTCGACAAGAAAACTTGCACAATATTTTTTTATTCCAACATTCGGCAAATATATGACGCAACAGACATGCAAGAACAACAATAAATCGGCTCGCGGCCGGTGAGCCGACTCAATCCATCAGGAACAATTGCTGCAGGTCGTTCAGAAACCGTTGCCCCAGAACCGTCGGCCGGATGATTCGATGGTCGCGGTATAACAGGCCCTTGGCCTCGGCCAGATTGAGTTGCTGTTCTATTGCATTGAGTGTCAGGCCGGTGCGCTCGGCAAACAGATTCGGCGCGAAACCATGGTGCAGACGCAAGGTATTGAGCATGAATTCAAAGCCCAGGTCAGCACGACCGATCTCGGCCTCTTCCTGCACCGGGTTGCCGTTGCGGCTGTGTTCCAGATACGCTTTCGGCTGCTTGTAACGAACCTGGCGCAGGATCCGATGCGGGAATGAGATTTTCGAATGGGCGCCGGCGCCGATCCCGAGATAGTCGCCAAATTCCCAGTAATTGAGGTTGTGGCGCGCCTGCCGTCCCGCCTGCGCATAGGCCGACACCTCGTATTGCGTATAACCGGCAGCGGTCGTCATCTCCGCGATCATGTCCTGCATCTCGGCACTGGCATCGTCGTCCGGTACCACCGGCGGGTATTTGGCGAAATAGGTATTTGGCTCTAATGTCAGGTGATACAGCGACAAATGCGGCGGCGCGAAACCGATCGCGGTGGCGATGTCCTGCCGCGCTTCGGCCAAGGTCTGCGACGGCAACGCGTACATCAGGTCGAGGTTGAAGTTATCGAAACTATTGCGCGCGATGTCGACCGCGCGCCTGGCCTCGTGGTCGTCGTGGATCCGGCCCAAGGCCTGCAAATGGCGCGCATTGAAACTCTGGATCCCGATCGACAGCCGATTGATGCCGCTGGCGCGATAGGACTTGAATTTCTCTGCCTCGAAGGTGCCGGGATTGGCTTCCATCGTGATCTCGGCCGCGCCATCGAGCGGCAATAGCGTGCGCACGTCCGACAGCAAACGATCGAGGCCCGCCGCCGACATCAGGCTTGGCGTTCCGCCGCCGATGAAGATCGTGTAAATCTTGCGGCCCCAGATCAACGGCAATGCGCGTTCCAGATCGGCGCGCAGCGCGTCCAAATATTCCTGCTCCGGAAAACCGCCCCTGACTTCATGCGAGTTGAAATCGCAGTATGGGCATTTCTTTACACACCACGGGAAATGGATGTACAGCGACAGCGGCGGCAAGGCGCTCAGATTGAGCACGCCCGGCTTCAGATAGGCCGCCGCGCTATTGGCGGCGGCCGACAGCGCATCGTCCGTCTTGAGCGCTGGCTTGACGGCGCCGTGCTCGGTGCCATAACCCGGGCCCACCGGTTTGATAGGAATCATTGCAATTTCTCGACCAATGCACGTAGCGCCTGTCCGCGGTGCGACAGGCGGTTTTTTTCGTCAGCGCTGAGTTCGGCCACGGTGCGGTGCAAGTCGGGCAGCCAGAACAACGGGTCGTAGCCGAAACCGCTCTGCCCGCGCGGCGCGGTAATGATTTCGCCATTCCAGCGTCCTTCCGCGATCACCGGCTGCGGGTCGTCCGCATGGCGCACCAGTACCAGTGCACAGTAATAATAGGCCGATTTGTCCGCGTGCGGCGCCAGCTCAGCGATCAGTTTCTGATTGTTGCGCGTGTCCGATTTCGGCTCACCGGCAAAGCGCGCCGACAGCACGCCGGGCGCGCCGCCGAGCGCATTGACGCAGATGCCGGAATCGTCGGCCAGCGCCGCCAGACCGGTCAACCGCGCCGCATGGCGCGCCTTGGCCAGCGCGTTTTCGACGAAGGTCAAGTATGGTTCATCGGCTTCCGGCACATCGAATTCACTTTGCGCATGCAGTTGAAAACCGATGGGTTGCAGTAGTTCGCCGAATTCCTTCAGCTTGCCGGCGTTGTTGGAGGCGAGGATCAATTGTCGGGTCATGAAGTTCAGTGTCATTGCCAGTGCAGCAGCCGGCATTGGCTGTCATTTCTAACGTTTTTGGCAGAGTATATTCAGATTCCGCGCAATAAATAAGCGGAATAGAGAAGCACCATGATGAGTATAAGTCCCTGCTAGCGGGGTTCCAGCCCCAAGGTTGTCTTTTGCAGCGCGATCAGTTGGGCGATGCCGTGCTGCGCCAGATCCAACAGCCGGTCCATCGTGACGCGATCAAACGCTGCGCCTTCAGCCGTACCCTGCACCTCGACGAAATGACCGGCATCGGTCATCACCACGTTCATGTCGGTATCGCAGGCCGAATCTTCAGGATAGTCCAGATCGAGCACCGGCGTGCCTTGATACACGCCGACCGAAATCGCCGCGACAAAATGCTTGACCGGCATCGCGCTGATCAGCCGCCGTTCCAGCAATTGCGCAAATGCATCGTAGGCCGCGACCATCGCGCCGGTGATGGCTGCGGTGCGCGTGCCGCCGTCGGCCTGGATCACGTCGCAATCGAGATGCAGGGTGCGTTCGCCGAAACCATTCAGGTCGAACGCCGCGCGCAGCGAGCGCCCGATCAGGCGCTGGATTTCCTGGGTGCGGCCGGACTGTTTGCCCTTGGCCGCCTCGCGGTCCATCCGGCTGTGGGTCGAGCGCGGCAACATGCCATATTCGGCCGTCATCCAGCCCTGTCCCTTGCCTTTCAGGAAACCGGGCACCTTGTCTTCGATGCTGGCGGTGCAGATCAGCTTGGTATCGCCGAATTCGATCAGGACCGATCCTTCGGCATGCTTGGTGTAATGGCGCGTGATGCGCACCGGGCGCAAGGCGTCGGCAGCGCGTGCGCTGGGGCGTTTTTCAAAAGACATGGGATTAATTCCTGGAAGTAATGCGGGAAGATTTCTGGATCGCGTTGCGGATTTCCTCGATCGCCTTTTCGATTTCGTCGTCGTTGAAGGCGTCGACCTCCGTGGCGACTTCAGCGCTGTCGGCGGTCGGCAATTCCTGGATGGTCGAGGTCACCGCGCCAACTGGCAAGGTGTTGGTGATGATGGTCGAGGTATCGGTCAGGCTATTGCTGCCCTGCCACATCATCGCCAGCGCAGTCGCATTGTCGCTGTGCTTGCCGCCGATGCCGATCGCGTTGGCGAGCAGTTCCGGCACCGCGCGCACGATCGTGCTGTCGTGCAGCCGCTGCGCCAGAATATGGTCCGGCAGCATCGACCACAAGCCGTCGGAACACAGCAGCATCACGTCGCCTGGTTGCAGGTTGCAGCGGCGCGAAATTTCGACGATCGGCAGGTTCGGCGCGCCGAGGCAGTTGAATAACTTGTTGCGGTCCGGATGGGTCTCGCGCTCCGACGGATCGACCTTGCCCTGCGCGATCAGGGTCTCGATGCGCGAATGGTCGCGGGTGCGCGCCAGGATCTGTCCGTTGCGCATCCAGTACAGCCGCGAATCGCCGCAATGGGCCCACATCGCGTGATTATGCTGCACCAGGCAGGCGACGATGGTGGTGCGCGGGGTTTCCGGCAAGTTGTTGCTGTCGCGATAACGCAGGATTTCACGATGCGCGGCGCAGAAGCTGTCTTCCAGAAAGCGCTCGGGCTTCTTGATATACGGCGTCGCATTCTGCTGGAACAGCGTGCCGATGGTCTGCATCGCAATCGCGGCCGCCATTTCGCCGCGCAGGTGACCGCCCATGCCGTCGGCCAGCAGCAGTAATAGCGCGTCGCGGGTGAAGCTGTAACCCATCCGGTCCTGGTTGACCTTGCGGCCGCCGATGTGGCTTTCTTGATAAACGGAAAATTGCATGCGCTGGCTGAATCAGATGGTCAGATGGTCAGATGGAGACGGTGCCCTACTGCGTATTTTCCTGGATCGTGGTGTTGACGGCGACCGCCTTGCGCCTGAGCGCAGTCACCATGTCCCGCAGTTTACGCTGTATTTTCAGGTAGCGCGTCTCTTGTTCCGGCTTGACGAAGATCGGCTCCTTCAAGGCCTTGTGCAATTCGAACAGGCTTTGGGGCCGCGCCATCGGATCGATCATCAGGCACCAGCGCACCACCTGGATCAGTTCCGGCGAATACAGGCCTTCCAGTTTGGCCAGATGCACATCCATCTTGTCGTCCGCATTGCGCTGGTCGGCCGGCTGCGGTGGCGCGCCCACCATGCACGCAAAGATCGACGCGCCGAGGCTGTAGATATCGGTCCACGGCCCCAGATTGGCATTCTTGACATACAGTTCGGGCGGCGCAAAGCCCGGTGTATACATCGGATACAGCTTCGGCAAATCGCTCTTCAAGGTCTGGCGCGCCGCGCCGAAGTCGAGCAGGATCGGGGTACCGTCGACCCGCAGATAGATATTGGCCGGCTTCAGGTCCAGGTGCAGCAGCTTGTTGGTATGCACTTCGCGCAGGCCGTTGATGACCTTGCCAAACATCTTGCGGATGAATTTCTCCGACACGATCGGCTTTTCCCCCTTGTCGCGGCGGCGCAGGATATGGTCCTGCAGCGAGCGGCCCGATTCATAGGCCATCACCATGTATACCGTTTCATTGGCGCGGAAGAAATTGAGCACGCTGACCACGTTCGGGTGGCTGATGCGCGCCAGGACACGCCCTTCCTCGAAGAAACATTTCAGCCCGATGCGAAACACCGGCAAATTGGCCGGCGAAATCTGCGGCGACAATTCGCCCGACTGTCGCAACGCCAGCGAACTGGGCAGATATTCCTTGATCGCGACGGCATTGCCGTCCTCGTCGTAGGCCAGGTAGACAATACTGAACCCGCCGGACGCAATCTTCTTTACAATGCGGTATCCGGCGATTTCGAGTCCGTCCGGCAACGGTGCGTTATTTTGAATAGCCATAGTATCCCTGGAGCAAGTAGCTCCGATTGTGTGGATAAATCACTGATTTGTAAAGAAGAAAGCAGGCGCCGAGTGACTATTTGCAGCATGACAGGGTACGCAGTTGAAACCCGCGAAACCGCCAGCGGTACGCTGACGATCGAGATCAAAAGCGTCAATTCGCGTTTTCTGGACTTGCAATTTCGCGTCAACGACGATTTACGCGCGGTCGAACCGGTGTTGCGCGAAGCCATCATGGGCCGCGTCACGCGCGGCAAGCTGGAATGCCGACTCAGCTTTGGACGCAGAGTCGCTGCCGGCAAGGCGCAGGCGCTGAACGCGAGCTTGCTGGCCGACTTGACACGATTACAGAATGACATCCGCCAGCACTTCAGCGACGCTCAGCCGCTGTCGGTCAACGACTTGCTGCGCTGGCCCGGCGTGATCGAGGAAGCCGAACTGGGTCAGGATAACCTGGCGGCCGAAGTGGCAGCGACCATGGCCAAGGCGATGGAAGCCTTCGTGAGCAGTCGCGCCCGTGAAGGCGACGCGCTGGCATCGATGCTGATCGCCCGGATCGATGCGATGGACGCGATCGTGCAACGTATCACGCCGCTAATTCCACAAGTCATTGCACAATTCCAGCAAAAAGCGGTCGAACGCTTGCAGGAAGCGCTCGGACTGGTCCACACCAACGGCGCCAACGGTAACAACGGCAGTCAAACCTTGTCGCGCGAAGAAGCGCTGGAGCGTATTCGCCAGGAAGTGACGATCTATGGCATCCGCATCGACGTGTCGGAAGAACTGTCGCGCATGACCGCCCACCTGAGCGAAACGCGCCACATCCTGAAAAAAGGCGGCCAGGTCGGCAAACGTCTCGATTTCATGATGCAGGAACTGAACCGCGAAGCCAATACGCTCGGCTCGAAAGCCGCGGTCAAGGAACTGGCCGATGCGTCGATGGCACTGAAACTATTGATCGAACAGATGCGCGAGCAGGTGCAGAATCTCGAATAAGGCATCGCGTCAGTGCCGCTGGATAGCTAGACAGACGATCCGACGCGTCATTTATACTGCACGGTGTATTTTTATAGCCACAATGAAATAGAGCTCGAGAACCATTGTTTTTGCATATACTCCCATTAAGATAGATTTTTAAGCGGCGCAAGGCAAATTCGGCGCGGTTCACCACCGATCGATTGGCCGCTACACTACCAAGCAAATTGAGGACTTAGATGCCCCCACCCCACGCTCCTTCCGGCAGCCTGTTCATGGTCGTCGCGCCGTCCGGCGCCGGCAAGTCGACACTGGTCAATGCGCTATTGGCGCAGGAACCGGCGATCAAGCTGTCGATTTCATTCACTACCCGCGCGCCGCGCCCGGCCGAACAGCATGGCCGCGAATATTATTTCACCAGCGCCGACGACTTCCAGGAGCGCAACAGTCGCGGCGAATTCCTCGAATCGGCCGAAGTGCACGGTAATTACTACGGCACCTCGCGTCTCTTGATCACCGAGCAGATGCAGGCCGGCACCGATGTGCTGCTGGAAATTGACTGGCAAGGCGCGCAGCAGGTGAAAAAACAGTTCCCGCACGCGGTCGGCATTTTCATCCTGCCGCCGTCGATCGCGGCACTCGAAGAACGCCTGAAAAAGCGCGGCCAGGACGAACCGCAGGTGATCACACGACGCATTCTGGCCGCCGGCGGCGAGATCGCGCACGCGCCCGAGTTTGAATATGTTATTATTAATCAAGAGTTTGCGGTCGCTTTGTCAGAACTGACCGCTATCGTCAATGCGACCCGTTGCCGGTTTGCGCAACAGGCGGCACGCAATGCATCCCTATTTGCCCAACTGGGCATTCATGCAAATTTAAGCTAAAGTAAAGTAAGGAACCGTCATGGCCCGTATCACTATTGAAGATTGCCTGAAACATATTCCCAATCGCTTCCAGCTCACCTTGGCGGCAACCTACCGCGCGCGCCAGCTGCTGCAAGGCCACACCCCGAAGGTAGATGCGAAAGACAAACCAACCGTGATCGCACTGCGCGAAATCGCAGTCGGCAAGGTCGGTCTGGAAATGTTGAAAAAAGTCCCAAGCTAATTCGTCCCTAACCACGCGCCATGCGGCTGATACCACTCCAGTATGAACCTGACTCCAGCAGATTCGACTCGATCAGCAGCACCAGTTAGCCTAACCCCGGCACGGTCTCCGTCCGGGCGTTCCGCTAAAAAGACCGCGCCCGTCCATACTGCGGTACCCACCGGCTCCCTTGGGGGCCCGGCTGCCGGCGTCGCCTCGGTCAGCAATCTCACCATCAAGCTTACCGAATACCTGACTGCTTCCGAACTGAAGAAAGTCAAGGAAGCCTATCGCTTCTCGGACGAGATGCATCTGGGCCAAGTGCGCAAATCGGGCGAACCATATATTTCCCATCCGATCGCCGTGGCCGAAATCTGCGCCGACTGGAAGCTCGATGCGCAGGCGATCATGGCCGCGCTGCTGCATGACGTGATGGAAGATCAGGACGTCAAGAAGGAAGAACTGATCGAGCGTTTCGGCGCGCCAGTGGCGTCACTGGTCGATGGCTTGTCAAAGCTGGAAAAAATCGAATTCCAGAGCCAGATCGAGGTGCAGGCCGAAAACTTCCGCAAAATGTTGCTGGCCATGGCGCGCGACGTGCGCGTGATCCTGATCAAACTGGCGGACCGGCTGCACAATATGCGTACGCTGGACGCGATGGTGCCCGAGAAGAAGCGCCGCATCGCGCGCGAGACCATGGAAGTGTATGTGCCGATCGCGCACCGGCTTGGACTCAATGCCATTTATCGCGAACTACAGGACCTGTCGTTCTCGCACCTGTACCCGCTGCGCTACCGGACCTTGGCCAAGGCAGTCAGGTCGGCACGCGGTAACCGGCGCGAGGTGGTCAGCAAGGTACTGGAGGCGGTCAAGGGCACACTGGACGCGGCCGGCATTCCGTTTGACGTCTACGGCCGCGAGAAGACCCTGCACGGCATCTACGGCAAGATGCGCCTCAAGCAGCTGTCATTTTCGCAGGTGCTGGACGTCTACGGTTTCCGCGTGGTGGTCGACAGCTTTGCCAACTGCTATGTCGCGCTCGGCACGCTGCACGCGCTGTACAAGCCGATGCCGGGCAAGTTCAAGGATTACATCGCCATTCCGAAGGTGAATGGCTACCAGTCGCTGCACACGACGCTAATCGGACCATACGGCACGCCGGTGGAATTTCAGATCCGCACCCAGGAAATGCATCGTATCGCCGAATCCGGCGTCGCCGCGCACTGGCTTTACAAGGACGAGGAAGCCGGGCTGACGGAATTGCAGCAACGCACCCACGCATGGCTGCAGTCCTTGCTCGACATCCAGAAGCAGACCGGTGACTCGGCCGAGTTCCTGGAGCACGTCAAGGTCGACCTGTTCCCCGATTCAGTGTATGTGTTCACGCCGAAATCGAAGATCATCGCGCTGCCACGCGGTGCCACTGCGCTCGATTTCGCCTACAACATTCATACCGATATCGGCGACCACAGTGTGGCAGTCAAGATCAACCACGAACAATCGCCGCTGCGCACCGAATTACGCAATGGCGACATCGTCGAAATCATCACCTCGCCTGAGGGACGGCCGAGCCCGACTTGGCTCGCGTTCGTGCGTACCGGCAAGGCACGGTCGGCGATCCGCCATCATCTGCGCACCATCAATCTGGGCGAATCGATCGAACTGGGCAAGCGCCTGCTGACCCAGGCGCTGACCATGCTCAATCTCAGTGCCGACCTGCCGCAGTCGCTGATCGAGCGGCTGCTGCACGAATCCGGCGCCAAGTCGCTGGATGACATCCACGCCGATATCGGCATCGGCAAACGCATGGCGGCACTGGTGGCGCGCCATATCCTGGGTCTGTTCGAGAACGAGTCGCTGACGATTCCTCTTTTCAACGAGAGCGGCGAAATCATTCCAAGCAAGCCGGAACCGGTCGTGATCTATGGCAGTGAAGGCATCGCGATTCAGCTGGCGCCGTGTTGCCTGCCGATCCCGGGCGACGGCATCATCGGCCTGCTCAAGCGCGATCAGGGCCTGATGGTACACACCGCGGACTGCGAACAGGCCAAGCGCCAGCGCGCCAAGGAGCCCGACCGCTGGATCGATGTGGTTTGGGGCGAGGACCTGAACCGCCGCTTCGATTGCCATATTCAGCTGCTGATCCATAACCAGCGCGGCATACTGGCCCGCGTCGCCGCCGAAATCGGTGAGGCCGATGCCAACATCACCTACGTCGGCATGGGCGAAGACAACGACAGCGTAACGACCCATCTGCGCTTTACGGTGCAGATCGAGGATCGCATCCACCTGGCGCGACTGATGCGCAATCTGCGCCGCATCCCTGGCGTGATTCGCCTGCTGCGCGAGCGCGGCTAGAACGTCATCTGCCGCTGTGCTCTTTCAGGCGTAGATGCATCCGGCTCAACCCCCACCAGACGCCGGCCACGATCACCGGGATCATGATGCCGGTCGCCATGTCCGGATTGACCGGCCAGCCGGCTGCCTTGGCTGCCTTCCCGACATAATTGACCAGCCCCGCCAAATAGTACGAAATCGCCACCACCGACAGTCCCTCGACTGCCTGTTGCAGCAATAACTGCTGCGCTGCACGCTTGTTCAGCGACTCCAGAATCTTGCGGTTCTGCTGCTCCTGCACGATCCCGACCCGGGTGCGCAGCAGATCATTGGTGTGCGCGATCCGCTCCGCCAGGGCTTCCTGCCGGCGCGCGATCGAGGCGCAGGTATCCATCGCGGGCGCCAGCCGGCGCTCCATGAATTCGCCGATGGTCGGTATGCCCTCGACGCGCAGCTCGCGCAATTCGTCGATGCGGGCCTTGACCAGCCGGAAGTAGGCTTGCGATGCGGAAAAGCGGTAGCTGTTCTCCAGCGACAGCTTTTCAATGCGTGCCGCCAAACCGATGATGTCGTTCAGCAAGGCCTGTTCGCCGTCCTCGTCCGGTGTCGTGTTTGCCGTGCTGTGCTGGTTATCCGTCATGGCAGCAGTCAGTTTCGCCAACTCGCCTTCGATCGCATTCAGGATCGGCGCCGCGCGCTGTGCATGCGGCAGGCCCAGCAGCGCCATCATGCGGTAGGTTTCGATCTCCAGCATGCGTTGCACCAACCGTCCGGCCTGCTGCTCCTGCAGGCCGACATCGCGCATCAGGAACCGGCTGAAGCCATCGGCCTGGATCACAAAATCGGTCCGGATTTCACCGCCTTGCAAGACATGGCTGCCGGCCTGCATATTGTTTTCAAACAACTGTCCCATGGTCGGCAACGATGATGCCAGAAAACTATCGCCCTGCTCCAGCGCCACATGCGCCGCCACCATCAGTTTGCCGCGCAGGCTCTGCAACCACAGCTGTGGAATGTGCTGCAGAGGCACCTGATCGAATGCGGCGCCGATGGCCAAGCCGGCCGGCTGGCTCTGGGCGAAGGTATAGGTCGCAAATTCGGTATGGCATTCCCATTTCAAGCGGAACCGGCCAAAATCATGGAAAAAATATTTGGCCTCGGTACCCGGGCCGGCCACGCCGAAATGCCCGCACAAGGCCAGCAGAATTGCATGTTGCGTACCGGAAATATCATCGTCGACGGCGCTGGACAGCCCTTGGGACGCATACACCGCCAGATGGGTCAGGCTCTCCGGCGCGGCCAGCCGCAAGAACGGGCGCGAATGCACTTCTGCCGCAAGCGGGACACGCAATGGATGGTTAAGGCTGGAATATACGAGTGACATGGCATTATTTTCGAATGAATATTATTAACACTGCCGCAGTCTCACGCCACCGCTGCACAGTAGCGTTGAAGGTAGGGGCATATTGGTGCACATTGCGCCGACGTTGAGTCGACGTTGAGCCGACTCAGTGCCCAATTCAGGACCACACCAAAAGGCGACCTGAACCGGCGCAATTCAACGCGCAATCAATCATCCGCCACGTCCGCCAAGTTCGCGGAATACGCAACCGAGTGGGATAGCAGAGAGTGGGGGCGAAACAGATTCAGGCAGAAGGTGCCGGATACTGCACATCGATAATATGCAGTTCCTCGATCCCGCCCGGGGTTTTGAGCGTGATCGATTCACCTATGTGGGCCTTCGTGACGGTACGCGCGAAGGGTGAAATCCAGCTAATCATACCGTGTAACGGGTCGATTTCGTCAATTCCGACGATGGTTACGGTATTTTCCTCACCGCACTGGTTTTCGTACCTCACGGTGGCGCCAAAAAAAATCTGGTCGCGCCCATGATGCACGCTAGGATCGACCACTTCCGCCAGATCGAGCCGCTTGGTCAGGAAACGGATGCGTCGGTCGATTTCGCGCAGTCGTCGCTTGCCGTAGATATAGTCGCCGTTTTCGGAGCGGTCGCCATTCGATGCCGCCCACGACACGATGCGCACCACTTCGGGCCGGTCAACGTCGATCAGCCGCAACAACTCATCCTTCAGACGTTGGTGGCCGGCGGGCGTGATGTAATTTTTCGCGCCGGCCGGAATCGGGGGCCCGCCGACGGCTAGCTCGTCGCCCTCGTCATCTTCGTTGTCGGACTCTTTTACAAATGCCTTGTTCATGTGCCTATTGTAACGATGTCGGCGCCGCCATGGCGTTCCGATTCGATCGCGTTGGCGCTCATCTGCGCCGCATCAATCTCAACGATCGAGCTCAATGATCGGTGCTACGCGGCTTCAGTCTTTCCTTCATGTCAACGCAGTATTGCAGCCCGGCCCATTGCGGTTTTGCACATTCGCGCCCTTCGCAGAGTCCGCGACTGATAAAGTTGGAGCTGCCGGCGCAAGCCTGCTGCGGTGATACAGCTGCCGGCGCGGCAGCGACCGGCTGCTGGCTGCGGCGCTGCTGCGCCTCCTCTCGTTTGATGCGTTCTTCCTGATCCCGTTTGCGCTGCGCTTCGCTGGCAGCTGCCTGGCGCTGGGCCAGTTCGTCGCTGCGGCGTTTGGCCTCCACCGCGCGCTTGCCTTCTGCCGCCCGTTTGGCGCGCGTTTCCTGTTCGATTCTGGCCTGGTTCAGCTTGTTCTTTTCGTCGACCGTGGCGGCCTCGGTTTCGGCCAGCTGGTCGGTTACCTCCAACGCTTGCGCCTGTGCAGAATCGGCGGAAGACGATGCCGCGACCATCGACTGGTTCGGCATGGTCAGCGCCACCGGCTGCTCGACCTGCGGCACGGCAGGCGCATGACCGATCGCCTCGTCCAGATGCTGGAACGACATGTCCTGATCAATCCGGCTCGACCACCAGATGGCTGCGACTACCAACACCAGAAAACCGACGCCGAGCGCCCGAAATCTGGAGCCGCGGTATAAGTGGCGGCGCGGCCGCGCGTCGGACAACGCGGCGGCGGGATGCTCGACACCGCGCGCTGGTTGGCGTTCGATGCGCTCGATCGTGGCCGTGGTGGTAGACACTGTCGCACCGGACACATTCAACCCCGCCCCTGAAGTCATGTTCAGCGCGACCGCCTTTGGCGATGATGATGAAGGCGATCGCGTTTTTTTTACCGGTTCGCGAAAACTCATCCCGCACTTGCCACAGAATTTGGCCGTCGCCGGATTCGACGTCCGGCATTCCGGGCAAATTTTATGATCGGCGGATAGCGGCACCGGTTGATCGGCCGCGGGGAAGTTGTACGTACCGTATAACTTACAGGTTGCTGCATGCTGGCCATTTTCGACGCCGCATTGATCACATTTCAAAATCGACTCCCAGGATTGGTATGCTTGCGCTGCATTATGGCGTGTTTAGTTATTGTCTCAATGTAACGTCATTGCGCCGAATTGTCACTATGCGCAGGCTCCGCATGCACTGGTTGGTAAAGATGACCAATGTCGGTGCCAGGCTGGCCAATTTTACTGCGCTCTTTGATCCGACATACCCCGCGAATTTTTTATCCCACGGCCATGACTGTGTTTGATAATTATCAAACATTTATAGGAGTATCCATCAATTTCCATGTACTTTATTGCGCATTGTTAGCGCATCACCATGAGTATTTTGTTTTTGATGGGCTCGAATAGATATCTGTTGGCCGGGCCGACCCGATACGCTGATTGGCCCCCCACGTGGTGCTTGTATTTGTCGGCGCCGAATGGCGCAAAAAATGTATCCGCGATCCGGCATAAATACGATGACAAACGTGGTTATAATTTTGAGCGGCAAAACGCCCCCGCTCCTGCTCCGCGTGAGCCAACTTTTCGCCGGTCCGACGCCATTGTGCATCAACAGCAAATCGACAACATGATGCAACTGCAATGCCTGGCCGCGATCATGCGCGGCGCGTTCAACGAAATCTATATTTTTGACGCGGACACGCTGGGTTTTATCGAAACCAACCAAGCCGCGCGCGATAATCTGCAATACAGCGAGGCCGAGTTGGCCGCCATGACGCCCGTACAGATTGCCAGCGGCTTGGATCTCGACGCGCTGGCGGCGTTGTTGCAGCCCCTGCGCACCGGCGATACGGCACAGGCGACGCTCGATACCATCCATGTCCGCAAGGACGGCAGCAGCTATCCGTTGCAATGCCGCTTGTTTCATTGCGCCGCGCCAGAGACCGGGGGCGCAGCAACCTTCGTCCTGATCGGTAACGACGTCAGCACCCAGCATGCGTCGGCCGAAGCACTTGGCATCAGCGAATCACGTTTCCACGCGATCGTGTCTAACACACCGGGTCTGGTGTATCAGTTCGTTTGGCGGCCGGATGGTCAGACTTCCTTCCCTTATCTGGGCGACGGTTGCCGGGCGCTGCTCGGCATCACGTCGGAACATCTGCGTAGCGTCCCGTCGCAATTTGTGGAGCTGATCTTGCCGATAGACCGGCCATCGTATCTGGAATCGATGGCGGCTTCCGCGGCTGAACTGAAGAGCTGGAACTGGGAGGGCCGGATCTGGATCGATGCGTGGCGGGATGTGAAATGGATCAATCTACGCTCCACCCCGCGCATCGCGAAGAACGGTGGCGTGCAATGGGAGGGCATCATGTCCAATATCACCCAGAGCAAACTGGAAGAATCGGAGATCAAGCAGTCGCGCGCCCGACTGGCTGAACTGTCAGCCCATGTCGACCGCGTCAAAGAGCAGGAGCGGACCCGCATCGCACGGGAAATTCACGACGATATCGGCGGCAACCTGACCGCGATCAAGATGGCCCTGTCGCTGCTGACCAATCGATTGCCGGCCAACAATCCCGTGCTACGGGACAAGACCGCCTATGTCGAATTGCTAGTTGATCGCACCATCGATTCAGCCCATATGATCGCGCGCGATCTGCGACCGAGCATCCTCGATTTTGGCGTAGTGGCCGCACTCGACTGGCAGACCAGGGAATCGGAAAAGCAGCTCGGGTTCCCCTGTCAGTTTTCGGCCAATGTGAGCGAGATCGAGCTGCACCCAGACCAGGCGACGGCGATCTTCCGCATTTTCCAAGAGGCCATGACCAATATTGCAAAACACGCACAGGCGAGCCGCGTCGGTGTGAACCTGATCCGACACGATGCCGGCGTGACCCTGAAAATCGCCGACAATGGCGTGGGTATCGCCGCTGCAGACTGCTTAAAATCCCAATCCTTCGGCATCCGCGGCATGGTGGAGCGGGCTCAGGCGATGGGTGGTGAACTGACGGTCGGTCCGGTGGCCGGCGGCGGCAGCGTGGTCACCGTCGAATTGCCGCTTTCGGCAGACTGAACGGCGCGACGAACGAATTATTTCAAATGATCTCATGACAGAAAATACCAACATCCGGGTCCTCATCGCCGACGATCACGCCATCGTGCGCGAGGGGCTGAAGCAGATTCTGGCTGACACGCCCGATATCGTGGTGGCAGGCGAAGCCGACAATGGACTCGATGCGATCAAACTGGTGCGCAGCAACGACTGCCACGTCCTGCTGCTCGATATTTCGATGCCGGACCGCAGCGGCATCGAGGTGCTCAAGCAGATCAAGAAGGAAATGCCGCAAGTGGCCGTGCTGATGCTGTCGATGCATCGCGAAGAGCAATATGCGATCCGCTCGCTGAGAGCCGGCGCCGCGGGTTACCTGAACAAACAAAGTGCACCGAACGAACTGGTCAATGCGATCCGGCAGGTGGCAAAGGGCCTAAAATATATCAGTCCGACGCTGGCGCAGACGCTGGCACAGCAGATCGGCGAAGATCACGAAATCCTGTTGCACGATACGCTGTCGGACCGTGAATATCAGACCCTGGTGATGATCGCGTCCGGCAAAACCATCAGCGCGATCGCGCAGGAGTTGTCGCTGTCGGTCAAGACAGTCAGCGAATACCGCTCGCGCTTACTGGTAAAAATGAAACTGCAGAACAGCGCTGAGCTCACCCATTATGCGATCAAGAATCAGCTGATTGATCTATCCTGACACGCGCATTGCCGCCGCAAATCCAACTTTAAAATATACTCCATGGCAAGACATAGGATTGCGCATATAAACAGAAGGAATTGACTATATACTCCGCCAATATTGCATGTGACTATTACACTATTGCGCCCGAATACTCGATCCGGGTTTTTCTCCCACCCGACTTCCGTCTGAATTCGTCACATAAATATTCCGACCAAACGCTAAAGTAAGTATATTTCCTGCCGTTAATCTCCGTCTTGACATAAAGATATCTCCGATACCATGGGGCATGATACGAGCCAAGTCGGTTCCGGATGGTCAGGCCATGCACAATAAACCAGAAAATTCATTCTCCCCGCCGCCGCAGAATCCCGCCGACATCGCGCGCGAAGCATTTCGACGGTTGGCAACACGGCGCATAGCACCGACGCCCGACGCCTATCGCGAAATCTTCAATGAAGTCGCCGGCATTACCACTCCCGGCAACAGCATCGCAGGATCGACCGCAGCTGCGGAAGTCGTCATCCGCCCAGCCGACGACGGCGCACTCACAGTGCTGACCAATTTCGCAGCCAATCTGCGCCACGGCCAGGGCGAGATCGCCGAACTTGGCCAGCGTTTTCATCGGGCAGCCGATACCCGCAATTGGCAGGATTACGGCAAGGGCCTGAGCGAAGTCATCGATAAGTATTTGAGGAAAACCACGGTCATCGAGATAGTCAGTGCGCTGCCGGTCGACGGCCATCAAACGCGCATGTTGCGCGAATTGCTGGCACGCGCGCTGACGTTCGCGATTGCGTCGTTGCTGCAAGACGCGCCGGAGCTGGCGACCGAATCGGAATCGCTCGGTTCAGCCGTCAAGACCGCGCAGAGTGACGAGGCGCTGAACGAGATTGCGTCGCGCCTGAAACGGCTGTGTTATCAGATCGAGTTAAAAACCGGCGATTCGGGCGAGCAGCAGGAAATGCTGTTCCGCTTGTTCAAGCTATTGCTGGACAATGTCAGCGAACTACTGGAAGACGACAGCTGGTTGCATGGCCAGATCGCGGTGGTGCAAAAGCTGATTTCCGGTCCGCTCGATCATCGCGCGCTGGAAGATGCGACCCGCAGTCTGAAGGAAGTGATCTACAAGCAGGGATTGCTGAAACACAGCCTGTCGGAAGCCAAAGTCACGGTCAAACACATGATGATGACCTTCATCGACCGACTGAATAGTGTCGCGGAGAGTACCGGCGACTATCATCAAAAAATCGACAATTACACACAAAAGATGAGCCAGGCTGACAACGTCACCGATCTCAACCATATCCTGCACGAAGTGCTGCGCGAGACCCGCATTGTGCAAACTGAAGCGCTGCGGTCGCGCGACAAGATGATCTCCGCACGACAGGAGGTGCAGGACGCAGAAAACCGGATCCATGAGCTGGAAGCCAAGCTCAGACATCTGAGTGAACTGGTGCGCGAAGACCAGCTGACCGGCAGCCTGAACCGGCGCGGCCTCGACGAAGTCTACGCACGCGAGGCGGCACGCGCCGATCGTCGCGGCAGTACCTTATGTGTGGCCCTGCTCGACCTGGATAATTTCAAGCGTCTGAATGACACGATGGGTCATCTGGTCGGCGATGAAGCGCTGGTGCATCTGGTGCGGGTAGTCAAGGATACGCTGCGCTCGATGGATGTGATCGCGCGTTTCGGTGGGGAAGAATTCCTGATCCTGCTGCCCGAAACCGGCCTGGAAGATGCCACCCAGACTCTGATCCGCGTGCAACGGGCGCTAACCAGGCATTTTTTCATGCATCAGAACGAACGCGTGCTGATCACCTTCAGTGCCGGCGTCGCCTTGCGCGCGCCGAACGAGGACCAGGCATCGGTGGTCAGCCGTGCCGACCAGGCACTGTACCAGGCCAAAAAGGCCGGCAAGAACCGGGTTATTGCAGGCTAGGAGCCTGTCGGACTCAGGGCTCGGCGCCCCCGGAAAATCGGCTAGCAACACCCGAGCGATTCACTGTCACCGCTTGTTTGGTCAATTGTTCGCTATTGAAGCTATTGAAGCCATTGACGCTATTGACGCTGCAAAAGCGGAAAAATCTGCCCTCGCTCGGCCACAACTCGCTTCGATTTCCTAAGCCCGACAGGCCCCCAGTGGAGTGCTGATCTGTATTGGCGGCGCCATGTCACTCGACATTGAAGTGCGCGGCCAGTGTTTCGTTCAATCCCCGTTCGACGGCCGTTTCGACCCGTCTCGCCAGCGCATTTTTACCCGATGTCTTGAATACGAACAGCCGGTACACATCGGCCAGTTTCAATTGCTCGGGATTGGCCAGCAGGGTCCAGCGATCCACTTCGTCGGATCGACGTTTGCGAAACTTGATGCGGCGCGGCGCCTCGGCCTTGATCCGTCCCACCCAACCGGCGTCCAGCATGTTTTGCAGCAAGCTTTCAATCTCGTCGAAACCGAGCCGGGTCCGACTCCGTATCATTGCAGCGTCAACCGCCGCGGTGGCGTCGAACGTACGTGCCTGATACAACACGCGGATAATCGACATCGCATCGACAAACACGCTGCCGGGCGCCGGCACATGCCACCAGCGCTCATATTTGACGATCGGCAAGGCCGCCGCCAGCACCGCGCCGACCAGCGTGATCAGCCAAGACAAATATATCCACACCAGAAAAATCGGCATCGCAGCCAACGCCCCGTAAATCATCGTATAGGTCGGGAAGCGCGCAATAAAGATGGCAAACAGCCGTTTCGCCACTTCAAAGGCGAGTGCCGCCAGCAGCCCGCCCCACGCCGCATCCCGCCAATCGACCAGCCGGTTTGGCACCGTCACGTACAGCAAGGTAAAGGCGCCGGTGGTCAACAGAATCGAGATCGCAGTGTAAAACATCGCCCCGATCAAGGGCACGCTGCTGACGACGCCGCTGGTCGCGGCAAACAGGTAGGAGGTCAGGCTGATCGAGACGCCGATCAGCAGCGGCCCCAGGGTGATGATGGCCCAATACACCAGCATCCGCTGCGCGAACGGGCGCGCCGTTCGGACGCGCCAGATCTGATTGAAGGCGCGCTCGATCATCGCCATCATCGCAATCGCGGTCACGATCAGCGCGATCGCGCCGACCGCAGACAAGCGCGTCGCCTTGGTCGCGAACAGCGTCAAATAACCGAGTACCGTGTTGGCAACTGCCTTCGGCATCAGGCTCTGGGTGAAATACGCTTCGAGCGAGGTGCGGAAGGTATTGAACAGCGGAAAAGTGGTGAAGATCGCCAGCGCAATGGTCAGGATCGGCACCAGTGCCAGCACCGCCGTGAACGTCAGGCTGCCCGCAACCTGCGGCAGGCGCTCCTCCTCCAGCCGACGCAAGGCGAACCGAAACAGATTGCGCACATCAGGCCACGACAGGCCACGCAACAGTGCTAAATGGGAAGAGGACATGGAAGAGGACTATACGGCAGCGGAAGAATCAGCGGTCACGGTAATCATGTACGGGCAGCAGGAAAACGATCAAAGCGGCCGCGACAGGTGCAAGTTTGTCCGCGCCTTCTATTTTCCATGCCAAAAAAGCACCCTATAATACCAAGCATGAACCGATCCAATCTGACTATTCTCGTTTTGTTTTACTCGCGCCATGGCGCAACCCGCAAACTGGCCGAATTGATCGCCCAAGGAATCGAAAGCGTCGCCGGCTGCGATGCCAGACTCCGTACCGTTCCCGCCGTCTCCAACGTGGCAGAACAGACCGAATCGGATATCCCGCCGCAAGGCGCGCCTTATGTCGAACTGCAAGACTTAAAGGAATGCGCCGGACTCGCGCTGGGGTCGCCGACCCGCTTCGGCAACATGGCATCGGCAATGAAATATTTCTGGGATGGCACCGCGACGGACTGGCTGTCCGGTACTCTGGCCGGCAAACCGGCCTGCGTGTTTACCTCTACCGGCAGCCTGCACGGCGGCCAAGAGACCACGCTGCTGTCGATGATGATCCCGCTGCTGCATCACGGCATGTTGCTGCTCGGTTTGCCATACACCCTGCCGCAACTGATGACCACCGCGACCGGTGGTAGTCCCTACGGCGCCAGCCATTGGGCCGGACTCGACGGCAACAAGCCGCTGTCGGAAGACGAAAAGCAGCTGGCGCTGGCGCTGGGACGGCGACTGGCCGAGTCGGCCCGCAAACTGCAAGGTAAATGATGCAATCCTCAACGCAAAAATTTTTTCATGTCGGCGCAATCGTCAGCCTGCTGACGCTAATCACGCTGTGCATTGCATGGGAAACGTTCTTAGCGCCGCTGCGGCCTGGCGGCTCGTGGATGGTGCTGAAGGTCCTGCCCCTGCTGGTACCGCTGCGCGGCGTCATCAAGCGCGATGTCTACACCATGCAGTGGTCGTCGATGCTGATCCTGATTTACTTCACCGAAGGCATCGTGCGTGGCACTAGCGATCGCGATCATCTGTCTGCGATACTCGGCTGGGTCGAAGTGGCGCTAGTCTGCATCTATTTTTTCTGCACGATTTATTATCTGCGGCCTTATAAACAAGCGGCCAAAAAACTGGCCAAAAAAGTGATAGAAAAAGCCTCAAAATGACCACATTTCTCGACCTCTGCCGTAGCGCGATCGGCGCCGACTATGTAGTGACCGACGACGCCGATATGGCGTCCTATCTGATCGACTGGCGCCGCCGCTTCAGCGGCAACGCACTGGCGGTTGTCAAGCCGGCCAACACCGAAGAAGTGGCCGCCATCGTCCGGCTGTGCAACCAGTTCAGGGTGCCAGTCGTGCCACAAGGCGGCAATACCGGCCTGGTGCTGGGCAGCGTGCCGGATGACAGCGGAACTGCGATAGTGATGTCGCTGGTACGCTTGAACCGGATTCGCGCGATCGATACCGTCAACAATACGATGACCGCGGAAGCGGGCTGCATCCTGGAAAATATCCAGAACGCAGCAGCCGAAGCGGCGCGACTGTTCCCGCTGTCACTGGCAGCGGAGGGCAGCTGCACTATCGGCGGCAATCTTGCCACCAATGCCGGCGGTACCGGCGTACTGCGCTACGGCAACGCACGCGAACTATGCCTGGGACTTGAAGTCGTCACACCGCAAGGCGAGATCTGGAGCAGCCTGCGCGGACTGCGCAAGGACAATACCGGCTACGATTTGCGCGACCTTTTCATCGGTGCGGAAGGTACGCTCGGCATCATTACCGCCGCCGTGCTGAAACTGTTTCCGCAGCCGAAGGCGCAACTGACCGCGCTGGCGGCGATGCAGACCCCGGAAGATGCACTGCGATTGCTGACCATGACGCAAAACCACTGCGGCGCCGGCTTGACCGGTTTCGAGCTGATGTCTGATTTCTGCCTGCAACTGGTTTCGAAGCACTATCCGCAGATGCGGCCGCCGTTCGCACAGGATCATGCGCAATATGTGCTGCTCGAACTGTCGGATAATGAATCGGAAGAGCATGCGGTAGCGTTACTGGAAGCGTTCATCGGCGATGCGCTGGAAGCCGGAATCATTCAGGATGCAATTGTCGCCGCCTCGATTGCGCAATCGAAGGCATTATGGAATCTGCGTGAGCACATTCCGCTGGCGCAGGCCGAAGAGGGCAAGAATATCAAGCACGATATTTCGGTGCCGATTTCCAGCATCGGACAATTCATTCAATCCACCGACGTGCAGTTGCAGCAGCAATTCCCCGGCTGCCGCATGGTCACTTTCGGCCATCTCGGCGACGGCAATCTGCATTACAACGTGTCGCCGCCGGCCGGCGATTCGGCCGACGCGTTCATCGCGCAGCAAGCCGCCGTCAACCGGGTGGTACATGACAGCGCGAACCGTTACGGCGGTTCGATCTCGGCCGAGCACGGGGTCGGCGCGCTGAAACGCAAGGAAATTCGCGACTACAAATCGGCAGTCGAGATGGCGCTGATGCAAAGCATCAAACAGGCGATCGATCCCTTGAATTTAATGAATCCGGGCAAAGTCGTCTAATACCGCTCCCCCCATATCGGAAATCCATGCGCTACCTCCTGCTGCTATCCCTGCTCGCCGCGTTCGCCATTCCTGCGTCGGCCGCCTACAAATGCGAAGCGAACGGCAAGATCACATACAGCGATCTGCCCTGCCCCAACGCCAGGGTCGTGAAACTCGACGACCCGGTGGCGCCGGAGGAAGCCAGCAGCGCGGAGCGGCGCGCGGCGCGGGACAAGACAGAATTGCAAGGTCTTGCTTACGAAAGGCACAAACAGGAGGCAATCGCAGACAAGGAGCAACGGCGGCTCGCGCGCCTTTCCGGCACGAGACAAAAAAGGTGCGCATCACTGACGCAAAGAAAAAAATGGGCGGATGAAGATCTGGTCACCGCGAGCGGTAGAGCAATGGCGAAATCGAAGCGGAAGGCACATCGTGCAGCCGAAAAACTGGCGCTGGAATGCGGCAATATCTGAACAACGCCGAGCCGATCTCCATGCGCAATTTCGAATGCGCGAAATGTCCAGATCATTTGGTTTGAGAATGCGTGTAACAGAAGCGCATCATTGCTTGCGTTGCATCCGGACCTTTCGGGTCCGTGTCGGTCCCGCTCCGGCTGCAACAGGTCGAGAGCATGCACTTCGACCATCACTGCAATCCAGCCCGCTCGCTTCAGTCCGCTTTGCGTTCCGGCCCGATCGCCCACGTCGGAGCACCGTGCGGTGCGTATGCTCATGCGTCGTCGAAGACGAGCCACGGTTCGCACTGAAGGCTAAATGTTTGGCTAGCCGATCGACACGATGCGATCAGTTCTCGCTCATGAATATTGGCGCCCGCAAGTGCGGCAGCGCCCACTTTGCAAAGCAAGGATGCATGGCTGGCCCGCATTAATTATTGCGTTCCTGACCGCGTTCCTCACCTTTCTCGCGGTCTTTCTCCCGCCCTTGCCCCCGCTTGGGCTCCTGCGACGCTCCCTTACCATCCCGAATATTTTCCTGGCTTGACCTTGGCGTCTGCTGCTCACGCTGGGCTGCCCCTTGCTGTGGCTGCTGCCTCTGATCTTGGACTACCGCGCCCCGTTGTCGAGGCGGGGCTTGGGTTGGGGCTGACCTCTGAATGTCTTCGCCTTCGTTTTGCGGCCGCTGTGCGCGTAGGACGGCTGGACCGCCCTGCTGGAGCGGCGGCGGGTTAGAGCGCTGGATATCCTGCTGCCTGGGACTTCTCTCCTGAGGCGGCGCTCCCTGCGGTCCCCGCTGAGACGGTGCGGGCGCTCTTTGCACTGCCTGCTCCTGATAGTGTTGCCGCACTCTGGCGTCCCGCGGCTGGTAACGGTAATTCTGGCTGCGCAGCGCCTGCTGCTGCTCGACTCGGGGATACCGTTCCCCTGAATACTGTCGCTGATAGACGGGCAGCGGGGCCGGCGCTGGAGCGGAACTGCGGTTCCACCTGTCCCATCCGCTTCGACGCTGCCCCCATTCATTGCCCCAGTGCTCGCCCCAGTGTGGCGGCGCATCCGGCCGCCACCCGCGAAAGTACGCAGGAGGACTCCGGTAGTAGCGCACAGGGATTCGCAGCACGAAAAGTGGCACAATTTCCGGGGCCACGAGCTGCCAAGGTCCGTTGTACCAGGAACTCGCGTACCAGTTATCCCTCTGGTATACCCAGTACATGCCGTCGTAGAAGAAAAAGTTCGAAGGCAGTTGCGGAGCGTAGTAGACCGGGTAGCCCGGCACTTGGACGAGTTCCGGGAACACCGGCAGGTTGATCCCGATGCTCACGCCGGGAACCCCGATACCGATGCTCACCTGAGCAGTGGCCGACGTCACCGAACCAAACAGCATCCACAGCACAATGAGTCCGTAGCGCATTTTCTGTTCTCCAGTTCGATCACCGGGGTCGGAGTGTTGTCACCGGAGTAACACACGCCCCAATTCCTCATAAAATTGCTCTTGTGCCAGATTAGCCGAATCCGTCCGGCACATTCTGTCCGATATCATAGGTAAGGCGGATATCCGTATCTGCCGAGCGCCACCGTCGACACGACCGATGCCGGCAGCTACTTGCTCAACAAAGACCGCACCGGCTGGAGCCGCCGCCCTAATCTGGCCCTGTCGCATTAACTATCGAGCATCTCGATTCACGTCGTTTTTTGAAATGGAAAAAGACCGCCGCATCGTTAGCGGGATATATCCAAGAAGTACGCGCGCGTGAGGGTGGATGCTGATGGATGTTTAGCGTTGCGGGCGCGTGCGCAAGAATGAAGCAGTTGACAGCGGCAGTGCGCAGTACACACGCGTGTGATGGCGGAACTGCTAAGCTAAGTCTTTTCAAAGTAGCTGGCCTCGCTTGTGCGGCATCAATCGATGGTCCATACATAGCCCCAATTTCGATGCTGGCGTTACACTAGCTCGGAGATGCTTGGTGCGCCCCTCACGAACGCCACGAAAGACTGACTGTGAGCACAAAATTTTTCCTAAATTACCTGAAAGCCCCCGGCTTGGTAGGGGCTATTGCGCCATCGTCCATATTCCTGGCCAAGGCACTGTGTCAGCAGGCGCGAGGCGCGCAGCATCTCATTGAGCTAGGCGCGGGAACAGGGGCCATTACCCAGTGCTTGCGTGAGGAGTTTCCAGAGGCAACGTTGGTGGTAGTAGAGCGGGATGAACCGATGGCTGCGGCGCTGCAATGGCGCTTCGGGACGTGCATAGTGGTGGCCGATGCCATTCAGGCCAGAAAAGACCTCTTTAATGAAATTCCTGACGCATCGGTGGCAGTTTCGTCCTTGCCGTTTCGTAGCTTCCCCGATACCGTTGCGGTACAAGTTATTACATTATTAAGAGACTTTTTGCTGACGAGCCCGAAAAGGCGACTCGTTCAGTACACTTATGGCCAGCGGGTTCCGTTCGACTCGCCACACAAGACTCTCATTTGGAAGCGTCAGGAGCTCATTCTGCGTAACGTTCCACCCGCCTGGGTCTGGACGCTCCAGCAGTCAGGGTCGGGCATCAAGCCTATACCCTGACTATCCAAGATGTCTAGCCAAGACAAGCGCCTGATACTCGATGTAACAGGCGTCGCAAAAACGCAAACCTCAATAAGACGGCTCTTAGCCCTGATTCAATAGTCAAAGCGGTCTGGCGCGTAAGGCTCCACTCGTTTTCAGTGCGATAAGTGACGATACGCAAAGCCAGCACCGGGAACGAGTGCCTCCTTCAATTACGATTCGGACAACATGCCATTGATCGCTGTAATAAATGGTCCAAGCTTGGGCGGATGCGGCTCGATATTGACCCTAATGCCTAGCTTGTTTAGCGCCGCAGTGCAAACCGGGCCGATCGACGCGATCACCGTCCGATTTAGGCTGTTTTTCAGCGTTTCCTGCCTCCCCGCCTGCTGTGCAACGCTGAACAGATTGTTTGCTTGCGATGCACTGGTGAAGGCGACCGCGTCGATTTCATTGCGATCGAGCGCATCCATCAGCTTGATCAGCGGCTCGATGTTTTCAGGCAGGCTCCAGCGGTAGGTTGCGATCTCGACCACCTGCGCGCCTTTGCCTTCGAGGGCCGTCTGCAGTTCCCAGTTGGTTTCGCCATAACGCTGCACCACCACGCGCTTTCCATGCAGCATCACTGAATCGAGCTCAAACAGCACCTCGTCGGTGGTGTAAGGCTCCTTGGCGCTGAAGTCGATGCGCACGTTGCGCGAGCGTAATACGGCGGTGGGCTTAGGACCGCGCACCACGACCTGTGCGGCCTCGAGCCGACCCAGCAACTGGTCCGTGAGATTCAGTGAATCGGTCGCTGCGAACAATGCCTTAACCCCGACACCGGTCTGGAAAATGAAAATATCCGGCGGCTTCAAGTCCCATTCTTTCAACAGTTCAGTGATATGCGCGGGATCGATGTCGGGGATCTCTGCCAAGGCAGGCGCGGAGAACGGCGTTCCGCCGTATTTTTTGACGAGGTCGGCCATCTGATCCCCGAGACGGTTTTCCAGAAGGGCGATGGTTTTGTCTAGCATGGTCAACTCCAGAGATGGGTGTTGAAATGATTTTTGGTATCCGGAATCGATGATGAATCCGGGTGTTGGCGCCAATCCAACGTTGACCCATGTGCCGGATTTCGTTAACCGAAGCATCAAGTGTGGGCGCCAATGCGATCTTGCGCCAGATGCCGAAATTCCGCTGACTCAGCCACAAGCTTAGTAAAATGCGTGCCGCATCAGAATTTTGGCCACCGCTTGGGCTTGTTTGTTCACCTTCTCGGCGCTGCGCCATCATAGATCTGCCGCATAAAAAAGCCCGCACACCATCAAGGTTGCGGGCGACATCCTGACTTCTGGAGAAGTTTGAGAAAAACGCTTTAGAAGACGTATTGCATGCCGGCTGACAACGCTTTAATGGTTTGGCCAGGAATGTTGTCGCCCGCATCATTGCGAGGCGACGCAATCGCAGTGCCATGCCCCCCTGTGCCGAGCGCATAGTGGGCGCCAGCACCTTGCTTAAGCACCGCTCCTACAAGGTAGAGGGCAAGTTGTTTATCGTAATGGTATTTCAAGCCAAGCGCATACATGTTGGCCTTGTCATTCACCGTTCCAAAGTCAGGACCGCCTGGCGTAGTAGATGCATGCGCCCATGCACCCATCAGATCCATCCCATGCCCAAGTTCTTGCACGTCGCTCAGATAATAACCAGTTCTGGCCCGTTCGTTGACGGTCGGGTCGATGCCGCCGTTACGATAAAATTTCTCGTAGATGCCAGAGAGACGGTTGCTGCCGAAGTTGTAAGAGACGCCGACTTTCGCCGCACTTTCATCGGCCGTATTGCCGCCATTGTCAGAGGTGCGGTCCACCAACTGATGTCGCTCGTAACTGACGGTGCCCAACAGGGGGCCAGACTCGTAATTGAGCGCAAGACTGTAGGCGTTTTTAAACGCGCCGTCATTGCACAATGTTGATCCCGGATCCGGCAACGAACCTGAGCTGCCGGGCGTGGCGCCAGCGCAGATTTTTTCACCTTGAGCAAAAGCATATTTGTCGGAGTTTGCCAGGTTATCGAATTTCTGGCCCGGCGAAAAAAGCGCATTGACAGAAAAGCCGCGCAGCTTTGGTGAGTCGTAAAAGATCGCATGCGGCAAGCGGGCATCGAACTCCGCTCGAAGGTCACCGCCCGTATTCCCCATGATGGTGTTGTAGTCGCCCACACTTGAGGCAAAAGGATCCATCATAGCCGTCGCCCGCTTGTATGGGGTGTCGGTTTTACCGAGCATCAGCTTGCCGAAGCCACCTTCCAAGCCAACAAACGAATTGCGTGAGGCGAGCGCACCCGTTTCGGTTGGGGTTCCGGATATATTGGCCAGCGTTTCAACCTGGAATATTGCCTTCATCCCGGTCGACCCCAGATCTTTGCTACCTCGAACCCCTACATAAGACAAATTGCTCGATACTTGTTTCACGCCTTGCTTGCCGTCGTTGCCGACATCGGCGGACAGATCGACAAAACCGTACAGTGACACGTTGGCCCCACCGATCTGCGTGGTCAGGGGGAAATCGGATGCGGCTGTTTTCTGCGGCGGTTGCGGCGTTGCAGCCATTGCTTCCAGCCTGTTTTGCATCGCAGCCATTTGCTTTTGCATCGCTTCCATCTGCTGCTTGAGCGTTTGAACTTCCGGTGAGTCCGCTGCCAAAGCCGGTTCCGACGCACCAAAAATTATGGCAAAAGCAACAGCCACGGGGGTCATTTTCATCATGATGTCTCTCTATTTGTGGGGTGGGCTGACAGCGCGAATGGCCGCCTTTGCGCAGAAAGGGAATCTCTGCGAAGCTGATCTTACGTAGGCGTTGTTGCTCCAGAACTTGACCTCGGTCAAGTTTTAAAAAAAGGAGATTTCCATTTTTAATTTCTTGACCGAGGTCAAGTTTCTGAATCATTCTCACCGCACTTTTATTCCTCTCTTACAACTTCTATTTCGACGAAGTGCCGTTAATCGGCAAGTGCCAAGAGCGGCCCTTTGTCAGACGGAATAAAAAAGGTGATAGATATGAGGCGTTGGCGCACGGATAGGCATTTGCCGTGAAACTGGCTAATTTTCCTGACCGAGTCGGTTATTCGCGCGATGCCCAATAAACACAACGCAGATTGTCGTCACCGCATTCCGAAGGTGAGATTCAAGGTAACAAATTGGTCACCCTATGAAGCGGGCCTTCACAGACGCGGCAGCCGGAGGTTGTGGATCACGCAAGACGAGATAAAAGCATGGAATGCGGCGTTTCGCTCGATGCCAGGCGGTCAACCGGTATATTCGGATCGCGCGATTGAGGCGAGCTTGATGCTGCGAGTCGCTATGCCATCGTCGATCTCAAGGATCCGACTCTCGACGAACTGTTGGCGGAATGGCAGACTTGGGACCGGCCCCATAGTTCACTGGGGGGGAAAGCGCCAATTGAGCGTCTTACCGAACTCGCTGATAGAGTCCTGCTTTGGGAGGAAATTGCGGCGAAGTTTGACCAGTCAAAAGAGCGTCTTCAACAACAAAATTATCGTGCTGAATTGGCGCTGAGAAAATTGCAATGATGCCTGTGAATCGCACATTCAATGGGCCCAGGATGATTGATCGAGCCACGCAGAAAATTCCATTGCAGGCATCGGCATGCTGACGTACTCTCCCTGCGCTTCATCACAACCCAGGCGCGCGAGGGATTCCCAAATGTCTCTGGTCGCAGTGCCTTCCGCGACCACTTTCATTTTCATGTTGTGGGCCATCTCGATGGTCGACTTCACGATCGCTGCCGCTCCCGGATCCTCGATCATATTCATGGTGAACGAATGGTCGATCTTGATCACATCGACAGGCAGTCTCAGCAAGTAACTCAAGCTAGAATAACCAGTCCCAAAATCGTCGATAAAAAGCTTGAGTCCCATCTGATGGAGCTGCTTGAGAACGCGTATCGAGGCCGCGGGATCCGCCATGATGCTGCTTTCCGTGATTTCCAGTCCCATCCAGCACGAGTCGACGCCCCAAGTTTTCAGCAGATCGTCGATGGACTCGGGCAGATTGGCATTGAGCAGATTGCGTGCCGACAGGTTGACTGCCAGCGGAATCATCCGCCCTTCCCGGCTCCATTCGTAACACTGCCGAACGGCCGCCTCAAGCATGCAATAGGTCAAGGGCTGAATCAACTCGGTGGGTTCGATGAGCGGAATGAACTGGTCAGGCAGAATCATGCCACGATCCGGATGCATCCAGCGCACAAGCGCTTCCGCGCTCGTGATCGTGCCTGTCTGAATATCGGCCTTTGGCTGGCAGTATAGCTGGAGCTGCCCTTGCTTGATCGCCTTGCGGAATTCGCCAAGCAAGGTCAAGCGCTGCGGCTTGTAAGGGTCATGCGCGGCATCATAAATCGTGTAACTGCGCCCGGATTGTCTGGCCCGATACAGTGCGATATCAGCATGCCGGATCAATGCGTCCGCATCGCTGCCGTGGCCTGGAAAGAATGCAATGCCTCCGTGCACGCCCAATTCAAAACTGATTTCTCCGACTGCGAGAGGATCTGCCAATGCATCCAGCAGTCTGCCAGTCAGATCGATCGCGGTTCCGGTACTAAGGTCTGACAGGACTACGCCGAATTGAACGTTACTGATCCGGGCAGACAACGCTCGCTCTCCTGCGACTTCACGGATGCGCGAACCGACCTGCTTCAACAATTCATCCCCGATCAGATGGCCCAGCGTGTAGTTGATTTCCCGAAACCGGGTCAGCTCCACGATCAGCAGAGCCAGGGACTTTCCTCCTTCTTTCGCTTGCGTGATTGCATCCTGCAAATCGCTTCGCAGTTTGGCGCGGTTTGGCAATCCGGTCAGCTCGTCGAAAAAAGCCAGATGCTCAATTTGCCGTTGCGCCCGGACGCGTTCGGTAACATCATTCACCAGCACGCAGATGGCCGCCCTGCCATTGAATACAAGCAATTGCTTGGCGGTTTCCACATGGATGATCGAGCCGTCTTTCAGACGATGCTGCCGCACATGGCTCTTCTGAAATCCTGCCCGGCGCTCCCTTTTGAGTTCCTGAATTTCTGTTAGCAGAGCGGGAATGTCGGCCGGGGGCCGGATTTCCTTGGTTGTCAGCAAGAGGAACTCATCCCGGCTGAAGCCATAGTGATGACTGGCCGCTTCATTAACCGCGAGAAATCCCAATGTCTCTGCATCGTATATGTACATCGGCTGGGGGCTGCATTCGAATAATGCCTGATACCAGGGATCTGTTCCGGTATTTAGTTGATCGACCTGGATGTTGTCGTCCATTATCGTGCGCGCTCCTCTACATCCTCTTCACGGCAATCTACATTCTTTTGCTCCACATCCTTCTTATCAATGCCTCCGCTTTATTTTTAGTCCGATGCCATGGACGGGATACCTAACGCAACAGCCTAGTCTGATAAAATTATTTCCCCTTCGAATTTTACATTCAACTTGAGTCCCGCAATTTCCAGCGTCATCCGGGCCGGAAGGGATTCATCGCCTTTAATCATCCCGTCTGCAATGGCCTTCGCCACCGCTTTCTCTATCTCGTTCTGCGAACTCACGCCAACCATCTTCAAAAACTTGCGCATGCTCAGATTAAAGGATTCTTCATTCATCACACTCTCCATTCGTTTCAGGGAATGACGTTTGACCGGATTTCACAGGGGACACGATGCGTCGTTGATTGCCTGCATCGCATGCCTGCATCACACTTCACGCGGTTAGACTGCCTCGGCCAGGATTAGTGCGGTGAAATGAAGGGAATCGGAGATGAAAACAGGACTGGGCCTTGCAACGCAGTGTTCGTTTTCAATGTGAATTGACATTAATCGACCGCCTTGACCATATCCTCAATCACCTTCTTCGCATCGCCGAACACCATCATGGTCTTGTCCATGTAGAACAGTTCGTTGTCCAGTCCGGCGTAGCCGGCGGCCATCGAGCGCTTGTTCACGATCACGGTCTTGGCTTTGTAGGCTTCCAGGATCGGCATGCCGGCAATCGGCGATGTCGGATCTTTCGCCGCCGGATTGACGACGTCGTTGGCGCCCAGCACCAGCACCACGTCGGCCTGGCCGAACTCGTTGTTGATATCATCCATCTCGAACACCTGGTCGTACGGCACTTCGGCTTCCGCCAGCAACACGTTCATGTGGCCCGGCATGCGGCCGGCGACCGGATGGATCGCGAACTTGACGCTCACGCCCTTGTGGGTCAGCTTCTCGGCCAGTTCCATCAACGCGTGCTGGGCGCGCGCCACCGCCAGACCGTAGCCCGGCACGATGATGACCGTTTCCGCATTGCCCATCAGGAACGCGGCGTCGTCGGACGAGCCCGATTTCACCGGGCGTTGCTGTTGCGCGCCAGCCGATGCGGCGGCACTGGTCCCGCCGCCAAAGCCGCCCAGCAGCACATTGAAGAACGAACGGTTCATCGCCTTGCACATGATGTAGGACAGGATCGCACCGCTTGATCCGACCAGCGAACCGGCGATGATCAGCATCGAATTGTTCAGCGAGAAGCCGATACCCGCAGCCGCCCAGCCGGAATAGCTGTTGAGCATCGACACCACCACCGGCATGTCGGCGCCGCCGATCGGGATGATGATCAACACGCCAAGCGCGAAGGCGATCGCGGCCATCAGCAGATAGGCGATCCACGCCGGTT